>VGZJ01000026.1 GCA_016872595.1 Planctomycetota bacterium
CGCCCCGTCGTCACACGGTGATGATGAAGAACGTCGCCGGACTCCACAACCGGATGTACGGGTAACGACCACACAGGATCGTCTGGCCGAAGTGCGACTGAACCAACACCTATTGCGCAACGAGTCTACTGAATCGGCGCGGTCGCGCCGAGCGACTCCTATGAGTGACGAACCCGAACTGAGGCGCGACCCGGTGACGGGCCGGTGGGCGGTGGTCGCCCCGGCCCGCGCGGCGCGCCCGCACGAACTGGGCGACGCCCGGCCGCGCTGCGGCCCGGCCGCGGCGCTCGCGTGCCCGTTCTGCGAGGGCGCGGAACACGACACCCCGCACGAGGTGTACGCGCTCCGCGCCGCCGGCTCCGCGCCCAACGGTCCCGGCTGGCGGCTCCGCGTCGTACCCAACAAGTTTCCGGCGCTCCAAACGCTCGCGAAGCCGCAAGCGGCTTATGGCTGTGCCGAAGTGCTGATCGACTGCCCCGAACACGTCGAGAACCCGGCCGACCTCTCCGACGCGCACCAGCGCGACGTGTTGTGCGCGTACCGCGCGCGGCTGGCGGCGCACGCGGCCGACCCGCGACTGGCGCACGTCGCCGTCTTCAAGAACGTCGGGGCGGAAGCGGGCGCGTCCATCGCGCACACGCACTCGCAACTCATCGCGCTGCCCGTTGTGCCCGGGCTCCTTCAGGCCGAACTCAGTGGCGCGGAGGCCCACTTCGCGCGCGCCGGCCACTGCGTGTTCTGCGAACTTGTGGAGCGCGAGCGCACGGACGGCACGCGCGTCGTAGCGGAAACGGCGTACTTCGTCGCGGTCGCGGCTTACGCGCCGCGGTTCGCCTATGAAGTGTGGCTGTTGCCGAAGGAGCACGCGCCATGCTACGAAGCGATTGCTGACGGCGCGGCGCTGGAACTGGCGGGGCTGATGCGGCGCGTACTGCGGGCGCTCGACGCCGTGGCCGGCGCGCCGGCGTACAACTGGTTCCTGCACACGTCGCCGCTGCGCGCCGGCGACCTGCCCCATTACCACTGGCACATCGAACTGATGCCGCGAACGGCGCGCCCGGCCGGGTTGGAGTGGGGCTTCGGGGCGCACATCGTTACCGTTGCCCCTGAGCGCGCGGCGTCGGCGCTACGGGCCGCACTACCGGCACAATGAGCGGGTCGATCGGAAACGCCGACGACGGCAACCGGCCGTCGTCCGGCTTCGGCGCGGGCAGGGGCGGCAGCGGGTCGGGGAAGGTCAGCGGCGGCGCGGCGCTGGGGCGGTTGGGCCACAACCGCTCGCGCAGGTCGCGCAGTCGTGCGCGTAAGCGGTCGATCTTCGCTTCCACATCGGGCGTCAGCTTGGTTTCCTCCGTCAGCCGCTTAATCTCCTTGCGAA
The DNA here is from genome assembly GCA_016872595.1 of Planctomycetota bacterium. Classification (GTDB taxonomy): domain Bacteria; phylum Planctomycetota; class Planctomycetia; order Gemmatales; family Gemmataceae; genus Gemmata. Next base: position 1,379 of record VGZJ01000026.1, read on the forward strand.
TCAGTTCGAGTTCGGCGCGGGTCAGGTCGTCCTCGAGTTCGGCGACCTCCCGATCCGCCGCACGGCGCGGCTGCACCGCCGGTGTCGGGAACGGTGGCGGAAGCGGGTCCGACTCGGTGCCGGTGGCGACGCGGACCTTTTGCATCGGGGCGAACTCGGCCGGGTTCGCCGGGTTCAGCGTGCCGTCCTTCGCCTTCACCTGTGCCGTGAACCAGTACTCGCCGGGCTTCTTCGCGCAGAACGTGAACGCGGTCTTGTCGGGCGTAATCGTCTCGTACAACTCCCACATCTGGCCGCGGTCGCGCGAGACGAACAGCCGAACGCTGTCCACGTTCTTCGCGTCGTCCTTGAGCGCGGCGAGCTTGCACGGGATTTGGAAGTTGGGGCCGGGAACTGTGTGAACGTCAGGTTCCGGTTCGTAGGCGGCGGCGAGCGCGCCGACCATCAGTAAGGATGCGACCATGCGGGCCTCCGTGCGAATGGCGAGCCTTGTACCGCGGCCCGCGCCGCGGTCAATCCCGACGAACACCCGCGAAGAAGAATGGCCACGAAATGGCACAAAAGCCACAAAAGAAGACAGCAGCAATAGCAGAAGGCAGAAGAGTTTTGACAGGATGAACAGGATGAACCACGATATCGAAGAGCGTGCCGTTCTCTTCATCCCGCTTCATCTTGGCCATCCCGTCAAAACTCTTCTGCCTTCTGCTATCTTGTGACTCTTGTGCTTTTTTGTGGCCATTCTGCTTTGGGCGATCAGCCATGCGCATCGGCATCTTCGGCGGCACGTTCGACCCGGTTCACGTCGGGCACCTGATCCTCGCGGAGCAGTGCCGCGCGCAGGGGAAGTTGGACGAAGTGTGGTTCGTGCCCAGCGCGCACCCGCCGCACAAGGACAAGGGCGTGACGCGGTTCGAGCAGCGGTGCGAGATGCTCGAACTGGCAACCGCCGGGCACGCGGGGTTCCGCATCGACCGCATCGAAAAGGAACTGCCCGAACCGAGCTACACCGCGCGCACGCTCGCGGAGTTGCACGCGCGGCACCCCGGCAACGAGTTCTTCCTGCTGCTCGGCTCGGACTGCCTGCCGGACCTGCCGGGCTGGTACGAACCGCGACAGGTGATCGCCCGCGCCGGGTTGCTCGTCGTGCCGCGGCCGGGCGTCATGCTGTGGACCGCGGAGCGGCTGGCCGCGGCGCTGGGCGTGCCAGAGGCCGACGTGCGCATGAAGTTCGTGGCGTGCCCGCCCATCGACCTCGCCAGTCGCGAGTTGCGCCGCTCGGTCGCGGACGGCATGAGCGTGCGGTACATGGTGCCGCGCGCGGTCGAGGAGTACGTTCGCGAGCGCAAGCTGTACACCGCGGGGGCGTGACCCGTGACCGAACACGACTGGCTGACCGGCAGCGACTCGCGCCCGATGTTCGAGTTGGTGCGCAAACACTCGCGCGCTACGCCGCGCGTGTGGCGGCTGTTCATGCACGGGTTCTGGCTGGGCCAACTGCCGTTCATTTTGGAGAAGTCGGCCCGCGCCGAGTTCCTGCGTCGGATGAACCAGTTGGAGAAGTGGGCCGACACCGGGCGCGGCCCGCGCCGCCGCTATCTGAACGTGTTCATGGACCGCGACGCGGAGGAGGCGATGCGCCGCACCGTGGGCGTGGCGTCGCAGCAAGGCCCGTCGTGGAAGACCGCGTTCCAGCGCCAGAGCGACCTGTTGCGCGAGCTGTTCGGGAACCCGTTCCGCCCGGTCGAACTCGACCCGGATTGGCTCACCACCGACGTGCTTCTGCTCGCGCAGGGCATCTACGACGACAAGGCGTTCGACCGGATGCCGATTCTGGCCGACGCGCTGCAAGACGCCGGCTGCGCCACCGACGACGTGCTGAACCACTGCCGCGACGCGACCGCTACCCACGTCCGCGGCTGCTGGATGCTGGATTTGCTGTTGGGGGAAGGGTGACGCGCCAGAGTAGTAGGCACACGGAGTGTGCCTACTACTCTGGCGCGTCGCTACGCGCCGATAGTGCGCTTACTCCGCGGGCTTGACCGCGAACTTGCGCGCGACCGGGGTCGCGAGCTTGTAGATGTCGGCCTGCGCCGCGTCGATCTTCTCCATCCGCTTTTGCAGCTCCAGCGGCTTGCGCTCCTTCGCCACGTCCGCGAGCCAGTCCGGGGCGTTGAACATCACCACGCCGAAGAACCGCTGCGACACCAGTTGGTTCTTTGCGTTGATCGCCTGCAGCACCTTGTTGCCCTGCTCCCACACCGGCCCCGCGGTCACGGTGCCGAGGTTCACCCCGTCGGCCAGTTGCTTCGCGCTGTACTTGCCCACCGCGACCCCGTCGATGCTCACGGTGTAGTCACCGGCCTTCAGCCCCTTCACGGTCAGGCCGTAGTAATTGAGGTCGCGCAGCTCGTTCGTGTACGGCAGCATCGGCAGCCAGTCCTTCTGCACCGGCATCGGGAGCGCGTCGTCGGTGCGGGTGAAGCTCACGCCCGAAGCGTTCGGGAAGCCCGCGAGGTCTTCGACCTTGCACTTGGTCGGGGTCGCCTTGCCGTTCTCGATGACGACATCGCTGACAGCGGCCGGGGCCTTGAGGCCGGTGAGGATCGAGTGGGCCATCAGCATGCCGCCGGGCGACGACGTGTGGAACCCGTCGTAGTACGGCACCGCCTTCTTCGCCGTCGGGTCGTCGATCTCCATCTTGTCGGTCGCGGCGCGGGTGATCGCGTACTGATCGACGAAGCTCGTCTTGTGCTTGGCCGCGAGGTCTTTGAGCGGCGCGTAGAACTGCTTCTGGGTCTCGACGTACTCCTTGCCGTTGCTCTTGTTGCGGCGGTCCACGGCGTTCGGCGACAGCAGCGCGACGCGCACCCCGGCCTTGTTCGCCATGTCCAGCATCGCGCTCGTGCGCTCGGCGAACCGCTTGCTCGCGTCCGGGTTGAACTTGCCGTACCCGCCGTCGTTCATCCCGAAGTTGATGGTGACCGCGGTCGGCTTCTCGTTGAGCACGTGACTCTGGAACCGGCCCGCGCCGCCGTTGGCCGTGTCGCCGCCGATCCCGGCGTTCAGGAACGTGAAGTTCCCCTTCGGCATCCGCGTCGTCAGGTACAGCTCGATGTAGCTCGAGTACTGGTACTGCGCGGTGATGCTGTCGCCGAGGAAGACGACGCGGTCGTTGGGCTTGAAGAAGAACTCGGTGTCGTCGGCGCGAGCCGCGGGGGCGAACACCACGACCGCGACAAGCGCGGCGAGGGCGGACAGGCGGAACATGGGACGGGCCTCGTGCGAAGGGGAGACACGAGGCGGATTGTAAGTGCCCCGCGCGCCGGCGGCGAGCGCGAACCCCGCGGCGTCTTGCTGGCCCCAACGGGGTCGCCGTGCACACCGTAGTCCTCACGCTCCGCACGAGGTCCGGGGGCGTAGGCGCGATGGGCGCGGACCGGCGCGACTCCACACCCCAGCGGTCCTTACGCGTAGCGTGAGGACTACGGTGACGGCGCTGGAATGGCTCGCGCCGGCCGACGTTACACCTCTGGCGGGCGCTCACGTCACCCTCGCGCCCGCGTCACACCGACGGAGGCGTTCGCCATGTCTCATTCGTCGCGCCGCGCGTTCACGCTCATGGAACTGTTGGTCGTCGTGGCGGTCATCGCCGTGCTCATCGGGATGCTGCTCCCGGCCGTGCAGAAAGTGCGGCAGGCGGCCGTTTCGAAGAAGCTCGCGAGCGGGGCACCGCAGCAGCACGAGGCGGTTCCGCACGCCGCGGCCGACGCGCCGAAGGGCGCGGACCCGGCCAAGCCGCCCGCGCCGCGGCCCCGCGCCCGCGTGTCGTTGTTCGTGGCGAACGTTGAATTGACACCGAAACTCAGCGTCGGCACCGCGACCCCGGAGTCCATCTACGAGGCCCGCTTCACCGGGAAGCTCCGCGCGCAGAAGCCGACCGAGGCCGCGGGCGAGTGCGAACTGGAACTGCCGCTCCCACCACAAACGATCTCCCTCGCCGACCTCACCATCACCGCGGACGGCAAGCCGAGTACCGCGGTGAGCCTGCGCGACGGCAAACTCGTGTGGCGCGGCACGCTCGACCAGCCGACCGCGATGGAGGTGACGTACAGCGCCGTGGGCAAAGGGCTGTACGAACTGTCCGTGCCGCCCGGCGGGAGCCTCGATCAGTTCCAGATCACCCTGACGGCCAACGGCTCCGACGTGCGCCTGCTGGAACTGTCGCTACAGCCGACGCGCCTCGAGCGCACCGCCGGCGCGACCGTGTACACGTGGGATTACAAGCAACTGCTGTTCGGCCAGCCGGTGCGGTTGGATGTGCTCGGCATCTCGCCCATCGACCGGCTCGGCGAGCTGACGTGGCTCGGCCCGCTCAGCGTGTTGATCTTCGGCCTGCTCGTCGGGCTGGTGGCGCAGGCGTTCGAGGTGACGAAGTTCGACCGCTGGATGCTGCTGCTCACGGTGGGCACGTTCGCGGGTGCGTACCCGCTGATGTACTTCGCGCAAGAGTTCATCCCGCTGGGCGCGGCGGTCGCGGCGTCGGCCGGGGTCGCGCTGCTGATTATCGGCGTGCGCGCCGTCACCCTCATGGGCGCGCGGCTGGCACTCGCGGGCGTGGTGACGCCCGCCGCGGCGATCCTGACCGTGACCATGCTGGCCGCGACGTTCCCGCGGCTTCAGGGCGTCTTGCTCACGGCCGAGGCCATCGGCGTGTTCATCGTGGCGATGGTGCTGTTCCCGCGGCTCAAGTTCGCACCGCTGGTTCCGCCCGCACCCGCGCCGGCCCCGGCCCCGGCCCCGGCGACGGCGTGAACCCACCCGCCCGGGTTTGAAACCCCGGGCTATTGCACGGTGGCCCCGCTGGGGCCAATACGACGGCGCTGGTTTTGTGACGCCAACGGCGTCACCGAAAATAGCCCGGGGTTCAACCCCGGGCGCGCGGGCGCATATAACCGACAGCACCCGCCTTCCTCTTCCCCCCGCGTGTGCCACATGCGCCCGATGATCGACGCCCACCTCGACCTCGCCCTCAACGCGCTCAACTACAACCGCGACCTGATGCTCCCGGTCGCGCGGCTGCGCGAGATCGAAAAGGACTTCACCGACATCAAGGGGCGCGGGCGCAACACGCTCACGCTGCCGGAACTGAAGCGGTGCCGCGTGCCGGTGTGCGTCGCGACCGTGCTCGCCCGCAGCGGGCCGGACGCCGCCGAGCGCTGGGGCTTCAAGCGCGGCGACATCGACTACGCCACCCAGCAGATCGCCTACGCCCACTGCTACGGCTCACTCGGTTACTACAGATTGCTTGAATCGCAAGGTTTCCTCAAGTTCCTCTACACGCGCGGCGATCTCGCGGCGCACTGGGCCGCATGGGAAGCGAACCCGGACGGCACGCCCCTCGGCATCATCCTGAGCATGGAAGGCGCGGACCCCATCGTTACACCCGAACAGACGCAGCACTGGTTCGACCTCGGCCTGCGCGCTGTCGGCCCGGCGCACTACGGCCGCGGGCAGTACGCCTACGGCACCGCGACCGACGGCCCCATGACCCCGGCCGGCGTGCAACTGCTGAAGGAGTTCATGAAGGTCGGGATGATCCTCGACGTGACGCACCTTTCGGACCAGTCGTTCTGGACCGCGATGGACGTGTACGACGGGCCGATGCTCGCGAGCCATCACAACCTGCGCGCGCTCGTGCCCGGCGACCGGCAGCTCACCGACGAGCAGGTGAAGGAGCTTATCAAGCGGAACGCGGTGATCGGCTCCGCGTTCGATGCGTGGATGATGTACCCCGGTTGGGTGCGCGGGAAGACGCAGCCGGAAGTGGTCGGCCTCGAAGCCATCGTCAATCACGTGGACCGCATCTGCCAGTTCGCGGGCAACACGAGGCACGTCGCGCTGGGCACGGACCTCGACGGCGGCTACGGCACCGAGCAGACCCCGCGCGACCTCGACACCATCACCGACGTCCACAAGCTCGAAGACATCTTCGCGCGCCGCGGGTACAGCGGCGCCGACATCGACGCCTACTTCTTCGGCAACTGGCTCCGCTTCTTCGGGTCCGCGCTGCCGAAGTGACCCGACCCCGACTTGCGGTGGCGCGGTACGAAGGCCGTTCGGCCGAACTGTTACCAGACGCGCGCCACCCGTGCGGAGGTATCCCGTGCCCAACGATCCCGTTGCGACTACCGGCTTCGACCCCGAACCGGCCGAACTCGCCCCGGCTCTCGCGCCCGTACGGCCCGAGCGCTACCTGATCGGCCCCGAACTCGCGCGCGGCGGTATGGGCATCGTGTACCGCGCGACCGACACCGTGCTGAACCGCGCGGTCGCGGTGAAGGTGCTCCAGAACCGCTTCGATCCCAACTCGGCCGTTGCGCGGCGGTTCGCGACCGAGGCGCAAATCACGGCCCAGCTACAGCACCCGGGGATTCCGCCCGTTCACGACCGCGGCGCGCTCGCCGACGGCAGCCCGTTCCTCGCGATGAAGCTGATTAACGGGCACACCCTCGACGCGCTCCTCGATCAGCGCCCCGACCCGGCCGACGGGCGCGGGCGGTTCGTGGCCGCGTTCGAGCAGATCGCGCAGGCCGTCGCGTTCGCCCACACCCAACGGATCATTCACCGCGACCTGAAGCCCGCGAACGTCATGGTCGGCGACTTCGGCGAGGTACAGGTGATGGACTGGGGCTTGGCGAAGCAACTCGACACCGCGGAGCCGGCCGAACCGGGAGCACCCGCCGCGCGGGTTCGCGCGCCCGCCGACGCGAACCGAACGACCGTCCACCAACCCACGGACGAATCGACCGACCCGCGAACGGTCGCCGGGCAGGTGATGGGCACGCCCGCGTACATGTCGCCCGAACAGGCCCGCGGCGACACCGCGCGCGTCGGGTGCCGGTCGGACGTGTTCGCGCTCGGCGGCGTCCTCTGCGCGATCCTCACGGGCAAACCGCCCTTCACCGGCGGCGGCGAGCAGACCATCCGCCGCGCCGCCGCCGGCGACCTGTCCGGTGCGTTCGCGCGGCTCGACGGTTGCGGCGCGGACCCGGAGCTAATAGCCCTCGCCAAGCGGTGCCTCGCCCCGGACCCGGACGACCGGCCCGCGGACGGCGCGGACGTCGCCGAACTGGTGGCCGCGTACCGTGCCGGGGTCGAGCAGCGCCTGCGTGCCGCCGAGTTGTCGCGCGCCTCGACCGAGGCGAAGGCCCTCGAACAGCGGAAGCGGCGGCGGGCGCAAACGGCGCTCGTGGGGACCGTCGCGCTGCTGCTCGCGGGCCTCGGCGCGTTCGGCTGGTGGGCCGACCGCCAGAGCCGCGCGCGCGCCGCCGAACGGGACCGAACCGAGACCGAAACGCGGGCCGCACAAGAGCGCGCCGACGGGGAGAAGCGGGCCGCGGACCTGCGGCAACAGTTGGACGACGAGCGCCGCGCCGCGGACGAGCGGAGCCGGCTCGCGCGCAACGGCGACGCCATCGCCGCGCTCGCGGGCCGCTGCGAGCAGCACCTGCGGCGCGGGGAAACGGAGGCCGCGGGGGTCGCGCTCGCGGAGGCCGAGCGCCGCGCGAAAGAGGGCGGCGGGGAACCCGTCGCCGCGCGGCTCGCCCGGTGCCGGGCCGACTTCGTCCTGCTCGCCAAGCTCGACGCCGTGGACCGCTTCGCGTGGAGCCCGATCAACGGCAACCTCCCGGCCAACTTCCAGATCGTCGCGCTCTGGCGCGACACCTTCGGGAACGCCGAAATGTTCGGCCATCAGGTCGCCCCGAAAGACGCCGCGGCCCGCGTGAGGCAGTCGCTCGTCGCCGACAAGGTGCTCACCGCGCTGGACAGTTGGCTCGCGCTCGAGCAGTCGAACTGGCTGCGCGACATGCTGCACGAGGCCGATCCCGATGCGTACCGGGACGGGGTGCGCGCGGCCCTCCGCGCCGGCGACAAGGCGCGAGTCGTGGACCTGATCGCGCAACCGCAAGTGGAGCAGCAGCCCGCGCGATTCGCCGCGGCGGTGGGCTACATGGACGCGATTCCGGTTACGCGCCGCCTCAAGGTTCTTGAGGTCGCGCTGCGCGCCCGGCCGGACGCGCTCGCGCTCCTCATGCTGCTCGGCAACTTGCACGACCGTGCCGGCAGCGCCGGCGCGCGCCTGCGCTGGTACCAAGCGGCGGTCGCGGCCCACCCGCGGAACGCCGCGGCGCGCGTCGGGTTGGCCGACGCGCTCGCGAACACCGGCGACACCGACGGCGCGCTCGCCGCGTACCGCGAGGCCACCCGGCTCGATCCCGCGCTTGTCGCCGCGTTCAACAACCTCGGGAACGTGCTCGCTGGGAAGAGCGATCACGACGGGGCCGCGACCGCCTACGCGGAGGCCATCCGCCTCGACCCCGAGCTGGCCGCGGCGCACTTCAACCTCGGTCTCGTTCGGGGCAAACAGGGCCAGCGCGACAAGGCGATTGCGTGCTACCGCGAGGCCCTCCGCATCGACCCGGCACTCGCGCAAGCGCACCTCAGTCTTGCCGACGCGCTGTCGGCCCGGAACGACAAGGCCGAAGCGATTACCAGCTACCGCGCGGCGCTCAAACTGGACCCGAACCTGACCGGGGCGCGCGTGAACCTCGGCACCGTACTCAGCGACACCGGGGACCGCGACGGGGCCATCGAGCAGTACCGCGCGGCGATCCGCACCGACCCGAAGCTGGCCCCAGCCCACTACAATCTGGGCCTCGGGCTGAAGGCGAAAGCGGACTGGGCCGGCGCGAGCGCGGCGTTCCGCGACGCGGCCCGACTCGACCCCGCGCTGCCGGACGTTCACAACAACCTCGGCATCGCACTGGCGCGCAACAAGGAGTTCGTGGCCGCGGTCGCGGCGTTCCGCGAGGCGGTGCGGCGCGACCCGAAGAACGCCGGGGTGCACTTCAACTTGGGCGTCGCACTCGTGGACGTCGGCGACCTCGACGGGGCACTCGTCGCCATCAAGGAAGCGAGCCGGCTGGAGCCGAAGAACGCGGTGTTCGCGTCCGCCATCGGTAAGGTCGAAGGGGCGATCAAGAAGCGCGGCCCCATGCCCGAACCGCCCCCGCCGAAGCAGTAACGTGACACCGGCGCGCCCGCGGGTATCATGTGGGCACACCCACCGGAGCCACCGCCATGCCCGCCCCGACGCGCTTCGACCTCATCGTAATCGGAGCCGGACCGGGCGGCGTGGCCGCGGCCGACACCGCGGCGCTGCTCGGCAAGCGCGTCGCGCTCGTCGAGCGCCACTCGGTTGTGGGCGGGGCCGCGGTCAACACCGGCACCATTCCCAGCAAGACCCTGCGCGAGACCGCGCTCGCCATTTCCGGGGTCAAGGCCCGCGCGCTCGTCGGCGTCGACGTGTCGGTGCGCCGGCAGGCCAAGATCGAAGACCTCGTGCGCCACGAGCGCGCGGTGAAGGCCAGCGAGGCGCACCAGATGCGCACGCTGCTGGACCGCTACGGGGTGAGCGTGTACCGCGGCAGCGGCGCGTTCCTCGACCCCAACACCGTGCGCGTGACCCACCCGTCGCCGCCCGGCGGCCACACCGACCTGTGCGCCGACAAGATCGTCGTCGCCATCGGCTCCACGCCGGTGCGCCCGCCCGTGTTCCCGTTCCACCACGGGCGCGTTCACGACTCCGACGAACTGCTGTACATCACCAGCATCCCGCGGTCGCTCGCAGTGGTCGGGGCCGGCGTGATCGGCAGCGAGTACGCCTGCATGTTCGCCGCGCTCGGCGTGCGCGTCCACCTCATCGACGGCCGCGACGTGCTGTTGCCGTTCCTCGACGCCGACCTGTCCGAGGGGCTGCGCCGCGCGATGGAGGCGCAGGGCATCGTATTCTGGTGGAAGGATCAGATCGAAACGTGCCACGCCCCGCACTCCGGCGAGATCGAACTGAAGCTGAAGTCCGGGAAGGAACTGGCGGTCGATCACCTGCTGGTGTGCGCCGGGCGCACGAGCGCCGCGGCGAGCCTGTGCCCGGAGAAGGCCGGGTTCGGCCTCACCCCGCGCGGGCTGATCCCGGTGGACGAGCACTTCCGCACGACGGCCCCGCACATCTACGCGGTGGGCGACGTGATCGGGTTCCCGGCGCTCGCCAGCACCAGTTCCGAGCAGGGCCGCGTCGCCGCGTGCCACGCCTTCGGCTCGAACGCGAAGCAGGCCCTCGCGCAGTTTCTCCCCGCCGGCATCTACACCATTCCCGAAGTGAGTTCCGTGGGCCTAACGGAGCAGCAGGCGCGCGAGAAGAACGTGCCCGTGGTGATCGGCCGCGCGGACTACGACCAGAACCCGCGCGGCAAGATCATCAACGACAAGACCGGGTTCCTGAAGTTGGTGTTCGCCCGCGACGACCTCAAGTTGCTCGGCGTCCACGTGATCGGCGAACAGGCCACCGAGCTGATTCACGTCGGCCTGATGGCAATGATGACCGGCGGGAGCGCGGACCTGTTCCTCGCGACGTGCTTCAACTACCCCACGCTGGGCGACCTGTACAAACTCGCGGCGCACGACGCCATCCTGAAGCGCGCCGAACTACAGGGCAAGGCCCAAATGGGGATCAGCCGCTGGTAGCGCCGCGGCTCGTGTAAAATCGGAGCGCTTCGCCGGCGACCGATCGTTGCGGCGGACGCACGGACCCGCGCCAACGGACCCGGTCACCACACGAAACCCGCGGTTCGATACTCTGTAACTGCCCCGGCACGTTCGCCTTGACTCAATCCCCGAAGCCGCCTATGCCCGCCGACTGCCCGGTTCACGCCAGCGTGTTGCCGGTCGAAGTTCTGGAGTTGCTCGCCCCGAAGCCGGGCGAAACGTGGGTCGATTGCACGACCGGCGGCGGCGGGCACACACGCCCGATCGCCGAGCGCGTCGGGCCGACGGGTCGCGTGATCGCGCTCGACCAAGACCCGACCATGCTCGCGCTCGCCCGCGGGCAGCTTGACGGGCTGCCGGTCGAACTGGTTCACGCGAACTTCGACCAACTGACGGAAGTGTTGGCCGCGCGCGGGTTCGTACAGGTGAACGGCGTGTTCGCGGACCTCGGGTTCAGTTCGGACCAACTGGCGCGGGCCGACCGCGGGCTGAGCTTCCGCGCCGACGGCCCGCTCGACATGCGGCTCGACCCGACCGGCGGGGCGACCGCGGCCGACCTCGTGAACCGGATGAGTGAGGCCGCACTCGCGGACGTGTTCTGGGAGTTCGGCGAAGAGCGCCACAGCCGGCGCGTGGCCCGGCGGATCGTCGAGCGACGCGCGGCGACCCCGTTCGCCACCACCGCGGACCTCGCCGACGTGGTGCGCGGGTGCGTGCCACGCGCGGGCGGCATCGACCCGGCGACGCGCGTCTTTCAGGCGCTGCGCATCGCCGTCAACGACGAACTCGGCGCGCTCGACCGCTTGCTCGCGGCGCTGCCGAAACTGGTGAAACCGGGCGGCCGGGTGGGGGTCATCAGCTTCCACTCGCTCGAAGACCGGCGCGTGAAGCAGGCGCTCCGCACCGCGACCGTGTGGCGGCCGGTGACGAAGAAGCCCGTCGAAGCCGGGGCCGAAGAGACCGCGCGCAACCCCCGCGCCCGCAGCGCGAAACTGCGCATCGCGGAGCGCATCGAACCCAACAGTGAGGTCACGGATGACCGATCCCATCGCCGTTGACGTGCCCAAGCCGTCGTTCGCGCGCTCGGTGCCGGGGTCGGTGCCGCCCGCGGCCCTGCCGCCGCTGCCCGCGCCGTTCGTGCCGAAGCCGGACCCCAAACCGGAGCCGAAGGCGGACGCGGCCAAGACCGAGCCGCCCGCGCCCCCGCCTGTTCCGTCCACGATCACGCCCGCCCCGCCCGCGCCGGACGGCTCCGCAAAGTGGCTGGGACTGTTCACCAAGAAGCAGCTTACCATCGGTGCTTCCGCGGTGTTCAGCCTCGCGGCGGGGATCGGCGCGCTGCGCCTGATGTTCCCCGCGAAGGACCAGCCGAAGCCCGCGACGACCAGTTCTCAGGAGTGGGCCGCGACCCCGCGCGCCGAGCCGAAGGAGCAACCGAAGCCCACGGCCCCGCCGACCATTAGCCCCGATCCCCTGCCGCCGATCCCGCCACCGGATTTGCCGTTCCCGACTTCGCCCGTCGCGCGGCCGACCGGCATCACGCCGGTGCCGCCGCCCGCGCCGAGCGTGTTCCCGCCGCCGGTCCTTGAACCGGAGCGCCCGAAGTTGCCACCGCTCCCGCCGCCGTCGGGCTTCGAGCCGACGCTTCCCCCTCTGCCCGTCATTCCGATTAGCGGCACCGAGCCGAAGTTGCCCGCGCTCCCGCCGCTGCCCGGCGCGCCGATGGTCCCCGCGGTCCCGCCGCCCAGCGGACTCGATCCGATCATTCCGCAACCGCCCGGCCCGCCGAAGGTCGAGCCGCATGTGACCCCGAAAGTCGAGCCGGTGCTGCCGCCGATCCCCGCGCCCGGTGGCGGGCCGAGCGTGCCCGTGGTTCCGCCGCCGGTGTTCCCGCTCGATCCCAAGCCCGAACCGAAAGTCGAACCGAAGTTGCCGGACCCGTTCCCGCCCGTCGGCACGCCCACGGGCTTCACCAAGCCCGGCGGCACCACGGACCCGAAGCCGTTCGTGCCCGAAGTGCTGCCGAAGACGAACTTCGACGTCGACCTGTACGAACCGCGGGCGAGCGACACCTACGATTCGATCAGCCAAGAGTTCTACAACGACAGGCGGTTCGCCGCGGCGCTGCGGGCGTTCAACCGGAACCAAGCGCTGACCGCGGTGCGGTACGTCGAGGTGCCGCCGATACACGTCCTGCGGCGGCAGTTCGGCGGGCAGGTGGGCGCGGCCCCGTCCGGCACCGGCACCGGTGCGCCGCAGTGGGGCGCGGCCGACCCCACCCCGCCGCCCGCCGCCCGCGGGCGCACCACGTTCGTTGTTCCGCCGGGCGGCATGACGATGCGCGCCGTGGCCCGCGAGACCCTCGGCAGCGACCTGCGCTGGAACGACATCTACGACCTGAACCCGCAGTTCAAGCCCTCGGAACTGATCCCGGCGGGCACTGAACTGAAGGTGCCCCCCGGCGCGCGGGTGCAGTAGTCCGCGCGCGCGATTCGACCCAGATTGCCAAAAAGAGATCGTCAATTCCCGACCCAGAGCGCCAGTCCGCCACCCCAGAGCGCCACTTTTCTCGAAGTGGCGCTCTGGATCAAAGGCTTGTTTTTCCAGCGTTTCGACCCCCAGAGCGCCAGACCGCCAATTTCTAAACTCGTCTGGGGTTCCCGGTCGCGGGGCCGGATACGCAAGCACATCACTTTCTGATGTCGACAACCACGAGGTTCGACTTCGGGCGCGCGTTCAACCCACGGACCGGAACAGAATCGCTCCGCGCGGTCCCGCTTCAGATCCGGTTCGCCGAGACCTCCTACTACTATCTTGGTGACTTTCGGAGGGCGAGACATGAAGCGAATCGTTGCCGGGGCGGTGGTGTGCGCGGTGCTGCTGTGCGCCACCGGCTGCGGCGGGCCGGACTCGTTGATTCGCGAGCTGATCGTGAACCTGAACGCCTACGCCGAGACCGTCGAAAAGAAGGAACCGCCCGACAAGCAACTTGCGGCCCGCGACCGCGCCCGCGCTACTGCGGAGAAGATCGACAAGCTGAAGTTGAGCAAAGAGGACCAAGAGAAGCTGCTGAAGAAGCACGAGGCCGCGCTGCGGAAGGTGTTCGACCGGATCCAAGCGGCGCACAAGAATCAGGCGATGGAGGGCGGCGCGGTCCCGCCCGACGTGCTCGACGGGTTCTTCAAATAGGTCGCACGTCGTAAGGTCGAAACCCCCGCCAACTCAGGTCTTCGACTTTCCGACTTGCGACCTTCAGACGTTACGCACGACTACGCCCCGTAGTCGATCTCTTCCACGCTCTTGAGCGTGTTCTTGAAGATGAACGCGCGGCGGTCTTGAACCTCTTTGCCCATCAGCGTGCGGAACATCTCTTCGGCTTTGAAGGCGTCGTTCAGCGTCACCTTCAACAGCGTGCGGTGTTCGGGGTTGAGCGTGGTGGCCCACAGTTCTTCCGGGTCCATCTCGCCCAGCCCTTTGAACCGCGTGATCGAGATGCCCTTTTCGCCCAGCCGCCGCACTTCGAGCGGCAGCTCGCGCAGGCTCACGAGTTCCTTGCGGCTGTCGCCGTGTTCGAGGGTGAAGCGCACGGGCGGCTCGCGTCCGGCGACGCGCGGCAGCGGCACGAGGTCCGCGGCGGCGAACTCCAGCCCCTTCAGCTTGACGAGCGTGCGGTTCAGGGCCTTCAGTTCGTGCCACTCGTCGAGGGTGTAGTCCTCGCCCACGACCGGCTCGCGCGTCAGTTCGGCCGCGAGCGTGGTCTTGAACGCGCTCACCTCGTCGGTGGAGCGGAACCAGTGGTCCCCGCCCTTCGCGCGGATGTGGTACGAGGGGAACGCGCCGTCGGTCGCCGTGAAGTCTTCGAGGGTGCGCCCGCGGCGCTCCAACCCGACGACGGCGGTCTCGGCCTCGGCGAGCAGCGGGAGCAACTTGGCGAGGTCGGCCGCGGCGAGCGCGCGGTCGGTGCCGGTGCCGCGCCCGGCGGCGCTGACGCGCAGGGCCGTGCCCTCCAGCCCGCGGTTCGTTAGTTCGGCGGTCATCTCTTCGCGCGTCTGCACGAACCGCGTGTTCTTCTTCTGCGTGACCTTGAACAGCGGCGGGCGCGCGACGAACACGTGCCCGGCCTCGATGAGCTTGCGCATCTGGCGGAAGAAGAACGTGAGCAGCAGCGTGCGGATGTGCTGCCCGTCCACGTCCGCGTCGGTCATGATAATCACCTTCCCGTAGCGGACCTTGCTCACGTCCTCCACGTTCTCAATGTCCACGCCGATGGCCGCGATGAGCGCGGAGATTTCGTTGTTCTCCAACAGCTTTTCGAGGCGGGCCTTCTCGACGTTCAGCACCTTACCGCGCAGGGGCAAGATGGCTTGGAACATGCGGTTCCGCCCGCTCTCGGCGCTGCCGCCGGCGGAATCACCTTCGACGAGGAACAGCTCGCTCTTGTCGCGCTCGCGCGAGGTGCAGTCGTAGAGCTTGCCGGGTAGCCCGCCGCCGCTCAGCGCGGTCTTGCGGTCCTTGAGGGCGTCGCGGGCCTTCTTCGCCGCGATCCGCAGCTCCGCGGTCAGCGCCACCTTCTTGCAGATGCGCGTCGCTTCCTTCGGGTTCTTCTCCAAGTACTCCGAGAGGAAGTCGTACACGACGCTGTTGACGATGCCCTCGACTTCGGGGTTGTTCAGCTTGATCTTGGTTTGCGACTCGAACAGCGGGTCCGGGTGCGCGAGGCTGACGACCGCCGTGAGGCCGGCGCGGAAGTCCTCGCCCTTCACTTCGAGGTCGGGCTTGAAGTGCCCTTCCTTCTTGCCGTAGGCGTTGATGGCCTTTGTCAGCCCGGCGCGGAACCCGCTGAGGTGCGTACCGCCCACGGGATTGTAGGCGTTGTTCGTGTAGCAGCGGATGCGCTCGTCGTCGCCGTTGGTGTACTGGAGCGCGACCTCGACCGCGATCTTGAGGCCCATGCCCTGCGTTTCGGGCGTGGTGTGTTCGACCTCTTTCTGAACGTAAATCGCCGTGTGTTCCGCCTTCTCGCCGCTCGTCTCGTTCAGCCAGACGACGTACTCGGCGATGCCGCCGACGAACTCGAAGTGCGCCGTCTTCGGATCCGGCTTCTCGCGCTCGTCCACGAGGGTCAGCGCCAAGCCCTTGCACAGGTAGGCGATTTCGCGGAAGCGGTCTTCGAGCGTGGTGTAATCGAACTCGAGCGCGCCGAAGAACTCCGCGAGCGGGTCCGGGCGGAAGGTGATCGTGGTGCCGCGCGCGCCGGCGGGCGCGGGGCCGAGGTCTTGGAGCGCGCTGGTGGCGTACCCGCGCTCGAACTCCATCTTGTGGACGCGCCCGTCGCGCCGCACCTCCACCTCGCACCACTCGGACAGCGCATTCATAGCCTTCGCGCCCATCCCGTGCAGACCGAGCGAGACGCGGTACGCCGCGTTGTCGAACTTGCCGCTGTTCCCGGCGACCGTGAGCGCCTCTTCGAGCGCGCTCTTGCCGGTGTCCTTCTTGATGCCGACCGGGATGCCGCGCCCGTCGTCGGCCACGGTAATGGAGCCGTCGTCGTGAACGGTAACGCGGATGCTCTTGCAGTGCCCCGCGAGCCACTCGTCGACGGAGTTGTACACGATCTCGTACACGAGGTGGTGCAGCCCCGCGGACTGCGTGTTCCCGACGTACATGCCGGGGTTCTGGCGGATGTGGGCGGCGTCCTTGAGGCTCTTCATGTGAGCCTCGGTGTATTCCCCAACGGCCGGCGTCGTCTCGGTGCTCATCGTGTTGGTGTCCTCTCTAGTGTCTTGGCGAGGGGGACGTAAGCCCCCTGTTCGATCTCAACAGTAATTTCCGTTGTCCAGCCAACAGGGGGCTTACGCCCCCCGCTCGCCTCGCGCTACCACGCGGCGGCGCGGAACTTCAGGTCGGTAAGCGTCACACCGGGCATGGCGGCCCGCAGTTTCGTGAGAAGCGCGCGCTTGTGGAACTGGGCCAGTTCCGACATCAGCACCGCGTTGCGCACCGCGACCTCCATCACCCCGCGCTTGATGACCAGAACTTGCGTGTCCTTCAGCCACTCCGCGCCGGCCGCGGTCGCCCACGCCGACTCCAGCCGCAGCCGGTCGTTCTTCCGCCCCCACCCGCGGGACGTGAACAGCCGGCCGAGGATGTCGGCGAGGTTCTCCGGGCCTTTGTTGTCGTTCGCCATTGGTTCTCGCTCGCCTGCCTTCTGTAGCCGGGGCTACGCGACACGCTCAGCTTCCGGGGTCACAGACCCCGGCTACAGAAGGCAATCAGCCCGTCAGCGGCATGACGAGGTACGAATAGTCGTCGCCGCAAGTGAACAGCGCGGCCCGCGCGCCGGTGGACATTTCCAGCACCACGGTCGGCTCGCCCTCGAGCGCGCGCAGGAACTCGATCAGGTACTGCGGGTCGAAGGCGATTTCGGTGCGCGGGCCGGTGTGGTCCGGCAAGTCGAGCGTGACTTCGCTGGACCCGGTGTTCGCGCCGCGGGCCTTCATCGTGACGCGCCCGGCGTCGAACGTCATGTCCACGCGCATGCTCTCGTCGTCCGTCATGATCGCCGCTTGGCGCACGCGCGACAGGAACGCATCCACCGGCAGCGGGATCCGCTGCGTCGCTTCCTTCTTGGTCTTCGAGATAATCTCGCGGTACGGTGGGAACTTGCCCTGCACCAGCGACGTGTAGATCATCGCGCGCTCGGTCTGGAACAGCGCGTCGTTGGTGCGCAGCCCGACGCGGACCAGTTCGTTGTCGTCGGTCAGGTTCCGTTCGAGGATGCCGACCGTTTTGAGTGGGACGAGGTGAACGGCCTTCACGGTGTCGGCCGGGCCGTACACGGTGGCCGGCCCCGAACACACCGCGAGCCGCTTTGTGTCGGTCGCGATCAGGCGCGTCGTCTTCCCTTCCGCTTCCCACAGCACGCCGGTCAGGGCGAACTTCGCGGTCGTGTCCTTCTTGTCCGCGGCGAACGCCGTGCGCTTGATGAGCGTGCGGAGCGTGCCCGCGGTCACCTCGTGGTAGCGCCCGCCGTCGTCGAACGCCGGGATGTCCGGGAACTCGTTCACGTCGAGGCTCGGCATCTCGTACCGGCCGCCGGCCCGCGCGTGGATCGCGTCCTTCCCCGCGTCGAGGCTGATTTCGGGAACGGTGCTCTCGCGCAGAATCTGGATGAGTTGGTCCTTCGGCAGAATGCACGAGCCGGCGCGGGCGACCGTAACGCCGCGCAGCTCGTAGCGAATGCCGACGCCCTGTGTCGGATCGAAGGCAACGAGCAAGAGTGCGTCGTCGTGAGCCGTGGCCTTGAAGTTCTTGAGGGCCGGGATCGTGGTGTGTGCGGGCACGGCTTGGGCGACCGCCTGACACGCGGTCAGCAAGCTGTCCTTCTGACACGTCAGCTTCATGGCCGTCTCCTCTTCCCGTCCGTGGGTTTGGGTCTTTGTTCGTTGTGCTTGGGCCGCGGAACCAGATACCTTTAGTTCTTGATTCTTAACAACCAGTAGCAGTAGTAAAGCGAAGCCGGTTTCTGGCGCGCACTCTTCGTTCGTGCGCCGTAAGCCTTGTTTCACAAGCGAATCGTTCGCGCGGGCACCTGTGGAAAACGTGGCGCGCGACTGGCGCGCCCGTGTTGCCCCGCGGCGCGCGATCCGGGGCCGTTGTTCGGTGTTCGTAACTCGGACCCGTGCGCGCCAGTTGCGAAAGCCCGCGCGCCAGTCGCGCGCCACGTTTTCCACAGGGTGCGCGCCGTCATTTCAGCACCGTGCGAACGGCACGCACGGTTTGAGCCAACCCCGGATCGTTCGCGCAATCGGTTTCGATCTTCCGGCAGGCGTGCAATACGGTGCTGTGGTCGCGCGCGAAGGCCGCGCCGAGTCGCGGGAGCGAGAGGCCCGTTAGCTCGCGGGCGAGGTAAATCGCCACCTGCCGCGCTCGCATCACGCCGCGGAGCCGGCTCGCGCCCAGTAGGTCGGCTTCCTTCACGCCGAACGCCGCGGCCACACGCTTGACGATCTCCGAAACGCCGGGCGCGGCCGATGTCGGTTGCCCGGTTCCGGCGAGCGCCTGTTCCACGTTCGCCCGAGTCATCGGACCCGGGAACGCCTTCGCGACCTGTGCCAAGTTTTGGAGCGAGCCGAGCGCGGCCCGCACCCCGCTGGTCGCGCGTTCGGCGAGGGCGTCGAGCGCGTCCGGGGTCAGGCGCAGCCCCTTCGCGGTGGCGGCGTCGGCGAGGACCGCGCGGCGGCTCGCGACGGCGAGGGGTTCCAGTTGAACGACCAACCCGGCGGCGAGGCGCGAGGTGAACCGCTGCGGCAGGTGCGGCAGCCCCGCGGGGCCGGCGCTGGCGGTGGCGACGGTCGCGCGCCGCCGGGCCGCGCGCCGGTCGATCAGGTCAGAGGCCGCGTCCGCGGCGCGCCCGGACAGGTGTTGAACGTCTTCGAGCGCGAGCAGGTCGCAGTCGAGCAGGTCGCGGTCGGTTAGGCTCTCGTCGGGCGCGCGGGCGAGGTCGCCAACGGACACGACGCGCACGGTGAGGCCGTCGGGCGCGGCCGAAAGGTGCGCCGCGACCGCCGCGAGCAATCGCGTTTTGCCGGTGCCCGGCGGCCCGTGCAGTACGAGCGGCGCGGCCGGCGGGCGCTTGTGCGCCGCGACCGCGCGACACTGGGCGCGGGCCGCGCGGGCGGCCGACTTGTTTTCGGGGAGAACGAGGAAGCCGTGCCACCGCGGACCCGTCGCCGGGGCGTCCCGGTGCGGCTCATCCGTGAGTGAAATCGGCGTCCGCGAAGAGCTGTTCATTCGACGTGTATTTTAGCAATTTTCGCCCCGCATAAAAAGGGCAAACACCGCTGTCGCGCCGCGGATTTTCCAGTGTTTCCGCCGCTATCCGCCGCGTACGCGGGCGACACATTCGGCCACGCGGCGCGCCGCCTCGTCGGGCTCCTCCGGCGGTTGCGTCGGCGCGAAGCTGAACCGTAGCGCGGAGCGCAGGCGCTCGTCCGAAACGCCCATCGCGCGCAGCACCGGGCTGGGCAGCAAACTGCCGCTCGAACACGCAGAGCCGGTCGAACACGCCACGCCCGCGAGGTCGAGCGCCATGAGCAGCAAATCGGCGCGGCACCCCGGAAACGAGACGTTCAGCGTCGTGGGGATCACGTCGGCCGCGCCGATCTCCGGGCCG
This sequence comes from Planctomycetota bacterium, assembly GCA_016872595.1. Lineage (GTDB taxonomy): Bacteria > Planctomycetota > Planctomycetia > Gemmatales > Gemmataceae > Gemmata. The sequence goes on from VGZJ01000026.1 coordinate 21,159, forward strand.
TTGAGCACGACCGGCGCGCAGGTGCGTTCCAACGCGGCCCAGAAGCGCGCCCGGAGGTGTTCGGCCTTTGCGCGGTTCGCTTCCAGATCGCGCGCCGCGAGTTCGAGGGCCGCGGCCGTTCCCGCCACGAGCGCGACCGGCTCCGTGCCCGGCCTGCGGCCCTGCTGTTGGTGGCCGCCGAACGTAAGCGGGGCGAGCGCCGTGCCGCGCCGCACCAGCAGCGCGCCGACGCCCTTCGGCCCGCCGAACTTGTGCGCGCTGAGCGAAAGCGTGGTCGCGCCGAGGTCGCGAAAGGAAACCGGAATCTTGCCGACCGCTTGCACCGCGTCGCAGTGCAGGTGCGCGCCCGGCGGCAGCGTGCGGGCCACGTCGCGCACCGGCTGCACGGCCCCGGTCTCGTGATTGGCGAGCATGAGGCAGAAAAGTGAAGCCGCAGATGGCGAGCCGCGAACGACGCCGCGCGCGTCGGCCGCGAGCCATTCGACCTTCGCCCCGCGCGCTTCGAGCTGCCGCAGCGGTTCGATCACGCAGGGGTGTTCGATGTGAGAGGCGAAGGCGACAGCCGCTTGCGGCTTCGCGAGTGACGTGAACCCAAAGATGGCGAGGTTATTGGCCTCGGTCGCGCCGCTGGTGAACGTCACCTCATCGGGCTGCGCCCCCAGCAGCGCCGCGACGCGCTCGCGGGCGTCGTCGAGGGCGCGGCGCGCCGCGCGCCCGGCGGCGTGCGCGCTCGACGGGTTCCCCGGCGGCGCGGCGCTCATCGCCTCCCACACGCCGGGCAGGAGCGGGGTCGTCGCGTTGTGATCGAGGTAGATCGTCTGCATCATTCGATTGTAATTGCCCCGCGGCCGGCGCATAATCGGGTTCTCGCCAGAGGTTCCCGCCGATGCCGCTCTCGCTCCTCTCCCGTCGCGATTTGCTCTGTGCCGGTGGCGTTGCTGTCGGCGCAAGTGTGTTGCCCTTTGCGCACGCGCGCAACACGCGCGACAACGCGAGGGCCAAGAGCGTCATTTACCTGTGGCTCGCGGGCGGGGTCACGCACCACGAGTCGTTCGACCCGAAGCCGACTGCGCCGGAAGAGATTCGCGGTACGTTGAGCACGATTCAGACTACGCTCCCCGGCGTGCGGTTCGCCGAAGTCATGCCCCAGATGGCGAAGCAAGTGGATAAGATCGCGCTCGTGCGGACCTTCGCCGCGGGCACAGACGACCATTTTCAGGCACAGGCCCGCGCGCTGAGCGGGCGCATGGTGAACTTGCAGCAGATCGACACCGAACCGAACATCGGGGCCGTGGTGTCGAAGCTGAACGGGCCGCGCGCGGGCTTCCCCGGTTACGTCGCGGTGCCCGGCATCACGCGGCCCGGCCCGCCGCCCAAGAATCTGTTCGTCGGCGGGTGGCTCGGGCGGCAGTACGGGCCGTTCATGACCGGCGGCAAGTCGAAGAACGAGGACTTCACCGCTGGCGTGAAAGAAGACGTGCCCGAAGAGGAGTTCACCAAGCAAGCCGTGCGACCCGGCGCGGGGCTGGACGAATCGCGCCTCGCGGGGCGCAGCTCGCTGCGCGAAAAGCTCGACCGCGCGCTGAAGCACTCGGAGCCGGCGTCCGCAGTGGCCGACGAGTTCCGCGGCGCGTTCGGAATGTTGCTGTCGCCCCAAGTGCGGGCCGCGTTCGATCTCGGTAAGGAGACGGAGAAGGTCCGCGACCGCTACGGCAAAACCAAAATCGGCACCCGCTGCTTGCTCGCGCGGCGGTTGGTCGAAGCCGGCGCGCCGTTCGTCATGGTCGATTACGGGTACGACCCCGAATACGGGAACCTCTGGGACCAGCACAACGCGCCGAGCCAGAACTTCCCCCACATTTGCGAGATGGCAAAGAAGCCGTACCACCTCGCCGGCGTGGACCGAGCGTTCGCGGCGCTGCTCGACGACCTCGCGGTTCGCGGGCGGCTGAACGACACGCTCGTCGTGTTCCTGACGGACTTCGGGCGCACGCCGAAGATCAACAAAGAAGGGGGCCGCGACCACTGGGGGCGCACGGGCAGCATCTTCTTCGCCGGCGGCGGCACGAACGGCGGGCAGGTGATCGGCGCGACCGACGCCCGCGGCGCGGACCCCGTGACCGCGGCCTACACCCCCGCGGACGCCGCCGCGACCATCTACGACGCGCTCGGCCTCGACCTCGCCACCGTGCTGCACGACCGCGAGGGCCGCGAGATCCCCATGCTCCCCACCGGCACACCCATCAAAGGCGTGCTGTGAGGGCGGCACAGAATGAGCCGCCCGATTAGCGCAGAACAGACACGATCAGACAAGAACCGAGATTGATTTGAACGCGGTCTTCTGTCTTGATCGTGTCTTCTCTGTGTTGATCGTGCGGCTCTTGTCTTTTCCAGAGGTGCCACATGACCGCGAAGGACGTGCTCGCGCAGCTCAAGAAGTTGGGGACGGAGCAGACCAAGAAGACGTGGCTGCGCCACGGGGCGAAGGAGCCGATCTTCGGCGTGAAGGTCGGCGACTTGAAGGTGCTGCAAAAGAAGATCAAGACCGATCACGCGCTCGCGCTCGAACTGTACGACAGCGGGAACTCGGACGCGATGTACCTCGCGGGCATGATCGCCGACCCCGAGGCGTTCACGAAGGCTCAACTCCAGAAGTGGGTGAAGGGCGCGTACTGGTACATGATCAGCGGGTTCACGGTGCCGTGGGCCGCTTCGGAATCGAAGTTCGGGCGCGAACTGGCGCTGGAGTGGATGGACAGCAAGAAGGAACAGATCGCCAACGCCGGCTGGTGTACCTACGGCTCGCTGCTCTCGATCAAGCCCGACACCGATCTCGACCTCGCCGAGATCGAGAAGCTGCTCAATCGCGTGCAGAGCGACATCGGCACCGTGCCGAACCGCGTGCGGTACGCGCTGAACAACTTCGTCATCACGGTGGGCGCGTACGTCGCGCCACTGACGGAGAAGGCGAAGGCGGTCGCGAAGGCGCTGGGCACGGTCGAAGTGGACATGGGCGACACGTCGTGTCAGGTGCCGGATGCCTACGAGTACATCGCGAAGATCGAAACGATGGGCCGCGTCGGGAAGAAGCGGAAGCGCGCCGGGTGCTGAGTTGTCGGCGCACGCCCGCGCGCCTATGCTGAAAGTTCCGACGCCCACGGAGAGGTGACAGAGTGGCCGATTGTGCAGCACTGGAAATGCTGTGTACGGGAAACCGTACCGGGGGTTCGAATCCCCCCCTCTCCGCTTCCCTTCAACTGCAACTTCTTCTGTAGCCGGCCTCTGTGAGGCCGGTGCGATTTGTCTGGTGACGCTCCGGCCTCACAGAGGCCGGCTACAGAAGACCGCTCACTCGAACAGCGTGCCCTGCTTGTCGTCGGGCTTCGCCTTCGGCGGCAGCTTGCCGAGCGCGGTGTAGGCGCGCGGCATCGCCACCCGGCCGCGCGGCGAGCGCGTGATGTACTGCTCGCGCAGCAGGTACGGCTCGATCTCGTCCGAGAGCGTGTCCGATGCGAGGTTGATCGTCGCCGCGAGCGCCTCCACCCCGGTCGGCCCGCCGCCGTATAGTTCGATCAGCACTTCCAGATACTTACGGTCGTTCTTGTCGAGGCCGCCGCGGTCCACTTCGGCCATGTCGAGCGCGGCCCGCGCGATCGGCTCCGTGATGTTGCCGTCGTGCCGCGCCGCGGCGTAGCTCCGCGCCCAGTACAGGCGCGAGTTGGCGACGCGCGGCGTGCCGCGGCTGCGCTGCGCCAGTTCGAGCGCGGCCCCGTCGGTGATCGGCGTGTTCAGCTTGGCCGCGTTGATGCGGACGATCTGCGCCAGTTCCTCGACGCTGTAGAATTCCAAGTGTTCGTGCATCTTGAAGCGGTCGCGCATGGGGCCGGACAGCATGCCGCTGCGCGTGGTCGCGCCGATCAGCGTGAACCGCTTCAGGTTCATGCTGATGGTCCGCGCGCTCATGCCCTCGCCGAGCACGATGTCGATGCGGAAGTCTTCCATCGCCGGGTAGATGAACTCTTCCACCACGCGCGGCATGCGGTGGATCTCGTCGATGAACAGGATCGAGCCTTCGTCGAGGTTGGTGAGGAACGGCAGCATGTCCGCGGGCTTGGAGAGCGCCGGCCCGCTGGTGAGCTGAATGGACGTTCCCAGTTCGTTCGGCAGCACGGTGGCGAACGTGGTCTTGCCCAACCCCGGCGGGCCGTCGAAGAGGATGTGGCCGAGCGGCTCGTTCAGCTTCTTGGACGCCTGAACCGCGACCTCCAACTTCTCCGCGACCTTGCGCTGCCCGATCACCTCTTTGAGCAGCTTCGGGCGCAGGGCCGCGTCGTGCGTCTTGACCTCGTCGGCCGGCACCGTGGTAATCACCTTCTCGCGCGCCATCGGTCGCTTCCTGTGGGGTGAGAGTGGGGCGAGCGCGGTTACTTCTTCCCGCGCGTGTACGTGACGAGCAGGAGCATGGTGTCCGCCTTGCTCTCGAACTTCTCCGGGCGCTTCCCCTTCTCGATGTCGTAGTCGTAGCAGATGGTGAGGGTGTTGCCGTCGAGCTTGTAAATCGCCTTCACGGTTTTGCCCCTGTGGGGGCCACCGTTCGGCTTCACGTCCATCTCCTTCGGGGCCTTTGCCGCGTCAACGGTGAACGCCGCGTCGTCTTTCTCCTCGCCGACCTGCGCGGTGTACTTGCCGCCCTCGCGGATGTCGAACTTCAGTACTTTCAGGTGCTCGGTGATGTCCTTCCCGCCGATTTCGGCCTTCTCGACCTTCCAGTCGCCGACCAGCGCCTTGAGATCGGCCTCGTTCTTCTTGTCGTCCGCGAGCAGCGAACCGCCGAGGCACAGGACCGCGACGACCGCGAGGGAACGGAACGCGAGCATAGACTTACCCTTTCTGGGAGTAGATGAGGGTGATGGCTTCTTGCAGGTTGCGGAACGGCTTACCGCAGGTGAGAAGGCTGTCGAGGCGCTCGCGGGCTTCCAGCGGGTTGTGGCCGAGACCCATGAGCGCTTCGTACACGTCTTCGATCAGTCGCCCTTCGACGACGCTCGCTTCGGTCGAGGTCGCGACCGGCTCCGGTTCTGCCTTCTTCGTGGGCTTACCCTTCTTGGCGGTCCCCTTCTCGTCAACCACGGCGTCCGGTTGCGGGACGCTCGCGGCCGGCGCGCTGAGCATCACGAACGGCGCGACCTTGCGCTTGAGCGTGGTGACGATCTGCTCCGCGGTGGTGGGGCCAATGCCGGGGAGCGACGAGAGCCACTTCGCGTCCTGACGGCTGATCGCGTCGGCGATGGTTTTCACCGGGAAGGCCATCGCGCGCAGGGCCTTCTTCACGCCGATCTTTTCGACCGTGCAGAACAGTTCGAAGAAGTCGAGTTCCGCCTCGGAGGTGAAGCCGACGCGCCGCGGCACGAACCGGCTGCCCGCCGAGTTGCCCTCGAAGTATTCCGTGATGTGGAACGTGATCTCTTGGCCAACGCGCAGTTGCACCTGCCGGCGCACGGCTTCCGGCACCATCACCGCGTACTCGAACGGGCCGACCTGTAGCCGCACCTCTTCGTCGAGCGCGCGGGTCAGAACGCCCGTCATCTTGGTAATCATGCCGATTCGCTCACTTCGGTAAGGTCGTCGGGGTCGTCGCCGAACAACACTTTGAGGTTCACGCCGGTGAAGGTGGCCGAGCGCGCGCCGCCCATGATGCTGGTGCCGCCGGTGGCGAAGTAGTGGCACAGGGCGATACCGAGGGCGTCGGCCACGTCGTGCGGTTCGGGCGGCCCGGCGAGGCCGAGTTCGCGCGCCACCGCGTGCTGCATCTGCTCCTTGCTGGCGCGCCCGCTGCCGGTCACGAGCTTTTTCACCTTCGTCGCCGCGTAGCTGATCACCGGGATGTCGCGCTGTCCGCCGGCGAGGAAGTACACGCCGCGGGCGTGGGCCATGAGGATCGCCGTTCGTGGGTGTTCGTAGTGGGCGTACAGTTGCTCCACGGCCATCGCGGACGGCTTCCACTCGTCAAGCACTTCACACAGCCCATCGTAAAGGGCGCGGACGCGCTGTGCCATGTCGGAAGGATCGCGCCCTTCGGCCGAACGGATCACGCCGGCGTCGACGACGCGCGGCCCGCGGTCGGTGGCCTCAAGGACGCCGTAGCCGGTGGTTTGCAAGCCGGGATCGAGACCGAGCACGCGGCGCGGCTTGGGAACGGAAATGGGGGGCGGCGTGAGCATGGCAACGGTCCCGACGCGGAAGGGTTTTCTTCGCTGATACCCGGAGCGCGCGCGCCCCGGAATGTCGGAACGATATCTTTTCCGGGCGAGCGGGGGGCGTTAGCCCCCCGCTCGATACTGCCCGCAGAGAGCGAACGCGGCGCGCCTACCCCACGCGCCACGTCGTTCCCGTGGGGCGGTCTTCGAGGGTGACGCCGAGTTCGCCGAGCCGCTTGCGGATCAGGTCCGTCTGGTCGAACAGCGGCTTCTTCAGCGGGTTGTCCTTCGCCGCCTCCTTCGCGATCCCGCGCAGGTTGTTACGCAGGTCGAGGAGCAACTGCATCAGGCCGGAGACCAGTTCGTTGCCGCCGCCGAGTTCCTTCTCTTCGGGTTTTGTCGAGAAGAGGCCGAGGACTGCACCCATGTTGCGAAGGAACCGGCCCACTTCTCGCAGCGATTGTACTCGCTTTTCTCGCTCGGTCGTATCTTGGCATTCCTCGACGTAACCAGCCGCACCGTTCGCGATATTGCGCATCATGAATAGGTCGCCGATTGCTCCCCCTGTGTTGAAGTCGTCGTTTAGGTACGCGATGAACTCCTTGTAGTACCAGCGGGCCTGATGTTGTGACGGGTCGAGTCTGGATGCGTACTCGTCGAGATTTGGTTCCCAACCGCTGTTGCTGTCCGGTTTAATGGCATAGAAATCCTCACCCGTCGCAGCCAGATACCGCTCAAAGAGGCGATAGAAAGCCTTGAGTGTCATCGCGACTTCATCCAGCCGTTCTTCGCTGTACTCGATTGGGCTGCGGTAGTGTGTGCTGAGGAGTAGGAAGCGCACGGTCTCCGCGCTGTGCTTCTTGAGCAGGTCGGCGATGTTCACGACGTTGCCGACGGAGCCGGCCATCTTCGCGCTGCCCATCTTTAGCAGCCCGTTGTGCATCCAGACGCGCGCGAAGGGCTTGTCGGTCCAGCTTTCGCTTTGGGCCAGTTCGTTTTCGTGGTGGGGAAACTGCAGGTCCAACCCGCCGCCGTGGATGTCTAGCGTTTCGCCGAGTTCCTTGATCGCCATGCAGGTGCATTCGATGTGCCAGCCGGGGCGACCGCGCCCGCACTTGAACGGGCTGTCGAACTGCACTTCCGCCGGCTCGCCGGGCTTGCTCTTCCAGAGCGCGAAGTCGCCGGGGTTGCGCTTCTTCGGGTTCGGTTCGAGGCGCGCGCCCGCTTCCATCTGCTCCGGGTCGCGGTTGCTCAGTTTGCCGTAGTCCTCGTCCTTGCTCACGTCGAAGTAAACGCCGTCGTCCACCTCGTAGGCGATGTCCCTCTTGATGAGCGCGTTGATGACGTCGATCATGCCGCCGATGTGCTCGGTGGCTTTCGGGAACGAGTCGATGCCGGTGACGTTGAGCGCCTTGAGGCACGCGAAGTAGTCCTCCGTCATTTGCGCCGCGAGCGCCGGAACCGTCGTGTTCAGTTCGCCGGCGCGCTTGATGAGCTTGTCGTCCACGTCGGTGATGTTGACGACCCACTTCACCTTGTAGCCGAGGTAGGTGAGGTAGCGCTTGACGGTGTCGAAGATGACCGGGCCGACCATGTGCCCGATGTGGCTCGGCTTGTAGACCGTCGGCCCGCACAAGTACATCGTGACCGCGTCGCCCGACTTCTTGTGGAACGGTTCCTTCTTGCGGGTCAGCGTCGAATACACTTGCAGGGCCATACCAGAAATCCTATTTGTTTGCCGCACGATCAACGCAGAGAAAGACACGATCCAGACAGAAGGCAGGGTTCAAGACAAACTCGGCTTTGGTCTGATCGTGTTTTTCTCTGTGTTTATCGTGCGGCTTCTCCTTGTTGAATCAATACGACCGCGTGCGCGCCGATGGCTTCGCCGCGGCCGATGTGCCCGACCTTCTCGCCGGTTTTCGCCTTCACGTTCACGCAGTCCGCGGGCAGGCTCAGCAGGTGCGCGAGGCTGGTCTTGATCGCGGCCTTCGCCCCGCCGAGCTTCGGCTCTTGCGCGAAGATCGTCACGTCCAGATTGACCGGCTTCCAGCCCATCTGGTTCAGGCGCGCGAGCGTTTCCGTCAGGAACAACCGCGAGTCCGCGTCCTTCCACTTGGGGTCCGTGTCCGGGTAGGCGTCGCCGATGTCGCCCAGCGCCGCCGCGCCCAGCAGCGCGTCGGTCACGGCGTGCAGCACCGCGTCGGCGTCCGAGTGGCCGACGAGACCCTTCGTGTGCGGGACGATGACGCCGCCGAGGATCAGCGGTCGGCCTTCGGCCAACCGGTGTGTGTCGTGTCCGCTGCCGACGCGAAAGGGCACCGCGCATCTCCCGTAGTTCGACGTGAAGGGATTGTAATCGCGTGGCGCGAACGGGCACAACGCCAACAGCGGGCGCGGCTAGCCGCCGATGGCGTGCATGGTGCGGTCGGGTTTCACGAAGGTCGCGGCGTTGATCTCGTGGCCCTCCCGCTTGGCCCACACGCTGCGCCGCAGCGCGTCCGCGACTGCCGATTCGGGCACGGGCGAGTCGCGCAGCAGCCCGCGGACGTCGGTCTCGTCGAGTGCGAACAGGCAGTTACGGAGTTTACCGTCCGCGGTCAGGCGGATGCGGTTGCACTGGGCGCAGAACGGGCGCGACACGCTGGCGATCACGCCCACGGTCCCGCCGCCGTCGCGGTAGGCGTAGTCGAGGGCCGGGGCGGACGGGTCGTGATTCGCCGGCACCAACGCGCCCACTTCGCGGCCGATCAGGTCGAGGATTTCCGCCGCGAAGAACACCTTGTCGCGCTCCCACGCCTCCGCGCCGATGGGCATGTACTCGATGAACCGCAGCTCGAAGCCGTGGTCGCGGCAGTAGCGCGCGAGTGGGATAACGTCGTGCTCGGCGAACCCGCGGATCGCGACCGCGTTCAGCTTGATCGGGGCGAAGCCGGCGCGCTTGGCGGCGGCGAGGCCCGCGAGCACCTTCTCCACACCGTTGCGCCGGGTCAGTTCGCGGAACCGGCCGGGGTCGAGCGCGTCGAGCGAGACGTTGAGCCGCCGCAATCCGGCGTCGAACAGCGCGCCGGCTTGTTCTTCAAGAAGAATGCCGTTGGTGGTGAGTCCGACATCGGTGATGCCGGGAACCGCGACCAGCAACCGCACCAGTTTGTGCAGCTCCTTCCGCATCAGCGGTTCGCCGCCGGTCAGCCGCACCTTGTTCACGCCGAGGGCCGCGGCCACGCGCACGAATGTCGCGATTTCCTCAAAGGTGAGCAACTCGGAGCGGTCGCGGAACGTCACGTCTTCCGGCATGCAGTACGTGCAGCGCAGGTTGCAGCGGTCCGTGACCGAGACGCGCAGGTTGTTGTGAACGCGGCCGAACGAATCGATCAGGATTTTCGATTGCAGATTTTCGATTGCAGATTGAAAACCTGCTTCGCCGGCCAGTCGTAATGGGGTTCGCGCGCTCACGGTTGGCTTCCGTATTCAATCGTCAATTGCAAATCTTCAATCGGACATATCAACTGTTCCACACCTTAATCGCCGGTTCTTCGAGCCGGTGGTGGTTGAAGCTCAGGACGCTGATGGTGGCCGTGCCGAGCAGCATGCAGGTGCCGAGCGTGAGCGATTGGTCGATCCAGCGCACCGCGAGGACGCGGAGGATGTGCCCGTGTGCGAAGCACAGCACGTTGCCGGTCATGGCCTTCAACCGGGCGACGAGCTTGTCGATGCGCTCGATCACTTCGGCGGGGCTTTCGCCACCGGGCGCGCCGTGGCGGAACAGGTTCCAACCGGGGCGCTTGGCGGCGATCTCGGCGCTCTTGAGCCCCTCGTAGTCGCCGTAGTCCCACTCTAACAGGTCCGGCTCGATCTCGGGCGCGAACCCGGCCAACTCCGCGGTGCGCTTGGCGCGCGTCAGCGGGCTGGTGAACACGCGCGAAAAGGTGACGCCGGCGAGCCGCGGGCCGAGCAGCTTCGCGGACTCCTCGCCCGCGGGGAGCAGCGGCAGGTCCGTGCGCCCGGTGTGCTGGCCGGAGCGCGACCACTCGGTTTCGCCGTGGCGCGCGAGGTAGATCGTGGGCAGGGCGCTCATGAGTTCTCCGGTCGCTGACGCTCCCGGCTCGCAGGGGCTGATTGGTGGACCCACTCCCCAGTTCCGTCCGGGGCGTTCTCCTTCTTCCAGATCGGCACAAGCTCTTTGAGTGTGTCGATGGCGAACCGCACGGCTTCGAACGCTTCTCCGCGGTGCGGGGTGCTGACCGCCACCGCGACGCTCACGTCGCCCACGTCGAGCCGGCCGAGGCGGTGAACCATCGCGACCTCGCCCACCGGCCAGCGCCGCCGCACGTCCGCTTCGATCTCCGCGAGCTTCTTCTCCGCCATCGGCCCGTAGGCCTCGTAGTCGAGGAACACGGTCACTTGCTCGCCGGTCAGGTCGCGCACGGTGCCGAGGAACAGCACCACCGCGCCGCAGTGCGGGTCGCGCACGCTGTCCGTGAGGGCGTGGAAGTCGATGGGGTCGCGCGTGAGCCGGAACATGGGGCTAGTATACCGTCAGCCGCCGCTGACGGGCGGAATCACCGCGACTTCGTCGCCCGCACTCAGCGCGTGGTCGTTCTCTACAAGGTCGTGATTGACCGCGACCCCGGAGCGCACGAGCAGCGACCGCGCGAGCGGTATTTGCGCGCCGAGCGCGCGGCGCAGTTCGCCCACGGTCGCCCCGTCGGGCACCTCCACCTCAACCACCTCGTCGCCGGTCAGGTCGCGCATCGCGGCGAACAGCTTCACGCGAATCGTCATGTTAATCACTCACCAACTTCCCCAGCGCGCGGCCGAAGCGGGCTTCGAGTTCCGGCATCAGCCCGTACGCATACGCGAGGTACTGCACCGGGTGGAGCGTGCGCTTCCCGGTGCCCTCTTGCATCTGGAGGCGGCACGAACTGCACTCGGTACTACCGAGTAGCACGCGCGGGCGGTTCAGCTCCGCGAACATGCCCGCGCCGGCGCTCAGTGAGGTCGCGTAGTTCTCGGCCTTCAGCCCCCACGTGCCCGCCATGCCGGAACAGCCGGCGTCAATCGTATGCACGCGCAGGCCGGGAACGAGCGACAACAGGCCCGGCGAGTTGGTGGGGCCGCGGAGTGCCTTCAGGTGACACGGGACGTGGTGGCCGAGCGTGAGGTCGAGGCGGCGGAAGTCGGTGCGGAGCTTGCCCGCGGTGTGCAACTCGCCCAAGTACGTCGTGAGTTCGACCGTGTTCGCGGCGACCGCGGCCGTGTCCGGGTCGTCGAGGATGTCGAGGTAATCTTGCGTCAGCATGAGGGCCGCGCTCGGCTCCGGCGTCACGATGCGGTAGCCCTGCCGCGCGAGGTCGGCGAGCGCGCGGACGTTGCGGCGCGCGGCGCGGCGCGCGGCGTCGAGGTCCCCGCGCGCGAGCGGCGCGATCCCGCACCCGACCTGCCGCGACGGGACGAACACTTCGACCCCGTTGTGCTGCAACACCGCGACCGCGGCCAGCCCGATGCCGGGGTCGTTGTACGCGGCGTAGATGTCGATGAAGAGCGCGACGCGCGGCCCGCTCGCGGCGGTGCGCGGCTTCTCGCGCGTCAGCCCCATGCCGCGCGCCTTGCGGAAGAAGTTGCGCAGCGCGAACGCCGGCAGCCGGCGCTGGCGCGACACGCCGAACACCTTCTCGATAAGCCAGCGCACCGGCCGGCGGCCCAGCACGATGTTGATGAGCGGGGCGAAGTTGCTTCCGATGGCGGCCAAGCCTTCGGCGCGCGCGAGCAGCCAATCCGCGCGGTCGAGGCCGTGCTCTTCGTGCTGGCGCGCCTTCGCTTCGAGCATCAGCTTGGGTACGTTCACCTTCGCGTCGCACTCGTCGCGACACTGCTTGCAGTTCACGCACAGGTCGGCGACCGCGTACACCTCGTCGGGCGTCACGGCGGTCGGGTCGGCCAGCAGGCGGAGCATGTTCGCCATGCCGCGCGGGGTCGCGGCCTCGGAGCCGGTCGCGCGGAACGTGGGGCACATGCGCTCCGGTGCGGTCCGCGTCCGGCAGTCGCCGCACCCGCTGCACCGCGCGACCTCGGCGCTCGGCGGCTCCTTCCACACCAGCAGAGGAACGGGCGCGCTCGCCTGCGGCTCGCGGCTAACGGCCTCTTCTGTCTTCTCTTCGCTGCCCACTGTCCGTTGCCCACTGCCCACTCGTAAAGGCCACGCCTCGCGGCTCGGGTCGGGGCCGATGATCTTGCCGGGGTTCAGCAGCCCCTTCGGGTCGAAGACGCGTTTCAGCTCGCGGAACACCGGGAGCAGCGGGCCGTACTGCCGTTCCACCCACGGCGTTCGCGCGATGCCGGTTCCGTGCTGCGTGCTGACGGTGCCGCCGAGGGCGAGCGCGAGGCCGTGGACCGCCTCCGCGACCGGCCACAGCTTCGCGCGGTCGCCGGGGTCGTTCAGGTCGATGAGCGGGCGCGTGTGAACTTGGCCGGTGAGGGCGTGAACGAGGAACGTGCCGGACACCTCGAAATGCTTCAAGATGTCTTGGACGCGGGTGAGGAACTCGGGCAGCGCGTCGGCGGGAACGCCGACGTCCTCGATGAACGCGAGCGGGCGCGGGCCGTTGGCCGCGTACAGCCCGGACACCGCCGCGGCGCGCAGGCCGCGGACGTGGGCCACCCCGTCCGGGGCGCACGTCGGTTCGGCCAGCACGCGCAACACGTGCTGTTCTTGGAGCGCTTCGACCGCGCCCCACGCGCGCTCGCGCGCCGCGCGCTCGGTATCGGCCTCGAACGTCACGACGAGCGCCGCGCCGACCGACGGCAGGACCGCGCCGCGCGTGACCGAGAGCAACCGGCGGTCGAGCAGGTCGCACGCGACCGGGCCATATTGTCGCAGCGCCAGCCCCGCGCGCACGGCCGCGTCGAGCGTGGGGAAGCCGAGCAGCGCGAGCGCGGTCCCGCCCGCGACCGGCACCGTGCGCAGGGTCGCCTCGGTGATGATCGCGAGTGTGCCTTCGGACCCGGCCAGCAGCTTCGCCAGATCGACGCCGCCCGCGGTGAGTACGCCGTGGAGCAGGTACCCGCAGCGGTCGAACGGCGTCCGCGGGCGCGTCAGCGCGATGCGCTCGGCGTTGGCGCGCAGGAGGTCGGTCACTTGTTGAGCGATGAGCGCCGTTCGCTCCGAGCCGCTTGCGGCTTCGCGAGTTGGCGCGCTCGCGAAGCCGCAAGCGGCTTGTTCCCCTGAATCCCACACCACGCCCAACCCCGCGACGTAGTCGCGCGTGTAGCCGTGGTGGAAGGCGTTGCCGCCGCTGGCGTTGGTGGCGATCATCCCGCCGAGGGTGCAGCTCGCGCCGCTGGCCGGGTCCGGGGCGAACCGCCGGCCGACCTTCGCGAGCTGCGCGTTCAGTTGGTCGAGCACCACGCCCGGCTGAACGGTCACGGTGTCCGCGCCGATGTGCGTGATCGCGCGGAAGTGGACGCTCATGTCTAGCACGACGGCGGGGCCGAGCGACTCGCCGGCCAGCCCGGTGCCCGCGCCGCGCGGGACGATGGCGATGTTGTGCCCGTGGCAGTAGCGCACCAGCGCCGCGACGCTCTCCGCGTCCTCCGGCACCGCGACCGCGAGCGGCTCGATCTGGAACGCGCTGGCGTCGGTGGAATACAGCCCGCGCGTGAGCCGGTCGAAGTGCAGCCGCCCGCGGAACACGCCGCGGAGGTCGTCGGTGATTTGCTTGGTGTCGAGCACAGTTTCCAGTGACGACAGTAACGGGTACGCCTTCACCTTACCGGATGATCCTGCACTTCGGCAGCGCCTTCTGGAGTTCTGCCACCCCCGCGTCCGTCACCTTCGTTTTGACTACTGATCCGCAGGTAGGGAATCCTGTCTATCTCCTCCTCGCATATGGGAAGGGTAGGTCGGACCCGTCCCACAGACTCCGGAGGAGGTCCGGGTCGCACTTCAGCTCGATGAGGCGGT
>VGZJ01000027.1 GCA_016872595.1 Planctomycetota bacterium
TCGCCCACCCGCTGCACGGCCAGCCGGCGGCGGGCCTCCAGTTCGGCCGCTGTACCTTTGGTCCTCATGGCAAACAGGTTACGACGATCCGGTGGGTTGTACAGGGCTCGCTACCTGCCGGTCAGTAGTGAGGTCTTCACGTACGGCGGCACCGCTGGCCTCGTGGGGGGCACGGTCACACTGGTCTGGGATTGTCAGGCGAAGGCCGGCAAGTTTGAGCCCGGACCGTATCAAGCGAAGATCATCATTGACAACGTGGAACGCGGGGTCATCAACTGGGAGATCAAGGGATCGAAGGACACGATGCCCGACCCGGTGAAGCCGCCCGACGTCAAACTGCCCGACTTCGTCAAGCTGATCGTCGGGAAGTGGGAGGTCGTCAAGTCTGACGAGGAGATCCCGGCCGGGGGCGTGCTCGAATTCACTGCGAACGGGAAGGTCCGGTCGACCTTCAAGAAAGACGCGAAGGCCACGACGCTTGAGGGCACCTACGCGCTCGAGAAGGACGTCCTGACCCTCACGGTCAAATTGGGCGACGAAACGCTGACGGAGAAGATTCTCATCCGAAGCATTTCCGACACGGAGATGACAACATTGGCCAAAAACGGGAAGGGCGTCGAGTTCAAGAAGTTGCGGGATACGAAGCCCGATCCCGTCAAACCGCCCGACCCCGCGAAGTTGATCGTCGGCACATGGGAGGTGCGAGCGGTCGCGCCGGGGTCGGCCTTCGTTTCCGACTACGTGGCGTTCACAGCGGACGGCAAGGTTCGGTTCGTCGCGAGGGAACAGGGTAAAGAGGTGGTCATTACCGAGGGCACCTACACGGTCGAGAACGACACGCTCACTTTGAAGTTCAAACTGGACGTGGGTGTGAAGGCGAACACGATCACCATCACGAAGGTCTCCGAGACGGAGTTGCTCATCAAGGAAAGCCGGGGGGCCGGCGAACTGAAACGGGTGAAGTGACTCCCCACCTACCGATACCCCACGACCCCGGCACCTGCCGGGGTCGCACGCTTCTTGGGGCCGGTCGCAGGCGCGGCCGGCTACCAGTCCAGCACGAATCCGACGACGAGGCCGTGGGCGAGGAAGTCCGACGAGCGGAACCGCGTTTGCGGGCGGGTCGCCGCGACCGCGGGGTTGAACGTCGGGTCGATGGGCACCTGCGAGAACGCCACCACCGGGTCGATCACGTTCGCGGGGCGCAGCACGTCCGACCAGAACAGCAGGTTGTACCCGACGCGCACCGACATGAACTTCGTCACCTGCATACCCAGTTCGGCCCCGGTCTCGGCGACGAACGAGAAGTCCGTGTTGGTCGAGCGGCCGATGTTCGAGGCCAGCCCGCGGACCCCGCCGAGCGCGGTGCGCGTGACCCCGAACCCGCTGGCGACCGTGTTCCCTTCGACGCGGAGCGTCTGCAGGTTCGCCCCCGCGCCCACCTTGCCGAGCGCCGACAGGGTGAACATGTCGTGCCGGTACTCGCCGCGCGCCCCGATCTGGACGCCGATGAACTCGGTGCGGGCGCGGAAGGCGTCGGTCGTGTTCACCACCACGCCCGCGGGCAGCGCGGCCCCGTTGAACGTGGCGACCCCGCCGGCGGCTTGCGTGCGGCCCACGAGGTCGAGCCGCTCGTTCAACTGCATGTAGCGCGAGCCGAACAGCGTGTCGACGTGGAAGCACCCGTCGCCGTGCTGCCGGCGCAGCAGGTTCCCTTCGGCGCTCCAGAGCTGCGTCGCGGTGCGCACCCCGAGCGCCCCGGTGAACGCGCCGGGGAACGCGAAGTTGTACGCCGCGGGCACCCCGTTCGCGCCGAGCACCGGCACCGTGAGCGGTTGCGTCGCGCTGCCGGCGAAGAAGTCGGCGCTGCCGCGCCGCGCGAACACGAACGCGCTCAACTCGCCGCCCAACTCGCCGTCGCAGTCGAACCACGAGCCCACGGTGGCGCGGAGTCCGTTGAACCGGCCCACGTCGCGACTCGGCCCGACGAGCGCGCGGTAGTTGCCCCCGCCGGGCACGCCCGCGGCCGGCAGCGCCGGGTTCCCGGTGGCGATCAGCGCCGGAACGGGCTGGTCGCGGAAGCTCCAGTTCAGCCAGTCGAAGCGCACCCACGCCTCGTTGTGAACGATGGCCCGCACGTAACGCCGCGCGCACGGGTCGACGCAGGCGTTGCACGGGTCGTAGGTGTAGCCGCTGAGGTCCGGAGCGCGCCCGCCGGGGGGCGCGCCGGGCGGCATTCCCATACCGGGCGGCATCATCCCCATCGGCGGCATCATGCCGGGCGGCATCATGCCCATCGGTGGCATCGCGCCGGGCGGCAGTTGGTCCGGCGCGTACCCGCCCGCGTACATGCCGGGCTGGTAGCCCCCGGGCGCGGGGTACGGCTCCATCGGCAACGGCGGCGGGTACTGCGCCGCGGCGGGCAGAGCGAGCAGCACCACGGCCGCGGCCGACATCCCGAACTTTCGCATGACTGCCTCCGTGCCAGCGCGCCGAGCCGCGCGAACGCCCGCGCCCCCACGCGGAACGTTCCTTACATCTGTTGTCGGCAGTTCAACTAGAAAGGTTGATACGGCCCGCAAAAATTGCCCGAACCCGCGCGGAGAGCGCTCGTGCCAAAGCCCCCATACTACGCCGTCGTGTTCACCGCGCTGCGGCGCGAACGGCCCGGCGACGGCTACGCGGCCACCGCCGCGCGCATGGACGAACTGGCCCGCGCCCAGCCGGGGTTCCTCGGCGTCGAGTCCGCGCGCGGCGCGGACGGCCTCGGCATCACGGTTTCGTATTGGGAATCGGCCGACGCCGTGAGCGCATGGGCCGCGAACGCCGAACACCTGCTCGCCCAGCGCATGGGCCGCGACGAGTGGTACCAGTGGTACGCGCTGCGCGTCTGCCGCGTCGAGCGCGCCACCGAGTTCGCGCGCCCGGAGAGCGCCTGAGCGCGCTGCTGTCTTCACCTCCCCCCTCAAGGGGGGAGGTGAAGACAGCAGCGCGCGGTTATTCCTTGCCCAGCACCAGATCGAGCGCCCAGCAGCCGCGAACGTGCGGCGCGATGGTGTCGCGCAGGTGGTGGAGGATATCGTCGCTGTCGCACCCGGCGTCTTGCAAGGCGTCCGCCAGAATTGGCATCCGGTCGAACGCCCGCTCCGCGTAGATGCCACTCGCGAGCAGCATTACGTCCGACGAGCGCCAATCAGGGTTGAAGGTGATTGGGCGGAAGGGGTTGCCGACGATTTCACGCACCAACACTGCGAACGCCTCATGCAACCGACGTCTGATCGTCCCGTCTCCGGGGCCGCAATCGGCTTCCGCGCATGCAACGAACGCGCTGATCGCGGTGTACTCTTCTGTGGGATATGAAGCCGCTGCTGCGACTACTTCCGCCGCGTGGTAGCGCGACGAACTCATATCGTGGCGCGCCTCCCACTCGACAGCGTCGTATGATGTGCGGGCCGCTTCGTACAGTTCGGTTTCCGTAGCAATTTCGTCTGCCACACGCTCCACTGTCTCGATAACACCGTGCAACCGCGCGTCGGGAATGATTGGCAAACGTCGGCAACATTCGACGGCGAACAACAGACCGCGCCGCTCGCTCCAGACACTTTGTCCGCGAGACCCAATTAGCACAGCAGGCTGCGCGCACGCCAGCCATTCCGCTTCCGTCATCGCTCGCTCCTCCCTTCAGTCCGCGAAGAGGAACTCGTTGGTGTTGAACAGCACGCGGCACAGGTTCGCGAGGCCGTGCTTGTCGGCGTAGGTGGCGAACAGCTTCGCTTCGGTCGCGGTCGGGGCGCGGCCCCACACGAGGCGGCAGGCGAACTCAATCTGCCTCGCGCGCTCCGGGCTGTGCTTCTCCAACCGCGCGGCCAGTGCCTTCGCGTGGACGAGGATGAACTCGTTGTTGAGGAGCGCGAGCGCTTGCGGCGCGGTCACGGACTCCGTGCGCTTCGGCGTCAGCGCGCTGGCGTCGGCCCCGTCGAGGCACTCGACCAGCGGGTCGGGCAGCGTGCGAAACACGAAGCGGTACACGCTGCGGCGGTGACCCTGCGGCCGGTCCCAGTCGAACTTGCCGTAATCGACCTTCGGCGTGACGTGGATGCCGGGCTTCATGTCGAACTGCTGGTCGGACGGGCCGCCGGGCGTGCGGTCGAGCCGACCGCTGATGGCGAGGATCGCGTCGCGCACCTGCTCCGCGTCCAGCCGCGCCCGGTTCTGCCGCCAGTGCAGTTTGTTGTCCTCATCGGCCTTCGCGCCGTCGGCGCGCGTCGTCGAGGCCTGCTTGTAGGTGGCGCTCGTGACGATGAGGCGGTGCAGGCGTTTGAGGGAGCCACTGGGCGAAGCCAGTTCACTCGCCAAGTAGTCGAGCAGTTCGGGATTCGTGGGCGGCTGACCCATCTTGCCGAAGTCGTTGGGCGTGCTCACGAGACCCGCGCCGAAGTGCCACTGCCAGAGGCGGTTCGCCATCACGCGATACGTCAGCGGGTTGTTGGCGTCCGTGAGCCAGTTCGCCAGCGCCGCGCGCCGCGCGCCCTCTGTGTGGCCGTCCTTCAGCTTGAAGTCGCCCGGCAGCTTGGGCAGCAGCGACAGTGCGCCGGGTTCGACGCGCTCGCCGGGCTTGCGGATGTCGCCGCGCTTCAGCATCCGCACGTCGCGCGGCAGCGGCGTGGGCCGGTGGGAACCGTCCGCGGTGAAGTTCGGGGCCGCGGCGTACACCAGCGCCGGCGCGGGCAGCGCCGCCAGTTCCGCGGTCGCACGCTCCTTCAGTACGAACAGCGCCAGTTCGCGGGCCTGCACCGCGGTGCGCTTGTCCTTCGGTGTGGCGACAATCGCGCGGATCGCGGGGGGCACGGCGGTCACTTGAATCGGCGGCGGCGCGTCGGTGAACGACAACCGGAAGCGGCCGATCAGGTGCCCTTCCCCGTGGAGTTGTTCGAGCGCGAGCGTCAGTTCCGTGCCGGCGGCGATTGACTCCGCCAGCTCGAAAACGGCCTCGTGCGCCTTGCCGACCTGCGGGTAAATGCCCCACGCGCTCCCCGGCCTGCCGTCGATGGCGTGCAGCACGGTCCAACCACTCTGGTTGAAGTCCGCGGTCGCGGTGCGGACCTTGACCGGCTTCCCGGCGGCGCGGACCTTGAACTCGCTCAGGTGCAGGTTGCCGTTGTCCTGCCGGCCCGGTCCCTGAAACGGCAGCGTGTCGTCCGTGAGCAGTTCGAGCCGCACCGCGGTCACGCGGGCCTTTGTGCGTGTCGTCAGCGTGTACGTGTCCTTCTCCGGCCGCTTGCCGGCTGCGCGAACGGTCCCGTCCTTGAGGCGCGCGAGCGTCGAGCCTTCGGCACTCATCTTGGTGAACTCCGGCACGGCCCACACCACGCGCGCCGCGTCGTTGCTCTTCTCCCACACCGCCACCGCCCACTTCATGGCGGTCGTGTCGGTCTTCAGCGTCGGATCGTCCTTCGCAATGCTCGCGAGCGTCGCTTGAAGCTCGGCTCGCTTCGCGCTCGCGTTGGGGTCCAACTCGAATGGCACGTCGCCGCGCCCGACGCCGGCGAACACCGCTTGCAGCCGGTAGTACTCTTCCTGCGAGATGGGGTCGAATTTGTGGTCGTGGCAGCGGGCGCACTGCACCGTGAGGCCGGCGAACGTGTTGAACACGGTCGTCACGATGTCGTCGCGGTCGAGGTAGCGGGCGATTTCGCGGTCGATGGTGTCCTCGCGGATGTCGCGCAACGAGCTTTCGTCCCACGGCCCGGCCGCGAGGAAGCCCAGCGCCGGAACCCGTTTCGGCTCGTTCGGGAACAGCACGTCGGCGGCGATCTGCTCCTTCACGAACCGCGAATACGGTATGTCGGCGTTGAACGCGGCGATGAGGTAGTCGCGGTAGCGCCACGCGTTGGGCCGCACGCGGTCTTGGTCGTGACCGTGCGTCTCGGCGAAGTGGACCGCGTCCATCCACAAGCGCGCGAGCCGCTCGCCGTAGGCCGGCGAAGCGAGCTGCCTATCGACCAGCTTTTCGTAAGCGTTCGCGTCCCGGTCGCTCAGGAACGCCGCGACCTCGTCCGGTGTCGGCGGCAACCCGGTGAGCCCGAAGGTGACGCGGCGGATGAGCGTGCGGCGGTCGGCTTCGGGCGCGAGGGTCAACCCCTTCGCGGCGAGCTTGGCGCGGACGAGGTGATCGAGGGGGTGCGCGCGGTCGGGCACGGTGGGGCGCGCGACCGGCTCGAACGCCCACCACGGCTTGTCCGCGCCGGGGGCGCGAGCGACGAGGGCCAGCAGCACGACCACGGTGAGGAACCGGCAGCGCATCGCGGCCTCCGACGAACGGGGAACCGCTATTGTCGCCGCCGCCGCGCGCGAGGTGAAGGCCCGACAAGCGGATTCCGCGCCGCCGCGCACCGCGGGCGCGTCACGGCCCGCGGTCGGTGCGAGCCTTGATCGCTCGAGCCGTTTCGTCCGGAACCAGCGGGAAGAACTTGAACCCGGTCTTCGACTCGATCTCCGACACCGGAACGACGTAGGGCTTCCACGCTTCGGGAATCTTCTGCTCGTTCGGGAACCACGCGCCGATCGCGCGCGTCTCGGCGTTCGGCGGCGCGTCCTTGTTGGGCAGCACCAGCACCACCTTCCAGCACGCGGACGGCACGACGACCTTCGTGGTGCGGCCCACGGTCTGCGCGAACCCCTCGGTCCCGGTGCCGCCCTGCCCGTAAGGGCCGGCGGCGATGTACAACTCGTTGCCGGCTTTGGCGAGATCGCGGCAGTACCGCTCCAGCGCCTCCCACCCCTTCTGGTTGCAGTCCGGGGCTTGCGGCACCATGTTCGTCATGTAGAACGTGGCCCGGTTGTTCTCCACGGTGTCGGAGCGGTCCTTCGCCGGGCACAGGTGGCCGCGGTCGAACCCGAAGCCGGTGTAGTCGCCGTGCTTGACGCGCCGAAACCCCGCGGGCAGGTCCGGGTCTTCGGCGAACTCGCTGCGGGGCGTGTTGCCGATGTCGCCCGCGGTCAGGTTCCAGCACACCCAGTTCGGGGTCTTGCGCGAGTCGTTGTAAGAGAGGGCGTACTGCGGCCGGTCGATGAAGTAGGCGTCCTTTTGCGCGGGGTCGGGCTTGGCGTCCGCGGGCATGCCGAAGCGGATGTGGCGGTTCGCGAGTGTGGTGCCCGGCTCGCCCTGCGGCTGCGGTTCGGGCTTCGGCTGGAACCGCTGCACCAGCAGCACGATCCCGCCGATGACGAGGACCGCGACCGCCAGCGCGATCCGCTGCTTCGGCGTGAGGCTGTCGAGAATGCTCTTCGCGGCCATAGCGCGCAGGTTCCTTACGTTTCGACGACTTTGGTCTTCACGCCCGCGTACTGGCCGTCGGCGGCGCGACCGACGATGTACACGTCGATGGTGATTTCGCCCACCCGGAACACGGTGACGCCGGTGAGCGCGCCGAGCGCGTCGAGCAGCGGCTTGAAGTCGGCGCGGCTCTCCTTCGGGATCGTGCGCGTGAGCTGTGCGAGGGTGGCCTGCTCGACGACCGCGCCGGCGGCCAGTTTCGCCCCGGCGCGGAGCGCGGCCTCCGTGGGCGGGCCGTCGCCACCGGGCCACGCGAACGCCACAATCGGCGCGTCGGTCTCGCTGGGGAACAGCAGCCCTTTGGCGGCGGTCTGAAGCGCCTTCAGGGTCGGGTTCGATTTCGCCATGTGAGAAGCGCGGAGTTAGGGGGTTGGATTCTGCCGCTTGCGGCTTCGCGAGTCGGGAGTCACTTCTTCGGCGCGCCGATCTTCACGTCGTCCGGCTTCTCCTTGAGCGCGGTCGCGGTCTCTTCGTTTAGCAGCGGCCAGAACTTCAGTTTCGTCTTCTTCTCCACCTCGGCCACCGAGACGCGGTAGCGCGACCAGTCCTCGACCACGGTGTCGTCGTTCGGCATCCACACGGCAATCGTGCGGCTGTCCTTCGTCGGGTTGCGGCCCTTGTCCACGACCAACACCACCTTCCACACACTCGCGGGCACGGTCACGAACGGCGGGTTCTTACCGATGGTGAGCTTCTTCGCGCCGTCGCTCGACACGCCGCCCTGCCCGTGCGGCCCGGCCGCGATGTACAACTCCTTGCCGGTGTCAGCGATTGTGCGGCAGTAGCTCTCGAACCGCTCCCAGCCGCCCTGATTGCACTTGGGCGACTGCGGCACGATGTTCGTCATGAGGAACACCGCGTCGTTGTTCTCCTCGGTGTCGGAGCGGTCCTTCGACGGCACGAGGTGCCCGCGGTCGAACCCGCTGCCGGTGTAGGTGCCGAAGCCGACTTGCGCAAAGCCCTTCGGCAGTCCCTTGTCGGCCTCGAACGCGCCGCGCGCGACGCGCCCGATATCCTTCGACACCAGTTGCCAGCACACCCAGTTCGCGCAGCGGGTCTTGTCGTTGTACGACATGACGTATTGCGGCCGGTCGATGAGGAACGCCGCTTTCTCGGCGGGGTCGTCCTTCGCCTCGCCGGGCAGTCCGTACCGCACGTTGCGGTTCTTCGGGGTCTTCGGCGGCTCCTGCGCGCCGGCAACCGCGGCGACGACCAGCGCGGCTAGCGCGCACGCTACGAGGCGCTTCATGGTTTCTCCCGCACGATCTTGAGGACGCGGCCGTTGCTCGCGTCGGAGATATAAATGTCGCCGGATTTCGGGTGAACGATGACCCCGTGCGGCTGGTTGAACTCCGCCTTCAGCGGGTCGCCGTCGCCAAGCCCTTTGCCCTTCTTGCCCGTGCCCGCGACCAGCGCCAGCGTCTTCGCCTTCGGGTCGAAGCGCAGGATGCGGTGGTTCTCGGTGTCGGCGATCAACACGGTGCCGTCGCGGTCGATGCACAGGTGCTTGGGGCCGTTCATCTCGGCCTCCAGCGCCGCGCCTGTCTTCGTGCCCGCTTTGCCGGTGCCGGCCACCGTGCGAATCTTCCCGTCCTTATCAACGACGCGCAGCGAGTGCCCGCCGCGCTCCAGAACCCAGATGTTGCCGTCCTTATCGACGGCGTGCGCGCGCGGGTCGATCAGAGGTTGTTTGGTCGCCTCTTCGCCGTCCTTCGGCACGCCGCGCATCCCGTTGCCCGCAACCGTGGTGACGATCTTCGTCGCCATGTCCACCTTGCGGATGCGACGGTTGCCGAGATCGGTGATGTACAGGTTCTTCTTGTCGGGGTCGAAGCCGACGCAGAATACACCGTCGAACTTGGCGTCCTTCGCCGGGCCGCCGTCGCCGCCGAATCCCTTCTCGCCGGTGCCCGCGAACGCGGTAACGTTCCCGGTTCCGGCAGAGTACGCGCGGACACGGTTGTTCCAAGTATCCGCGAGGAAGAACGTTAATCCGGGACCGGTTGCCAAACTGTGCATCCCGTTAAAGGTCGCCTTACGTGCATCCCCGCCGTCTCCCGCGTCACCCTTCTCTCCGGTCCCGGCCATCGTGACGAGTTTTCCCTCTCGCGTGATCGCCCGTAGGCGTTCGCCCTTCGCCATCTCGACGATGAGGATCGTGTCGCCGCCGCCGGCTGAGAAATCGACACCGAACGGCTGGATCAGTTTGGCCTTCGTCGCCTCGGTGCCGTCCGCGCCGTCGCCGCCGGCCACGAGAACAATCTTGTCGGCGCGCGCGTGCGACGCGACCGACACGAGCAAGAACGCGGCGAACAGCGCGCGCATGGGAAGCCCTCCGGGGGTGAGGAGAAGCTACGCCGGGCGGAATGCGAAGGCAACGCGCAGGGCGCGTTGCCTACTCTTGTCGGCGCGTGTACTCTGTGCGCCGTACTGCCACTTTCAGGAGGAACCCATGCGAACGCTGATCGGGATCGCGGTACTGGTGCTGGCGGGCGCGGCGCTCGCCGCGGACGACAAGAAGGAAAAGGACAAGGACAAGAAAGAAGCCATCGACGGCAAGAAGCTGATCGGGAAGTGGGAGCCGGAGAAGCCGAAGAAGGGCGAACTGGCGTCCATCGAGTTCACCGCGACCGGGAAACTGATCGCCGTCGCGGACGTGGGCGGCAAGGACGCGAAGGCCGAGGGCACGTACAAGCTCGACGGCGACAAGCTCACGTTCGAGATCACCTTTATGGGCGAGACCGTGAAGGAGACGATCACCATTACGAAGCTGACAGACGACGAGCTTGAGGGCCGCGACAAAGAAGGCAAGGCCGAGGCGTTTAAGAGGGCGAAGCCCAAGTAGAAGTAGCCGGGCGCGGCCCGGGGGCGTAGCCTCACCCACACCGCCGCGCGCAGTCCGCGCGCGGCCCCTCTCGGAGTCCTCAGATGCGCACGCTCCTCGCGTCGGTCACGTTCCTCGCCCTCGCCGGCTTCGCCACGGCCGCTGACGTGGACGCCAAGAAACTGCTCGGCAAGTGGGAACCGGCCAAGCCCGAAAAGGACGGCCCCACGATGGTGCTGGAGATCATGGACAAGGGCAAGTTCGTGTTCCACGTCACCTTCAACGGCAAGACCCAGAAGGTGGACGGCACGTACAAGATCGACGGCGAGAAGATCGAGGTCGAGATGAAGATCGGCGACAAGACCGAGAAGGACACGCTCACCGTCATCAAGCTGACCGACACCGAGATGGTGACGAAGGGCAAGAGCGGCAAGGAAGAGACGATGAAGAAGGTGAAGTAGCGCGTACCAGAAAAGGCAGAAGAGTTTCGACGGGATCACAAGATCAGACAGGATGAAGAGAAGGACAGTTCACTACTTCTCATCCTGTATCATCTTGTGATCCCGTCGAAACTCTTCTGCCTGTTCTGCCCTTACCGCACCCGTTCGTACATGACCGCGCGCTTGCCGCGGGCGACCTCGCGCCAAGTCTCCTTCGCGCCGCTCAGGTAGCGCTCGATGGGCGGCTTCTCCTGCTCCGGCGGGTTCGTCATCACAATCGCGCGCTCGAACTTGTAGTGCTTGGCCCACGTCTCGAACACCGGGCCGAGGCGCTCCGGCGGCAGGCCCATCGCGTCGGAATAGTCCTTGATCCAGTCGTCGCCGTACAACTCGCAGCGGTCGTCCATGAAGATTTTCAGGTTCGGCGTGTGGTAGATCAGGTAGCCGCCGAGGTTGGCATCGTTGAAGATCGGCGTGCCCGGCGGGACGCTGGCCGCGTACGCCCGTACTTCCTTCTCGATGTCGGACGGGATGAAGTCCGGGTCGAGCCGTGCCCAGCCGTGGCCGATCACCGGCACACCCACTTTGTGCGCTTGCAGCTTGAACGACACCGCAACCAGCAGCACAGGCACCAGCAGCGCGGCCCAGACCGGCCGCGCGCGCCGCGCGACTTCGGCGGGGTCGTCGGCGTTCCACGCGGTGGAGCCGTCGCCGTGCTTCACCAACAGCCGGTGCCAGATCGTGTGCTTCCACAGGTCGGCAATGGCAACACCGGCGCACACCGCGAACAGCGGCCCTTGCCGGATGCCCTTGAAGCTCAGCGCGAACCACACCAGCGGAATGAGCCAGCTCACGCGCGGGAGTTTGGGTAACGTGCCGGCGAGCATGACGATGTAGAACAGGCCGAGCGCGATCACGGTCAGGCCGAGCGGCGACGCCGGGTCGAGCGGCATGTGCTCGTTCACTACTTCCGGCAACACCTTCGACGCCACAATGCGCTGCCAGATGCGAATCATCTCCATGCCGTGCGGGTTCACAAACGGCGTCAGTCCGCACGCCGCAACGATGCCGACGAGGAGGAAGGCCGTGCGCCACGACGTGATGGGCGAGCGGGGGGTGTAAGCCCCCTGTTCTCTGTCTGCGCCTTCTCGAACAGGGGGCTTACGCCACCCGCTCGCCAAGAAGAGGATTCCCCACCCTGCGACCGCGAGGCCCAGCGTCATCGTGCCGCCGAGGACGCCACCGTGCAGGTTCACCCAGAGGACGTACAGCGGGATCAACCCGGCGAGCCGCCACGCGGTGGCGCGGCCGCGCTCGAAGTCGATCACGCACATCATCGTCCAGCCGAGGAACCCGATGGTGAACATGTGCGGGCGCACGAAATAGTGGAACGCGCCGACGAACAGTACGCCGCCCACGATCGCGCCCGCGAGCATTGGCCCCATGCCGCCCTGCACGCACCGGCGGAAAATGAGCGTGTACAGCAGCGCGACGCCCGTGGCGAAGCCGAGGAGCATCGCGTCGAGGCCGCCGGCGCGGTGCGTGAGCGCCATCAGCACTTCCGCGCCCCACTGCTGCGGCACCCACCGCTGCCCTTCAAACGTGTAGCTGAACGGGTCCGTCTGCGGGATGCCGCGGTCGAGGATGATCTCGCCCACCTTGACGTGCCACAGCGCGCCGGGGTCGTAGAACCCGCGGTCGCGGAACGCGACCATCAGGCCCAACAGGGTGAGAACGAAGAAGGCCGTTTCGGGCCGGAACATCCGGTTCATGCGAGCGCGTCCCGCGACACGAGTTTTCTGCTGTAAACTTAGAACACGATTTCCGCCCCCGCAGAACGGGTTCACGATGCACACGATCCGCCTCGCCGCCCCGTGGGAAACCGCCGCGACCGCGGGCGGAACGCGGCACGCGCGCAAGTTCGGTCGGCCGCGCACGTTGGACGCTACCGAACACTTGTGGCTGGTGTGCGCGCACGTGCCCGGCGCGGCCGACGTGTTCCTGAATGGGGAGCGCGTCGCCAGCGTTGCCGCGCCCGGCCCGCTCGCGGTCGAGATCACGCCCCATTTGCACCCGCGGAATGAGGTTGCGTTCGAGGTCACGTCCGCGGACCCGCTCGGCGCGGTCGTGCTCGAGATTCGCGCCGTGTCGTAATCTCGTGCTGCAACAAATAGTGCGCGCACGGGTTTCGTTCGTGACCTACAGTGCCCATAGCGCCCTGATCCGCCCCCGTCGCGCCGTTCGTTCCCGATGGTCGCCCGACTGGTCAGGTTTTCCGATGAACGAATCCGTCCTCGAGCAACCGCACCAGACGATTCCCGCGACCGCTCGCGCCGACCAGCCGCCGGCCCCGGCCCCGCCCCCGGCGCGGCCCAAACTGGTCGTGCTCCGCGGCATGAAGATCGGCGCGGAGTTCCCCATCTACGAAGGGCGTAACACCGCCGGGCGGTTCGCCGACAAGCCCGTCGACATCGACCTCGTGGCCCAAGAAGCCACCGACCAAATCTGGTGCTCGCGTCAGCACGCGGCGTTCGTGTTCGAGAAGAACGCGGTCGTGATCGAAGACCTGAACAGCCTGAACGGGACGTGGGTGAACGGGGTCCGCGTTCACGCCGGCGAGCCGAAGGTGCTGCGCCCCGGCGACGTGGTGCAGATCGGCACCGTGCAGATGAAACTCGTCCTGAGCTGAGCGACGCGGGTTCGCGCGCTTAAGATCACTGTGGGCGAACGCCACCCACAGGAACCTCCCCATGCGCTTCCTCTTTCTCGGCGCGCTCGTGTGCGCGCTCGCGCGGCCCGCGCTCGCGGACCCGCTCCCCCCGGACAAGGCCAAGGCCGCGCTCCTCAAGGTGCTCGACCGGCCGCGCGTGAAGCCCGACATCGAAGAGGGCGCGACGAAGAACGCCGACGAACTCGTCTACCAGAAGTGGTCGTTCGCGAGCGAGAAGAAGTCCGACGGCACCGTCGAGCGCGTGCCGGTGTTGCAGGTGTCGCCCGCCGGCAACCAGAAGCGCCCGGTGATGATCGTGCTGCACGGCACCGGCGGCAGCACCGAGAGCGTGCGAGGCTGGCTCGAAGACTTCGCCCGCAAGGGCATCGTCGGGGTCGCCATCGACGCCCGCTATCACGGGGCACGCGCGACCGCGGGCAAAGGCTCCACGGCCTACGTCGCGGCCATCACGAAGGCGTGGAAGGCCCCCGCCGACAAGCAGGAACACCCCTTCTACTACGACACCGTATACGACCTGTGGCGGCTCGTGGACGTGCTAGAAACGCGCGCCGGCATCGACCCGAAACGCATCGGCATGATGGGCATCAGCATGGGCGGTATTCAGACGTGGCTCGCGGCGTCGGTGGACGAGCGCGTCACGGTCGCGGCCCCGCTCATCGGCGTGCAGAGCTTCAAGTGGAGCCTTGAGAACGACAAGTGGTCGGGCCGGGCGAACACCATCAAGGCGGCGCACGAGGCCGCGGCCAAAGACCTCGGCGAACCCGCGGTGAACAAGAAAGTGTGCCGCGAGCTGTGGTCGAAGGTGATCCCCGGCATTCTGGACGACTTCGATTGCCCGAACCTGTTGCCGCTGTTCGCGGGGAAGCAGCCGCGGGCGCTGTTCATCGCCAACGGGGAGACGGACCCGAACTGCCCGATTGAGGGCGCAAAGATCGCGGTCGCCGCGGCCGAGAGCGCGTTCGCGAAGGCCGGGGCGAAAGACAAACTGGTCGTGCGCCTGAACCCCGGCGTCGCCCACAAGGTGACGGACGAGGACCGCAAGGCGTGCATCGAGTTCTGCGCGAAGTGGTTGAAGTAGCGGGCCTGAATCGTAGTCCTCACGCTCCGCGTGAGGACCGCTGGCGTAAGCGCGATGGGAGAGGGCAAGCACACCCAAGAACCGTGTACCCCAGCAGTCCTCACGCGGAGCGTGAGGACTACGATTCAGGCACCTACTCGCCGTGCTCCTCGAGCGCGCGAACGGTGTCGTACAAATCGAGGCCGGGGTTGATCTCGAGCGCGCGGCGGAACGCGCGGAGCGCAGCCCGCGGTTTGTTCAGCTTCAGCAGGCACTGCCCCATCCCGGCCGCGGCCCCGAAGTGGTGCGGGTTCAGGTTCAGCACGGCCTCGCAGTCCTCGACCGCTCGGGCGAACTCGCCGCGCTTGAAGAACCAGATGGCGCGCTGGTTGCGGGCCTCGGCGAACGCCGGCGCGGTGCGGACGAGGTCGTCCAGTTCGGCCCGCGCCCGCCCCGCGTCGGGGTTGCCCAGCGCGTCGCGCAGGCGCGCGCACTGCTCGACGGTGCCGGCCGCGAACCACAGTTGCCAGAGCGAATCGGCGGCGAACCGGCGCGCCAGCGGGTCGGCGTCGTGCAGGGCGGCGGCCAGCGCGGGCGCGGAGGCGAGCGTGCCGATCAGCCCGAGGGCGAGGGCCGCGGCCCGGCGCATCTTGGGATCGTCGGCGGCGGCCAGCACGCGCTGGAGCGTGCCCTCGGTGTAACGGGCGCGCACCTCGGCCCGGAACGCGCGAAGCGCCCCGTCCACGCCCGCGGCCCAAAGGTCGTCGTCGTCCCCGGCCCGCAGTTCCGGGAGTTGGTCGTACATTTCAGCCAGCAGTCCGCCCACGGTCGACCCTCCACGCGGTCCGCTGGTATCTTAGTGCGCGCCCCAACGCGCGGACGAACCGCGCGCGCAGCCGTATAACACGAACACCCGCCGAACACTACTCGCAGAGGGCCCGCCGTGACCGCCAGCCGCTACCTGTTCACCAGCGAATCCGTCTCGATGGGCCACCCGGACAAGGTGTCCGATCAGATTTCGGACGCGGTCCTCGACTTCTGCCTCGCCGCGGACCCGATGAGCCGCGTGGCCTGCGAGACCCTCGTCACCACCGACCTCGCGGTCGTGGCCGGCGAGATCACCACGAAGGCCAACCTGACCCGCGAAGCGGTCGATAAACTGGTGCGCGACGTGATCCGCGAGATCGGGTACGTGGCGAAGGACCGGGCCGAGGCCGAGGAGATCGGGTTCACCGCGGACTCGTGCCAAGTGGATTGCCGCATCCACGCCCAAAGCCCGCACATCAGCCAAGGGGTGGACACCGGCGGGGCCGGCGATCAGGGTATGATGTTCGGGTTCGCGTGCAACGAGACCAACAGCCTCATGCCGCTGCCGATCCACCTCGCGCACCGGCTCGTCGAGCGCCACTCCGAAATGCGCGCCGCCGGCACCCTCGGCTGGCTCCGCCCGGACGCCAAGAGCCAAGTCACGGTCGAGTACAACGCCGACGGCACCCCGCACCGCATCCACACGGTCGTACTCAGCACCCAGCACACGCGGGCCGTGATGACGCGCCGCGGCGACACCGACTACTTCACAGACGACGCGCGCCAGCAGGTGATCGACCAGTTGCTGCTGCCGGTGTTGAAGGCGGAGCGCGCCGACCTGATCCGCGGGAAGATGGTGATGGTGGTGCCGGGCACGAAGCCGGCGCTGGGGCCGGACGACATCGCGTGCCACATCAACCCGACGGGCTGC
This sequence comes from Planctomycetota bacterium, assembly GCA_016872595.1. Taxonomy (GTDB): domain Bacteria; phylum Planctomycetota; class Planctomycetia; order Gemmatales; family Gemmataceae; genus Gemmata. Next base: position 16,127 of record VGZJ01000027.1, read on the forward strand.
TTCCTGCAGGGCGGGCCGCACGGCGACAGCGGGCTGACCGGCCGCAAGATCATCGTGGACACCTACGGCGGGCGCGGGCGGCACGGCGGCGGCGCGTTCAGCGGCAAAGACCCCACGAAGGTGGACCGCAGCGCGGCCTACATGTGCCGGTACATCGCGAAGAACATCGTCCGGGCCGGCCTCGCGCGCGAGTGCGAGGTCCAGCTCTCATACGCCATCGGCTACCCGGACCCGCTGAACATCTGGGTGAACACCAACGGCACGGCGAAGGTGGCCGAGGCGAAGTTGGTCGATCTGATCCGCGAGCACTTCAAGCTGACCCCGAAGGGGATCATCGAGACGCTGGACCTGCGCCGCCCGATCTACCGGAACTCGGCGCGGAACGGGCACTTCGGCCGCGAGCGCCCGGAGTTCACGTGGGAAGCGACCCCGGTCGCCAAGGCGCTCGCCGCCGCCGCCGGGGTGTAAGCGAAGTGGCCGCGCCCCACCCCGCGCGTTTCGGTTCGGGCCGCGGGCGCAATTCTCCCCGCCGGCGCGAAGTCCGGCGCTCGGCCCGCGGCGCACATTTCGCGCGCCGGGGCGAATCCCCGCGGTATCTGTCACTTCTCCCTTCCGCCGGTTGTGCGCGGCGGAATCGTGCCCCAAGCTCATAGGGGGGCGAGTCGGCGCGCACCACACGGGGCGCGCCGCGGCCCTCCCGCGAGAGGGACCGCATGACGCCGCTGATCGAGTACGCGCGCCCGGACTACGGCTCCGCGCCGAGCGGTACCCCGCCGGGCACGATGGAGGCCGCGATCCCGCCGGCGCAGTCCCTCCTCGCGCGACTGCTCAGTTCGCAGGTGCTCATGCCGGAAGAGTGGGACGAGGTGCCGCCCACCGACCGCGACGCGCTCACGCGCCTCGTCTCCGCCGAGGCCCTGCTCGCCAAGCTCCTGAACCTGCACCTGCTGACCCGGTTCCAAGTGGACACGATCCGCAAGGGCGCGGCCGACGACCTGATCCTCGGCAACTACCGCGTCCTCGACGTGCTCGGGCAGGGCGGCATGGGCACCGTGTACCGGGCCGAGCACTTCCAGCTGCGCCGGCAGGTGGCCCTGAAGGTGATGGCACGCTCCACCGACGTGAGCGCGCGGCTGATCCACCGCTTCTACGCCGAGGCCCGCGCCGTCGCCCGGCTCCAGCACCCGCACATCGTAACGTGCTTCGACGCCGGCCGGCACACGAAGGGCGGCCCGCCGCGCGACTACTTTGTGATGGAGTTGATCCCCGGCCAAGACCTGTTCACCCTCGTGCGCGAGCGCGGCCCGCTCTCCCCGCTGAAGGCGTGCGACCTGTTCCGCCAAGTGGCCGACGCGCTGGGCGAGGCCCACCGCACCGGGCTGATCCACCGCGACATCAAGCCGAGCAACGTGCTGGTGACGCCGGACGGCCAAGCGAAGGTGCTCGACTTCGGCCTCGCGCGGCTCCCGACGCAGCAGATGACCGAGCCGGGCGTGGTGCTCGGCACCATTGGGTACATGGCCCCGGAGCAGGCCCGCGACCCGCACTCCGTCGACGCCCGCGCCGACCTGTTCAGCCTCGGCGCGACCCTGTACTGGGCCCTGACCGGGCGCGACCCGTACCCGGAAACCGGGAACCCGGTCCAAGACCTGCACCGCCGGTTCACCACGACCCCGCCGCCCGTGCGCCGCGTGCGCCCGGAAGTGCCGGCCGAAGTGTCCGACCTCGTCGCGCGGCTGATGGAACCGGACCCCGAACTGCGGTTCCCGTCGGCGCGTACGGTCTCCGCGGCGCTGACCGGGTTCACCCTGTGGCTCCCGCACGGCACGATGGTCGCTGCGTCCGACTCGCGCCTGCTCGACTCGACCCGCGGGCGCGTGCTCATCGTCGAAGACGACCCCAGCGTCCGCGCGCTGATGATGGCCCTGTTGCAAGACCAGTACGACGTGCGCGAGACCGAGGACGGCGAGAGCGGGCTGGCGGAAGTGCTGCGCGACCCGCCGGACCTCGTGGTCGTGGACGTAGGGCTACCGGGCCTCAGCGGGCCGGACCTGATCGAGAAGGTGCGCGCCGCCGGCCTCGAGAGCGACCGCCTGAAGGTGTTGCTCACGTCGGGCGAACTGCCGGCCGAGGCTTTGGGTGGGCTGTCGGTGTCCGCGGCCGACGACTTCATCAGCAAGCCGTTCGCCCCGGTTGAGTTCCTCTCCCGCGCGCGGGCGCTGCTCATGCGCCGCCCGACGAAGTCGCACGACCTCGCCGGCTCTACGACGCCGCCCCCCGCGACCGGGGCCGCGCGCCCGGTCGCGGCCGAGGCGCTGTCCCTGACGATTTCGCGCCTGTTGGCCGAGACGCAACTGATCTCTGAGGGGCAATGGACCCGCGTGGCCCGGTACGTGCGCGCCCTCGCCCGCGCGGTGCCCGAACAGGGTGAGTACGCGCGCCTCAAGGACGAACACTTCGTCGCGGTGCTGTCCGCGGTCGCCCCGATGTACGACATCGGGCTACTGGGAGTGCCGCGGCACACGCTGTTGAAGCCCGACCGCCTCGACGCGGCCGAGCGGTCCATTGTTCAGACGCACTGCGCCATCGGCTCGGAGGTGCTGATCGGCGTGGCCCAGACGTTCGGCGGCGACGTGGCCGGCCTCGACGTGGCCGCCGAGATCGCCCGGTGCCACCACGAGAACTGGGACGGGAGCGGGTACCCGGACGGGCTGATCGGCGAGGACATCCCGCTGGCCGCGCGCGTGGTCGCGCTGGCCGCGGTGTACGAGGCGCTGCGGAGCCGCCGCCCGCACCGCCCGGCCCTGAGCCACGCGCAGGCGACGCGCCTGATCGCGCAGGACTCGCCCGGCCAGTTCGACCCGACCCTCGTGGCCGCGTTCGTGTCGGTCGCCACCCGCTTCGACCAGATTCAACAGGGGCAGTAGAGGCGCGTGCCGCGCGGCGGTCCGTATAACAGCCGGCATGTCCGATCCGCTCGCGGTGCTCGCGGTGCTGGTGCTCGCCGTCGCGTGGCTCGGGCACACGTGCGTTCTGGTCGCGCTCCTAAACCACCTCTACGGCCGGCCGCTCCCGAAGGCGTTCCTGAAGCCGTGGCGCAACGTCACCGCGGTGCTGATCCTCGCGTTCCCGCTGCTCGTGTGGTCGGCGGCGAACCCGGCCGCGCCGCTCGAACCGCGCGGCGGGCCGTGGGGCTACGCGGTGCTCGCCTACGTCGTGACGTGCCTCTACTTCGGCACCGTGTTCCCGATGATCTGCCTCGAGCGCGGGTTGCGCGCGCCGCCCGCGTGCGTCGTATCGGAGCGCACGCGCACGCTCGACCTGTGGCGCGAACTGGGCCCGGCCGCGATCGGCGAGGGCAAGGGTCGCGCCGCGACCCGGCTCCCCGGCAACTGCGTGTTCAAGTTCGACCATACCGAACTCGAACTCGCGCTGCCGACCCTGCCGCCGGAGTGGGACGGCCTCACGGTGCTGCTGCTCAGCGATCTGCACTTCCACGGCACGCCGAGCCGCGCGTACTTCGAGCGCGTGTGCGCCGAGCTGACCGCCGGGCCGGTGCCGGACCTCGTGTGCGTCGCCGGCGACATCGTGGACTCGCTGACACACCACGATTGGATCCGCCCGCTGTTGGGCCGGTTCGGTGCGAACGACGCGAAGTTCGCGATTCTGGGGAACCACGACGTCTACCGCGACCCCGACCGCGTGCGGGCCGAACTCACCGCGGCCGGGTACACCGTCCTCGGCAACGGGTGGAAGGAAGTGACCGTGCGCGGCGTGCCGTGCGTGGTCGTCGGGCACGAGGGGCCGTGGTTCGCGCCGGCCCCGGACCTGAGCGCCGCCCCGGTCGGGCCGTTCCGACTGTGCCTGAGCCACACCCCCGACAACTTCTATTGGGGGCAAGCCCACGGCGTCGGGCTGATGCTGTGCGGGCACGTTCACGGCGGCGGCATCCGCGTACCGCTGATCGGCTCGATCTTCGTGCCGAGTGTGTACGGCCGCCGGTTCGACACGGGGACGTTCGAGGAGAACGGGACCGCGATGGTGGTGTGCCGCGGGATCAGCGGGCGCGAGCCGCTGCGAATCCGCTGCAACCCACAGGCGATTCGGATTACACTCAAGGTCGCGAGCGCCGCGCCCGCGGCGTGACCAGAGATACCCACATGCGCACACGCTCCATTCTGCTGTTGGCCCTCGCCCTGTTCGCCGCGCCGGCGGGCGCGGGGCAACCGCCGGAGCCGCCGGCACCGGCGAAGCCGCCCTCCCACGAAGAGTTGATCGCCAAGACCCAAGACGCGGACCGTGAGACCGCGGCGAAGGCGATGGTCGCGCTCGTGGGGGCCGGGCCGGACGCGGTGCCGGCGCTCACGCAGGGGCTGTGGTCCGAGTCGTACACCGCGCGGCGGAACTGCGCGTACGCGCTCGGCGAGATCGGCGCGGACGCGCGGGCCGCGGCCCCGTCGCTGGCCCGCGTGCTGCGCGACGACAACGACACCGAGGCCCGGCGGAACGCGGCCCGCGCGCTCGCGCAGGTCGGCGCGTACGGCGCGATTCCCGCGCTCACCAAGGCGCTCAAGGACGAGGCCCACACGGTGCGCATGGCCGCCACCGGCTCACTGGTGCAACTCGGCGCGGACCCGCAGACCGTGCTGCCGGTGCTCACCAAAGCACTGAAGTCGGCCCGTGCCGACGAGCAGGTCGCCGCGGCGCGGATTCTCGGCGACCTCGGCCCGGAGGCGGCCCCGGCCCTGCTCGCCATTCAGAACGAACTGGTCGAGTCCGACGCGCAGCTCGGCTACTACCTACTCGAAGCGCTCGCGCGCGTCGGGCCGGAGGCCAAGAACGTCGTGCCCAGCATTCAGGCGAAGGTGAACGGCGACGAGACTCTGCCGGTGTTCCGGGTGAACGCCGCCGCCGCACTGTGGCGGATCGCGCGCGACGAGGGGGCGATCAAGCTGCTCCGCGACGCCGCCGCCGCCAAGAAGGTCTCGCGCCCCCTGCCCTACGCGGCGCTGTGGCGACTCGACCGTGCAAAGGACACGCTCGACGTGTTCGCGAAGCAACTCAAGGCCGAGGACAGCGACGAGGTGATGCGCGTCATTGAGGCGCTCGGGCCACACGCGAAGGACGCGGTGCCGGACCTCGTCAAAACGCTGTCGAAGGTAACGAACGTACTCAGGGGCGCGGAGCAACCGCCGCCGGGGTTCGCCGAGCTGCTCGCGGGCGCGGCCCCGCTGGTCCACGCGCTCGGCACCATCGGCCCGGACGCGAAGGCCGCGCTCGAACCGCTCGGCGTGCTCGCGAAGGCCAAAGACCCGAACCTGAGCTTCCTCGCGGCGGTCGCGCAGTACCGCATCGACCCGAAGGCCGACAACGCGCTCACACTCGCCGGGTACCTCGAAGACAAGGACCACAAGCGCGCCGCGGCCCGCGCGCTGCGCCAGTTCCCGCCCACCGGGACCGCCGTTGCCATCGAACTGCGCCTCGCCCTCGACAGCGCCGACGAGGAGCTGCGCCTCGATGTGGCCGCCACGCTGTGGCGCATGGAGAAGAACGCCGGGGCGCTGAAGGCCGTGCGCAAACTGCTCGCGTCGGACGACGCGAAGGTGCGCCAACAGGCGGCGCTCGACCTCGGGTTCGAGTTCGGCCCGGCCGCGAAGGACGCGGTGCCGGACCTCGTGAAGCGCCTGTTCGACGTCCGCGCCGCGGTGCGCTCGACGAGCGCCGAGGCGCTGGCGCGCGTCGGCCCCGTGGCGAAGGACGCCGTGCCCGCGCTGGTCGCCGTACTGGAGGGCGACGAGGCGGAGTTCGTACTTTCGGCCGCGTGCGAAGCCCTCGGCCTGATCGCCCCGACCGAGCGCGCCGCGGCGGTCGCGGCGCTGAAGGCTCGGCTCGAGTACCCGGCCCCGCTGGTCCGCGCCCACGCGGCGCTCGCGCTGGTGCGCCTCTCCGACCAGTCCGGCAAAGAAGAAGCCACCCGCGGGCTGACGCATCGCACCTTTCAAGTACGGATCACCGCGGCCGAAGCGCTGTGGCGCATGAACAAGGACGGCCGCGCCACCGCGCTGCTGGTGCGGGCGCTGGAAGAGTCGAACCTGACCGGGACCGAGGGCGACAACGAGCGGTACATGGCGGCGCGAGCGCTGGGCCGCATCGGGGCCGACGCCAAACCCGCCTTGCCGGAACTGCTGAAGCTGATCGACCACCCCGACGACGCGCTGGCCGCGACCGCCCGCGCCGCGGCACAGGCCATCGACCCCGAAGCCGCCAAAGCCGCCGGCATCAAGTGACCGCCCTCACCCGGTGCGAATCTCGACGCGGACGCGGCCGGCTTTCGCGCGCTCGGCCCCTTCGCGCGTCGCCTTCGAGCCGGTCGCGTCGATGAACCGCACCTTCGGCGCGCCGGCCAGCGCCTTCAGCCCCACATCGGTTAGCGGGGTGCCGGCGAAATTTGCGTCCTGCAACTCTGCCAGCGCGCCCAGCACCGCGGCCGTGCCGTCGCCCGCCCGCGTGCCGGACAGGTTGCACGTCGTCAGCTTCTTCAGGTCGCTCAGACGCGCGAGGCCGGTGTCGGACACCGAACAGCCGGACAGGACCAAGTGCGTCAGGTTGGGGAACTTGGCGAGGTGCGCCGCGCCGGTGTCGTCGAGCTTGGTGCCGCCGGCGTACAACCGCCGTAGCCCGGGCCGCTCCGCGAACGCTGCGAACCCCGATCCCTGAATCGCGGTTTCAGACACGTCCAGCGCGCGCAGCGCGGGCAGGTCTTTGAGGTCGCGCAGCGCGGCGTCGGTGGTCTTCGTGCCGCACAGGGACAGGTCCGCGAGGGTTGCGGTTTTCCGCAGGTGGTGAACGCCGGCGTCCGTGATCGGACACAACCGGACGTTCAGAAGTTGCAGCGCCGGCAGAGCCGCGACCGCTTCTAGCCCCGCGTCGCTGAACTTACTATCCGAGGCTCCGATCTCGCGGAGCTTGGCCCACCCCGGCGCGGCGAACGCGGTGCCGCTGACCGGCGTGTGTACCAGCACCAGCGCTTCCAGTGCCGGCAGCGCGGCCAGTTCTTTCAGACCGGCGTCGGTGAGCTTCGTCCGATAGAACGCAACGTTTTCCAAGCTCTTGACGCGCCCGAGGTGCTGGCCCGCGGCGTCGGTCAAGGCGCACTCGGAAACGGTCACGATCTTGAGCCGCGTCAGCCCCGCAAGCGCGTCGAACCCCTCGCCGCTGACCTTCGGGCACTGGTGCAGCGCGAGCAGTTCGAGGCACTCGAACCCGGCGGCGTGGCGCAGCGTCGCGTCGGTGATCTTGTTCCCTTCGAGGTTCAGGGAAACGACGCACTTCGTTCCCTTGAGCGCCTCGAAGACGGGTTCGGGGTCGGTGTCGGGCGCGATGCGGACCTCGTAGCCGCCGTTCTGGGCCTCGTGAACGGTCGCGCCCTTCTTTTCGGCTTCGGCGACACGGGCCTTGTCCGCGGCCGTGACCGGCACCGATTCGGGCACCGGGTCCGGTGGCGCGGGTGGTTCGACCTTCGGAGGCGTTACCTTCGGAGGCGGCGCGGGCGCGGGGTCGCCGCCGCGTTGCTCGCGCTCCGGGTTCACCGGGGCTTGCGGCGGCGCGTCGGACTTCGCGCCGCACCCCATGAGCGCGCCGAACAGGAACACGAACAAGAAGCGGCGCGCGCGCATGACGAACCTCCGCAGAGTCTGCCAACAATACTAGCGAGCGGCGCGGCGTCAGCCCGCCGGTAGTTTCACAACTGAGAGGCGCTCGACGCGCCTGAGTTGTGTCGCTACCGGCGGGCTGACGCCGCGCCGCTCGCGCGCCGGCTTCAGTCGCCGCCGCCGCCACAGCCGCCGCCGCCACAGCCCCCGCCCCCGCCGCCGTCGCCGCTGCTGCACCCGGAGCCACAGCCCCCGCCGCCGCACCCGCCGGACGAACCTTCGGTCGTTTGTCGCGGGTACCACGTTTGCAGTGGAGCGTACATCGTGCCGGCCAGCGCCGCGGTGCCGAACAGCGCCACCGCCATGCCCGCGTCGGTCCCGGTCGCCCACTTGGTCCCGCTCCGCAGCGCCTCGTTCCGCTCTTTCGTCTTGGCCAGCACCGCCGTGCCGCGGTTGCTTAGGCGCGTCGAACCGGCCAGCGTAACGAACAGGGCGAAGATGCCGCCGACGATGGTGAGCAGACCGAGGAAGCCGACCGGGTTCTTGGCCTGCACGCCCATCAGCATCCGCGGCACCGCCAGCCCCAAGATCACCAGCGCCAGCGGCACGAGCGAGACGAGGATGACGCGCGCCCGGCTTGCGGGGGAGAGCAGCAGACCGTCTTGCTTGAGTTGCTCGACCCGCGCCGCGACCACCGCCTCCACCGCGTCCTTGACCGGCTTCATCGCGGTCCCGTCGTTGGTCATGGGGAGCGCGCGGTACACAGCGGCCTCGCTCGCGGTGGCGTCGGTCGGTAGCGGGCCGTTGGTCCGCAGCGTCTTGCCGTCATCGCTCACCGTCAGCACGTTCTGCCCGCCGAGCCGGGCGATGGCCGCGGACATTAGCCGCGGCGCGCCGCCCACGAGGTACGCGCTCTGCTCCCAGTCCAGTTCGATCTTGTCGTCGTCGGCGCTCGGGTTCGGGCTTCGCAGCACCGACCGCAGCACGCGCCCGGCGCACACGGCCCCGACCAGCGCGAGCGCGAGCACCGTGAGGAAGTCGGTGTTACCGAGCGCGAACGGGTTCAACCCGCCGTTGCAGCCCGGCACGAGGAGCGCGACCAGCACGAAGGCCAGCGCCAGCCCGCCGACGCGCTTCACCGGGGCCTTCGGGATCACCCAGTTGCGGGCGGTGTTCACGGCGCGGTGGCTCAGGTCGTCGCCGAAGCGCGTGTCGCCGCAGGGCTAGACGTCGGCGGGCGGGGCGTGCCCGAAGGCGGCGCGGTACGCGGTCAGCGTGTCGGCGTACATGGCGAGGTGCTTCGCGCCCTCGGCCGGGCCGCCCTTCGTCGGCTCGTGGTGCAGCGGGCGGCCGAGCGTGTCGGCGCAGAACCGCTGCCAGTACGACTTGGTGTAGGTGAGGTGGAGGTGCCACGCCGCGTCCACGTCTTCGGACGGGCACACCGGCGCGCGGCCGGTGGTGGCGAGGAACGCGAACCGCTTGTACTCCTCGACGACGCGCGCCGCGTAAGCGCGGGACCAGCCGTTCTCGCGGGCCAGCCGCGCCGCGAACGGTAGGGCGACGTCGCCGCCGTCGATGTCGAATGCCTGAATGCGGGCCAACAAACCGGGACGATCTGCGCTCATACACGACCCTCAAGAGGAACGGGTATCTACTCGCAGTGTACTTCGCCGGGGCGTGTGAAGGCTTGATGAAAGCAAAGAATTGGCCCGCTGATGACGCCGAAGTCTGCGCCATCAGCGGGCCAATTCTTCTGCCGGTTTTCGCGGCCTCTTACTTCTTCGCGGCTTCGGCCGGCTTGGGCAGGTGCTTCTTCGCCAGTTCGACCAGCTTGTCGAAGGCCGCCGGGTCGTGGATGGCGATCTCCGACAGCGCCTTGCGGTCCAGCGTCACGTTGGCGAGTTGCATCGCGTGCATGAACTCGCTGTACCGCAGGCCGCGCATGCGGCACGCCGCGTTGATGCGGACGATCCACAGGCGGCGGAACTCGCGCTTCTTCGCCTTGCGGTCGCGGAACGCGAACTTGCGCCCGCGGATCAGCGTCACGCGGGCCTGCCGGTACAGGTTGTGCCGGCCGAGGCGGAACCCCTTCGTCAGTTTGCGCGTGCGCTTCTTACGCGCGGCGGTCGTCGTTTTGCTGCGAGCGCGAACCATGACCGTGACCCCTTATGAACGAGTGTGTTGGAACAAGAGTGTGTGAGTGCAGACCCGACGCGGGGCGCGCCTCTTAGAGCACGCCGAGCGCGATCTTGTACTTCTTCTGCACGCGGGGGCGGTCCCCGATGATGCCGGCCTTGCGGAGCTGGCGCTTCCGCTTGGCCTTCATGTGCGCGTTCAAGTGCCGCCGCCCGACCTTGCCGTATTTCAGCTTGCCGGTCGCGGTCACGCGGACGCGCTTCTTCACGCTCTTGTTCGTCTTGTTCTTGGTGGCCATTGGTCCGTTGCTCCGTGCGGGGGAGCGGGGGCAGGTGCCCGCCGTCTTAGATTCCCCGTGGCACTGGGAAACGATGCGACCCGGCGGGCTTAAGCCCGCGCGCCGAGCGGTCGCTCGCGACCGAGCGCGACACCGCGCCCGGCCTTAAACTCGGAACGGAGATTGTAGAAGGCGCGCCGCGGCGCGGGAAGGGCCGCGCGGCGCACAATTCCCGTTGCGCCGCGCCCGCGCGCGGGTATGATTGATACACACCACGCGACGCGCACCACGGGATCGGCACCATGCGGCGGCGGCTCCTCGCAACCTTCGGGGCGCTCGGGCTTCTCGCGCTCTTTGCGTCTCTCGCACTTCCGGCGCGCGCCGCCGAACCCGCCGCACTCGTTCAGCAACTCGGTTCCGACGACTTCAGAACGCGCGAAGCGGCAGCCGCAGCGCTCGAACGCGCCGGCCCCGCGGCCCTGCCCGCCCTGCGCGCCGCGGTCGCCGGTTCTGATCCCGAAGTGCGACACCGCGCCGCCCCGATCCTTCAAAAACTCCAGCGCGCCGCCACAAGCGCCGAGCGCCTCGCCGCGCCGAAGGTCACGCTCAACTTCAAGGCCGTTCCGCTGGCCCACGCGGTCGCCGAGTTGCGCGCGCGTACCGGGGTGAATCTCACGCTCGACCTCGACCGCGTCGCCGACCCGCTGCGCCCGGTCACGGTCGCTACCGCCGAACTGCCGGTGTGGGAGGCGGTCGAAGCGTTCAGCGCCGCGGCCGGGCTGCGCGAGTCGTTCGCCGCGGAACTGGAACTGCCGAAGCCGCCCACCAACGTGCGCCGGGTGTACGCCCTGCCGCCCGTGCCGCCCGGCCCGGAGGCCGTGCCCGTGGTGCTGATCGACGGCCGCGGGCGCGCGCCGGGCGCGCGCAGCAACGGGGTGCGCGTGCTCGCGCTCCCGCGCGCGTTCCCCGGCCACCGCGTCACCCTCGGCACCGGCGAAACGGCGCTGTGCCTCGACGTCGCCCCGCTACCGGGCTTGAACTGGAACGAGGTACTCGCTGTTAAAGTGACGCGCCTGATCGACGACGCCGGGCGCGTCGGCAGCGGGGCCGCGGCGCGCCCCGTCGACGACGGGCCGATGGACCTCGAAGGGGTCGTCGTATGGGGCGGCCCCGGCGTGAAGCAGGGCTTCGCGCGCTTCGACCGACCGGGCGCGCCGGCCGCGCTCGCGGCGGTGCCGAACCCGCGCGTCGTGCCGGTGCCTCTGAGGCTCGCCACGCCGCACGCCAAAAGCCTGAGGCGCCTCGACGGGTCGGTGTTCGGCGAACTGCTACTGCCCAACGAACCGCTCGTGACCGTGACCGCGCCGGAGAAGCACACCGGGCGCACGCTTGAAGGGCCGGGCGAAGTCGCGCTGACGCTCGAATCGGTGCGCGCCGACAACGACGGAACAACAGTCGCGTTCGTGCTGCGCTACCCGTCGCCGTGGGTCGCGGGCGCGCGGCGCGGGCAGAACCCCGGCGGGCTGTGGCCGGAAGCGCCGCGCGGCCCGAACCACACGCCGGTGTTGCGCGCGTTCGACGCGAGCGGCAAGGAACTGACAGGGCTGGCCGCGAGCGGTTCGACCGACGCGAGCGCCGACGGGCGCGCGATCTACGAGCGCCGGACGTGGACGTTCCTCGCGGCCCCGGCGAAGTTGGTCGTCACCGGCCCGCGCCCGGTCGTCGTGGAAGTGCCCTTCGCGCTGGAAAACGTCCCGCTGCCGTAGGGCGGCTAGCGCCCGGTCCACGACACGGGGATCGCGACCTCGCCGCCCGGTTCGCTCAGGCGCACGCGCACCGTGCAGCGCCCCGGCTTCGCGCTCAGCGCCTCCGGCACGGTCACCCGCACCGTCGCCACCGGTCCGCTCCCCGCGGACCACTTCACCTGCACGCCCGGCAGGTCGCTGTCCGCGCCGCTCACGCTGACCGCTTTGCCGTCCGGGGCGCGCAGTTGCACCAGCGCCGAGCCGTCGGTTTGCCCCGGCGCGAGGCGGATGCTCACCGCTTCCGGGGTCGCGGTCACGGCCGCCGCCGCGCGCTTCAGCACGCGCACCGGAATGTGCAGTTCCGGGCACGCCGGGTCGTCGGTGTACAGCGTGACGATTTCGTCGCGGTGCCCGGCGGGGGCGCTGGCCTCGAGCTTGATCGTGACCGACTGCGCGCGCGGCGTGCCGCCGGCAGGGGCGATCTCGACCGTCAGGTGCGCGGCCGACGCCGCGGCCTTCAGAATCGTCAACGACTTGGCGCGCTTGTCGGCCACCGTTAGCACTTGCTGGGCCGCGCCCGCGGTCGAGAACGCCACCTGCGGCGGGCTCACGGTCACGTCGCGCGACAGGGTCGCGGTGATCTGGAGGAGCAGTTCGCCGGCGCGGGCCGGCGCGCCCGGCTCGTCAATCGTATAGGATACCGCGACCTGCCAGCGGTTCGGGCCGTCCGGTTGGGTGAGCGTGTTCACCTCGAGTACGAGGCGCGTCTTCTCGCCCGGCTGAAGCGTGGTCGCGCCGAGGGCGCGGCGCAGGCACCCGCACCCGGCCTCGACCTTGGTAATCGTGAGCGTGCCGGCCCCGGCGTGGGCGAGGTCGAAGGCGTGAGCCAGCGGCGGCCCGGCCTTCACGTCGCCCTTCGCGCCGAGCGGAGCGGCGCACGTCAGCGCCGCCAACGGCGCGGCGGGCGCGGGCGGCTGGCCGGTAGCCAGTGCCGCGACGAAAATGAGTGTGGTCATGCCGCGGGGAATAGCGTGCGGCGGCGAACCGGGAAAGGGCAAGTGCGGCGACGATGACACCGGGAGGCGAGCGCGTTCGGGTGAGCGTGGCGGCGTGCCCGGCGCGGCCGCGCGCACCCGCTGGCGACGCCGTGACCGCGTGGGTCGTCGATCTCGCACGCCCACCGGTGCCGGCGGAGGAACTGCTCGCGCGCCTCACGCCGGAGGAACACGCCCGGGCCGTGCGGTACCGCATCGCGAAGGCGCGCGACCAGTTCGTCATCGGCCGCGGGCTGCTCCGCGGGCTGCTGGGCGACGCGCTCGGCCTCGACCCGGCCGCGGTGCCGCTCGCGTACCTGCCCTCCGGCAAGCCGGTGCTGAGCGCCGGCGCGCCGCCCTTGCACTTCAACATCACTCACACCGACGGTGTACTGGTGCTGGTCGCCGGCGCGCGGCGCGTGGGCGTCGATGTGGAGTGCGTGCGCGAAATGGCCGACGCCGAGGGGCTGGTGGCGCGGTACTTCTCCGCGGCCGAGGCCACGACGTTCCGCGAGCTGCCGAACGAGCAGCGCGCCGGTGCGTTCTTCCGGGGGTGGACGTGTAAAGAGGCGGTCATCAAGGCCGCGGGCGCGACGGTCGGGTGCCTCGCGGAGTTCGACGTGGAACTGGACCCGGCGCGCCCGCCGCGGGTGAACGCGGTGCGCGCCCCGCAACTCGCCGGCCACGGTTGGGCGCTAGCCGAGTGGCTCGCGTTCGGCACCGCCACCGTCGCCCTCGCGGTCGAAGGCGCGAGCGAATTAGTGGTGGAATAACGGCAGGCTCTCGCAAAGGCGCGAGGACGCAAAAGAAGACAAGAGAAGGCAGAAAACAGTTCACGGGATCACCGGCAGGATTGCCCGCCGGCTGTCTGTTGAACCGTATTCTGCCTTCTCTTGTCTTCCTTTGCGGCCTCCCGCCTTTGCGAGAGCTTCTTCCTTCTTAGGGTTGCGGGGCCGGGGGCATCGGGACCGGGTTGCCCACGCCCACGTTGCTCAGGTACGGCGCGGTCGCTTGGTTCACCTTATCGTCCGGCACGTCGAGCCGGAACTTGTACCCCATGCGGCTGAAGAAGTCGCGGAAGTTCATCCGGTCCACGCCGCGGGCGCGCGCGTCCTTGACCTTGTTGTTGATGATCTCAAGCAGCTTACTCTTCTCGTCGCGGTTCGGGTCGGTGCCACTTAGGAGGGGCTTGAACCCTTCGACGACGTAGCGGGTGTTGTCCGTGACCTCGCCCACCCACTCGCGCTTCCGCATGTCGAAGTACGCGTCGACCGGGATGCCCATGTTCCGCAAGTCTTTGACCACGCTCTCGATGTCGTCGATGCCGTCGCCGTTCACGTCGAAGATGCCGATGAGGGCGATGTGGTCGGCCACCCCCTTGCGCCACACGGAGTTATAAATCAGGTCGCCCACGGCAATGCCGTCGCGGATCGGATCCAGTTCGCTACCCGGCTGGATGCGGGCCAGTGACAGCGTCGGGCTGACGACCTCGTACACCTCGATGGAGCCTTTGGGAACGAACATTTCGACCGACGTGAACTCGCCCTTGGCGTTCTGCGTGCGGAGCATCCGCATCCGCGACTGCCGGCCCTTCTGCGGGAAGTCCGGGGGCAGTACAGTGAACGTCAGGCCCGGGCGCACGCCGGCCGCGGAGCCGAGGTTGATCTCGACCACGCCCTCCGGCAGTTTGCGCAGAATCTTGCCCTGCGGCTCGTCGTACGTCACCTTCTCCTTGCTCTCGGCGTTGATGCGCGAGCGGAGCGCGTCGTTGTCCGAGGCGAGGGCGTCGAGCTGTTTCTTGAGCGCGCGGGACAGCGTCTCGAACTTGTCGCGGTCGGCGGTAATCTCCGTGATCTTGTCGTTCGCGCGGGCCTCGGCCGCGGTGTACTGATCGGTGCGAACCTTGTAGCCGTCCGTCACCTTCTTCAGGTCGGCTTTGAACTCGCCCGGCAGCGTGTCGATCTGCGTCTGGTACTTCGCCTGAACCGCGGCCAGCGCGGTGATGGCGGCCTTCATGCCGTCGATCTGCTTCTTGTAGGCGTCGCGCTCGTCGTCCGCGGCCTTGTACACGGTTTCCTTCCCGCGGATCTTGGCGTACAGGTCGAGCAGCGCCTCGGCCGGTGGCGACTTGGCCCGGCGGTTCTCGTCCAGTACCCAGAACTTGAACTCGTCGGGCAGGTCGGCCGCGGTCGCGACGCCGAGCTTCTTAGCCACGGCCTCGTTGATCTTCTGTACCTCGTTGGAAACGGTCGCCGACCCCTTCTCGGCCTCGATGGTCGATTTGTCGTCGCCCTCTTCCCAGCCGAGGTACAGGCGGTACACGCGGGCCTTCAGGTTCGACTCGCGCTCGGCGTCGCGCGGCGCTTTGAGGTCGCCCTCCGCCTTCTTCTTGTCGGCCTTGGCCTGCTCCACCTCGGAATACGACAGGTACCACATCACGCCGAACGCGATGGTGGTGAGAACGAAGAACACCAGCGCGAAGATCAGCGGGAGGCTGGTCTCTTTCGACTTCGCTTTGGCCATGTGATCCTCGGCGCGGGCGGTTCGGGGCGGGACGTGTCGGGAGTAAATGGCGCGCCGCGGGGCGCACCTTTCACCTTTCTTTGAGCTTAAAGGGCGCAGGGGGCCTGTCAACACGAAAGCCGGCGCAAGGCCGCGCCGCGATTGCGGTTGTACCGGCCGCGCCGGTGGCGCTGGCGCGCCGCGGGCGTTTCTAGGTGCATCGCGGCCAGCGCCCGGCTACACTCCTGCGGTTTCGCCCGGAGCTGCCATGCCCCAGCGCTACGTCATCGTTGCCATCACCGCGGTCGCGGCCCTGTGGATGTACATCGACCGCGTCTGCTTCTCCACGCTCGCGGAGCCGATGAAGGTCGAGCTGCTGTTGCCGCTCGCCCCGGAGCCGGGACCGGACGACAAGCTCTCCGACGACGACCTCGCCGCCGCCAAGAAACGGAAGCTGAAGCGCCTCGGCGACAACCCCCCGCCCGGCGGCGAGGAGCTGACGCCGGCCGAGATCACCGCTGCCAAGAAGAAGAAGTGGGCCGATACGCGCATGTCGTACGCGCTCAGCGCGTTCTTCCTCACCTACGCGCTGTTCCAGATTCCGATGGGCACGCTAGCCGACCGCTACGGGGCGCGCAAGGTGCTCACCATCTCGATCGCGGCGTGGTCGCTCGTGACCATGCTGACCGGGTTCGTCATGGGGTTCGTGGCGCTCTTGGGCATCCGCTTGTTGCTCGGCATCACAGAGGCCGGGGCGTACCCCGCGGCGGCCGGGCTGGTGAAGCGCTGGGCCAAGCCGGAGGAGCGCGGGCGGTGCAGTTCCATCGTCGCCCTCGGGGGGCGCATCGGCGGCGCGATCGCGCCGTGGCTCACGGCCGCGCTCGGCGTCGGGCTGGTCGGGATCGCCCTCGCGGAGTGGGCCGTCACGCCGAACACCGTGCCGCCGGAACCGGGCGAGAAGGCGACCAACTGGCGCGGCGTGTTCGTCGTGTACGGGCTGTGCGGGCTGGCGGTCGCGGCGCTGTTCTGGCTGGTCGTGCGCGACCACCCGCCGGCACAACCCGACGCGCCCCAACCCGACGCGCCCGCCGCGGCGCAACCGCCCGCGCCGCGGGTCGGGTTCTTCCAACTGCTGCCGATGCTCGCGCGGTCGCGCAACATGTGGCTCTTCGGCGGCGTGCAGTTCGGGGTGAACGTGGGCTGGGTGTTCGTGGTGACGCTGCTCCCGACGTACCTGAAGGAGACGTTCGGCACCCAAGTGGAAACCGTCGGGAAGATGCAGTCCACCGCGCTGACCATCGGCCTGTGCGGGATGATCTTCGGGGGCGTGTTCACCGACTGGCTGCGCACGAAGCTCGGCCCCAAGTACGGGCGCTCGGTGCCCATCGCCGTGACCCTGAGCGGTTGCGCGCTGGTGTTCTTCGCCCTGCCCGGCCTGCCGACCGCGTGGGCCGTGGTCATCGCGCTGGGCGTCATGGCGTTCTGCGTGGACATGCACAACCCGTCGATCTGGTCGTTCGCGCAGGACGTGGGCGGGAAGAACGTGGGCGCGGCGCTGGGTTGGGGCAACATGTGGGGCAACCTCGGCGCGGCGCTCTCGCCGATTCTGCTGAACGCGATCCGCCAAGAGGCCGGGTGGAACGCGGCGTTCCTGTGCTGCGGGCTGGCGTTCGCGTGTTCGGCCACCTGCGGCTTGCTCCTCGACGCCACCAAGCCCGTCGACGCCCCGCCCCCGGGCGCGCCCGTGCCGTAACTTGACGGCGCGGGTTCCGAGGGTTGGGCTTGTCCGCGCGGGCCGGGTTCGGAGAATATCCGGGTCCGTTGCCCGCCCTCGCCGTACAGTTGCATGAGTTTCGCACCCAACCCGCGCCGCCGCCCGCAGCCGCACCGCCCGCCGCTCGGCCTGTACCCGATGGAGCTGTCCCGCGACCTTCGAGTGGACAGCGTGTCGCGGCTCGAACCCAACGAGCCGCGCGCCGTCGACGCCGCCGGCACCGCCGCCGACGCGGTCGCCGCCATGCGCCAGTGGAACATCGGCTCGCTGCTCGTTACCGAGTTCGGCCGCGTCGTCGGCATCTTCACCGAGCGCGACTTGCTCGTGCGCGTGCTCGCGCCGGGCCTGCCCCTCGACACGCCCGTGCGCCGGTGCATGACCCCGAACCCGGTCACGGTGTCGCCCAAAGATTCGGTGCGCACCGCGATCAAGCGGATGCAGAAGGGTGGGTACCGGCACCTGCCCGTGGTGGACGAGGCCGGGCGACCTGTGGGCGTGCTCTCGGCCCGGCGCGTCGTTCACTACCTCGTCGAGCACTTCCCCGGCTTGGTCTTCAACCTGCCGCCCGAACCCGACCGCTACCCGGCCGAACCCGAAGGCCCGTGACCGCGGCGCGCGAACAGGAATCGCGCGCGTTCGCGCTTGACTTAACTTTGCACTGCCAAGTATACTGCCCCCTCAATCGACCCCTGCGGGAACCGGCCCATGAGCGTGCGCGACGCGCTCGACCAACTCGACCGCATTCACGACCAACTCGCCAAGGGCGAGGTGTACCGCGGGTTCCGCGTGCCCGCGGTGGCGCTGGTCGGCACGCTGGGGTTGCTGGCCGCGGCCGGGCAGCGCTGGGTGGTGCCGCCGGGCGACGCGCCGGCGTTCGTGTGGTACTGGGCCGCGGTCGGCGCGACCGGCGCGCTCGTCGGGTTCGGGGCCGCGGTGCGCTCGTACCTGTTCCGCGAAGACGACTTCGAGCGCCGCCGCACCCGCCGGGTCATGGGCCAGTTCCTGCCGTGCGTGCTGGCCGGCGCGCTGCTGACCGCGGCGCTGGCGCGCGGCTTGGCGTTCGCGCCGCTGCTGCCGGGGCTGTGGGCGCTGGTGTTCGGGTTGGGCGTGGTCGCGGTGCGCCCGCACCTGCCGCGCGCGGTCGGGTTGGTAGGCGCGGGGTACGTGCTCGCCGGCGGGTTGCTGCTGGCGTGGCAACCGCCGGAGCCGCCGGGGTGGTGCGTCGGCGGCACGTTCGGGGTCGGGCACCTGATTACGGCGCTCGTGTTGTGGAAGGGAGAAAACGATGCCTGACGAACCGGACGCCGACGCGGGGCGATTCGCCTACGAGGGGCTGGACCGCGTGCTGCACGAGAAGGCCCGGTTGGGCATCCTGACGGCGCTGATCGCGCGCGCCGGCGGGCTGTCGTTCGGCGACCTCGCGCGCCTGTGCGACCTGACCGACGGGAACCTGAGCCGACACCTCGACGTACTAGCCGAGGCCGCGCTGGTGAAGATCACAAAAGGGTACGAGGGCCGCCGCCCGCTCACGACCGTGGCGCTGACCGCGACCGGGCGCAAGCGGTTCCGCGAGTACCTCGCACAACTGGAACAGGTGCTCCGCGACGCCGCCGCGCAAGAGAGCGGCGCGAGCGCCAAACAAGCGAAACCGGGTCTGGCGGGAACGTAACCCAGCCGCTTGCGGCTTCGCGAGTGCGAACTCCACGCCCTCGCGAAGCCGCAAGCGGTTTTTCTCGGCCCTTTAACTTTGCATTACAAAGCATTCTGCATCACTCAAGGATAAGTTCATGCGCAGCGCCGTTGTCGAAGCCCTGACGCTCGCCACCGACCAAGCCCCGCCCTTACGAATCGCGCGCACGTCGGCGGAGTGGGTCGCGTACTTCCGCGCGAACGCGGCCCGCGTGCTCGACGTGCCGTGGCACGACGGGGCCGGAGCCGCGCCGCCGGCGGTGGTCGCCTCGCTCCGCGC
>VGZJ01000028.1 GCA_016872595.1 Planctomycetota bacterium
TGAACATGCGGAACAACAACGGCTTCCGACGCAATTTCTCGTAATTCGTCATAACCCTATGAATAGGCCATCGATCGCTATTGCGCAACGAGTCTACTAACGCATCCGTAACATCACTACCCCCGAGGTGAAGTGTGGCGAGGCTCTTGAACGTGGCGAGTACCTTCAGTAACTCGTCCGTGAATTTCGGGTCGATTAGGCCGAAACTGCTCGCCGTCAAGCTCACGGTAACGACGGGTTTCCCGGGTGCCTTCTCGTCGCGAGTGACCGTCCCGCCCAACTGCGCGATGAGCGCCGCGGCCTCGTCTTCCGCGTCGTCGGCCCGGACTGGGGCGGACGAACACAGGAACACGCCCGCCATGAGACCGCACAGCATCAACCGCGACATGGTTGCCCCTCGCATTGCGTGAACGACTCCTGAAACGGCCCCAGCATGACCGATCCGCTGCCGGATGCAAGCGTGTAACAGCACGTGTTCCGCGTCTGTCGCGACACCGGGGCTAGCATTCGCGCGCGGCGGCGCGCACAATGCCACCCATGAAGATCACGCGAGTCGAGACGCACGTTTGCAACGCCCGGATGCGGAACTGGGTGTTCGTGAAGGTCGTCACCGATCAGGACGGGCTGTTCGGGTGGGGCGAGGCTACGCTCGAATGGCACACGCGGGCCGTGGTGGGGGCCGTGCAGGACTGCGCCGAGCTGATCGTCGGCGAAGATCCGACGCGCGTCGAACACCTGTGGCAGATGATGTACCGCCAGCACTTCTGGCACGGGCACGGCATCGTGCGGGCCACCGCCATCGCGGGCATCGACCTCGCGCTGTGGGACATCCTCGGCAAGGTGTGCGGCGTGCCGTGCGCGAAGCTGTGGGGCGGACCGGTGCGCGATCACGTCCGCACCTACTGTCACCTCGGCGGCGGGCGGATGGAAGACTTCTACGAGACCGCGGCCGAAGACGCCAAGCGCTTCGCCGACCTCGCGCGCCAAGCCGTCGCCGACGGCTTCACCGCGTTCAAGACAATGGCCGTTCCGCCGACGCTGCCCATCGAAGGGCTAAAGCCGATCCGTACCGCTGAGAAGTGCGTCGCGGCGATGCGCGAGGCCGTGGGCGAGAGCATCGACATTATGGTGGACTGCCACGCGCGGCCGTCGCCGGCGATGGGCCTTCAGTTCGCGAAGGCGCTGGAACCGTATGGCCTGTACTTCTTCGAGGAACCGTGCTGGCCGGAGAGCGTGGACGGCCTCGCGATGATTAACGCGGCCGTCAGCACGCCCATCGCGACCGGCGAGCGCGTCACGAACCTCGCCGCCTTTCGCGACCTCTTCAACGCCCGCGCGTGCGAAGTGTGTCAGGTGGACATCACCCACTGCGGCGGGCTGAGCGAAGCGCGGCGGATCGCGGCGCTGGCGGAGGCGCACCGCATCGCGCTGGCCCCGCACAACCCGCAAGGCCCGGTCAGCACCGCGGCCAGCTTGGAGTTCGGGTTCAGCCAGCCGAGCTATATCATCTGCGAAACGGTTCACGCCGACGTGCCGTGGCGCTCCGACGTGGTGCAAGAGGGCTTCACCGTGGAACCGAAGGGCCGCATCGTGAAGCCGAACACGCGCCCGGGGCTGGGCATCGTCATCAACGAAGCCGAAGTCAAGAAGCACCCATTCGAGCAAGAGATACCGCAGCGCGTGTTCTATTCGGACGGCAGCGTGGGGGATTGGTAACTGTTGGCGAGCGGCGCGACGGAAGCCCGCCGGTAGCTACACAACTCCGACACGCAATGCGCGGATGTTCAGATACCGGCGGGCTTACGCCGCGCCGCTCGGGAGGAAACACACAATGCCCAAGAAGCTCGCGGGCGTGCTGGCGATTGCGCACACGCCGTTCACTGATAGCGACGAGATCGACGCCGGGGCGCTCAAGCGCGCGGTCGATTGGTCGTTCGGCGTTGGGGCCGACGGCATCGGCACCGGCATGGTGTCCGAAACGTTGAAGCTCACGCACGAGGAGCGACTCGCGCTGATCGGGATACTGGTGGAGTTCGTGGGGGGGCGCGGGCCGCTGTTCGTCGCGGTCGGCGCGGAGAGCACGCGGCAGTCGCTGGTGTATGCGGTCGCGGCCGAACGCGCGGGCTGCGACGCGGTCATGGCAGTGCCGCCGCTGACCGCGAAGCTGAGCGTCGATCACTTGGTCGATCACTTCCGCGCGCTCGCGGACGCGATCAGCATTCCGGTCATCGTGCAGGACGCGAGCGGCTATGTCGGGCAGTCGATCCCGATTCCGGTGTGCGTGAAGCTGCTGGAGCGCTACGGGCCGGAGAAGATTCTGTTCAAACCAGAAGCCGCGCCGAACGGCCCGACGCTGTCCGCGCTACGCGACGCGACTTCTGGGAAGGCGACCATGTTCGAGGGCAGCGGCGGCATCTTCCTGATCGACAGTTACCGGCGCGGCATCGCCGGCACCATGCCCGGCATGGACCTGCTCGACGGTGTCGTCGCCATCTGGAAGGCGCTCCAGCGCGGCGACGAAGCGAGCGCGTACCGCGTGTACTTCCCCGTGTGTGCGCTCGTCGCCCTGCAACTGCAAGCCGGCCTCGACGGGTTCCTCGCGGTCGAAAAACACCTGATGGTCGCGCGCGGGTTGTTTCCGTCGGCGCGGCGACGCAAGCCGTATGGATGGGAGTTGGATAGCGAGACTGCTGGCGAGGTTGATCGGTTGTTTGCACTACTCAAGCAGGCGCTATGAAGATCAACCTCCTCTCCTTCCTGTGCGCCGCCACCGTCATCGCCTACCTCCAGAGGTCGGCGCTCAGTGTGCCATCGAAGCAGATCGAAGCCGATCTCGCTCTCAGCCCGCACCACCTCGGCCTCGTGTGGCTGGCGTGGTACGCGGGGTACGCGGCGTTCCAGATTCCGGCGGGCGTCGTCGCCGACCGGCTCGGCAGCAAGCGCGCGCTGATCGCGTTCGCGGTGCTGTGGTCGGTGCTGACCGCCGTGACCGGCGCGGCCACCAACTTCACCGAACTGTGGGTGTACTGGGGCGCAATGGGAATCGCGCAGGCCGGCATCTTCGTGTGCGCGACGAAGGCCATTAGTGCCACGTTCCCCAAGACGGAGCAGGCGCTCGCGTCCGGGGCTCTGGCGTGCTGCATGGCCGGCGGCGCGGCCCTGTCGCAGTACGTCACGGGCAAGTTACTCGGCCCGCGCTCGTGGCCCGAAATCCTCGCGCTGTACATGGTGCCGGGCCTCGTGTGGGCGCTCGCGTTCGCGTACCTCGTGCCGCCGCCCGACGCGCCCCTGGTTCTTGGCGGCGCGGCCAAGGACCCCAACCCGCCGCCGGACGATTGGGAGCCGTCGCCGACCGTGGCCCCGGTGCCGTGGGGCCGGTTGCTCACCGACCGCAATATGATCTTGCTCTGCACACAGCAGTTCATGCGGGCCGGCGCGGTCGCGCTGTTCTTCACGTGGTTCCCGCGCTACCTGCAAGAAACGAAGGGCGTGAGCGTGGCCGGGTCCGGGGCGATGGCCGCGTGGCCGCTGGTCGCCGGGATGCTGGGCGGGTTGCTCGGCGGCACCATCGCCGACGTGCTGCTCGCGCGCACGGGGCGCGCGCGCCTCAGCCGGCAAGGGGTCGCAGGCGTGTGCTGTGCGATGTGCGCGCTCGTGGCGCTGGCCGCGTACCGCGCCGAAACCGCCGAGACCGCCGTCGCG
This sequence comes from Planctomycetota bacterium, assembly GCA_016872595.1. Taxonomy (GTDB): domain Bacteria; phylum Planctomycetota; class Planctomycetia; order Gemmatales; family Gemmataceae; genus Gemmata. The sequence goes on from VGZJ01000028.1 coordinate 3,703, forward strand.
CTCATCTGCGTGGCCGCGTTCTGCGGGTACGCCAGCGGCGTCAGCGCCTACGCCACCGCGATGACGATGGGCGGCACGCGCGTCGCCCCGGTGTTCGCCACCATGAACATGAACGGCAACATCGGCGCAGGGCTGTTCCCGTTCGTCGTCGGGCGGGTCGTCACCGAAACCGGGAACTGGAACCTCGCGATCCTGCTGTTCGGCCTCATGTTCGCCGTGGCCGCCGCGTGCTGGGCCGTGCTAAACCCGAAGGGGCCGCTGTTCGAGGAGCCGAAATGACGACGACGCGCATCGACACCCCGCAGGCCCGGTGCAAGGTCGGGTTCGCCCGCGCTGAAGTCACACCGCCGGTGGGCATTTACCACCGCATGTGGGGCGCGGCCCTGCACGACCGCGCCACCGGCGTTCACAAGCCGCTGACCGCGACCGCGCTCTACCTCGAAGCGCTCGACGGCGGCGCACGGCAACTCGTCCTCGGCCTCGATCACTGCATTCTGGACGCGCGCGAGATCGACGCGATCCGCGCCCGCGTCGTGGGCGTGGGCGCGAGTGACATCGCGGTGTCACTCTCGCACACGCACGGTTCGGGGTGGATGTCGCGCACCCGCGCGAACCTGCCCGGCGGCGACCTGATCGGCCAGTACCTGAACGAGTTGATCGAGGTGTGCGTTGCACTCGCGCACGAGGCCGCGGCGTCCGCGCGCCCGGCGGCGCTGGTGTTCGGCACCGCGCGCTGCGCGCTCGCGCGGCACCGCGACTTCTACGACGAAGGCTCGAAGCAGTTCGTGTGCGGGTTCCACCCGGACGGCGCGGCCGACGACACCGTTCTTGTCGCGAGGGCCGTGGCCGATGACACCGGCGCGACGCTCGGCACCGTCGTCAACTACGCTTGTCATCCGACGACGCTGGCGTGGGCGAACACACTCATCAGCCCGGATTACGTTGGCGCGATGCGCGAGGTGATCGAGGCCCACACCACTGCGCCGTGCCTGTTCCTGCAAGGCGCGTCGGGCGATCTCGGCCCGCAGGACGGCTACGTCGGGGATACCGCGGTCGCCGACCGCAACGGCCGGCAGCTCGGCTTCGCGGCGCTGTCCGCGCTCGAAGCACTACCCGCGCCCGGGACGCACTTCGCGTTCGCCGGCCCCGTCGTGTCCGGCGCGATCCTCGGAAGCTGGGCGCACGCCCCCGCGAGCGCCGACGAGCGCGCCCGGTTCGCGACGTGGACCGCGGCCGAAGTCACGATCCCCCTTCCCTACCGGCTCGACCTACCCACGGCGGACGCGACCCGCGCGGAGTTGGCGAAGTGGGAGGCCGAAGAAGCGACCGCCCGCGCCGCCAACGACGCGGCCCGCGTGGCCGAGTGCCGCGCGCGGGCCGAACAGATGACGCGCCAACTCACGCGCCTCGCGGCGATGCCCACCGGCCCCGCGTACCCGTACCGCGTCGCGCTCGTGCGCCTCGGCGGTTCGGTGTGGGTGTTCTGCCCCGGCGAGTTGTATCAGGTCTTCCAAACCACACTGCGCGCGCGGTTCCCGCGCGTGGCAATCGTGATCGCAACGGTAACGAACGACTGGCAACCGGGCTACCTGCCCGCCGCCGGCAGCTACGGCTACGGCATCTACCAAGAGGTCATCGCCGCCGTGGCCCCCGGCGCGCTGGAAACCGTGATCGAGTGCGTGAGTCGCGAAGTGAAAGCGCTGCTGGGGTGAAGTCTCTCTGTGGAGCGCGGGCGTCCCGCCTGCCGCTGCGCAAGTCGTCTCGCTGCACGAGAAGCGCAACGGACGCAGCATCCGCGAAGCAGCGGACGGGACGCCCGCGCTCCACAGAGAGAAGTCACATCACTTCTTTGATCGGCGTGGGGTCGTCGAGCAGGTACACGGGCCTCCCGCTGTGGTCGGGTAGCGTGGTTTGCGGGTCGATACCGAGGTGCCGGTAGATTGTGGCGAGTACGTTCTGCGGCGTGTACGGGATGCCGACGGGGCGCTCGCCCTTCGCGTTGGTCGCACCCACCGCTTGGCCGGTCGTGAAGCCGCCGCCGGCGAGGAACGCGAACCCCGATTGCGGCCAGTGGTCGCGGCCCCCGGTCGTGCCGCTCTGGGTGCCGACCCGCGGCGTGCGGCCCATCTCGCCCCAGATCACAACCGCCACGTCGTCGGACAGGCCGCGGTCGTGGAGGTCTGTAAGCAGCGCGTACACGCTGCGGTCGTAGGCCGGCAGGATCGACTTCAGGCACTCGAACACGTGGTCGTGGTGGTCCCACTGGCCGTTGCACTTCTGCGGCACGCCGTGGTTCTGCGGGGTGATCGTCACCACGGGCACGCCGGCCTCGACCAGCCGCCGCGCGGTTATGTACTCGGTGTTCTTGCCGTACTGCTCGCGCAGCTTGGCCGGCTCCTTCGACAGGTCGAAGGCGTCGCGGGCCACGTCCGTTGTCATCATCTCGAGCGCCTGACTGGTGAAGCTGTCCATGCTGGCGCGCTGGCCCTTCGGGTCGTCGAAGTCCCGCTTCACCGCGTCGAACGTCTTGAGCAGTTCGCGGCGCTCGCCGAGCTGCGCGAGGGTGATCGCCTTCGAGCGGCCGAGCGACATGGCCTTCTCGCCGGGAATGTACGCCTCGTGCGCCTTGCCCAGAAAGCCGGGGTGCCCGACGTGGTTGGCATCGCCGAGGTACACATACGGCGGCAGCGGGGCGCGAACGCCGGCGTCGGCGCGCAGCTTACTCACGACGGACCCGAACGCCGGCCGGTTGCCGCGCAGGAACCCGCTGTACAGTTCCGGCGCGGTGTGCCCCTGTTGCTCGAACTTCATGTTCCGAATGATGGCGAACTTGTCCGCGATTTTGGCGTGCAGCGGCAGGTGCTCGCTGATATGGAGGCCGGTCACGTTCGTTTGGATCGGCTTGAACTCACCGCGGTACTCGGCCGGGGCGTCGGGCTTCAGGTCGTACATGTCCATGTGCGACGGCCCGCCGTTGAGGTAGACCATGATGACGCTTTTGCCGCGAGTCCGCGGCGCGGGCTGCGCCGCGCGGGCGCGCAGCAGGTCCGACAGCGTCAACCCGCCGACAGCGAGCCCGCCCGCGGTGAGGACCGACCGGCGCGAGAGGTGGGGCGTGTTCATGGTGGGCTTTGTAGTTGTGTGTAGAGTTAGCCGCGAGCCACCGGCGAGCGCGAACGTCCGCGCTCGCCGGTGGCTCGCGGCTAACGAAGGGAGATCGTTACGCCAGCGCTTCCTTAATCAGCGGGGCGTCTTCGACAATCAGTTTCACGGGACGGTTGGCGGGCGTGTGAACGACGGTGTCGGGGTCGATGCCGAGCAGGTGGAACAGCGTGCGGCCGAAGCTCTCGATCTTGTAGAAGTTGTCCTTCACCCGCTCGCCCAGTTTGTCCGTGGAGCCGACGACGCACCCGCGGTTGAAGCCGCCGCCGGCCGCGATCACGAACTGCGCGTAGTCCCAGTGGTCGCGGCCCGCGCCCGCCGACTTCGGGTTGTCGATCCGCGGCTTGCGGCCCATTTCGCCCAGCGCCAGCACGATGGTGCTGTCGAGCAAGCCGCGCGTGTCGAGGTCGTCGAGCAGCGCCGCCATGCACGAGTCGAACATGGGAATCTGTTGCCGGCCCGCGGTGAAGTTGTCGCCGTGCCAGTCCCAGTAGCCGAGGTTGAAGTGGACGACCGGCACGCCGGCTTCGACCATGCGCCGCGCGAGCAGGAAGTGCAGCGGGTCGCCGATGGGGTACTTGTGCTTCGCGGGCTTGTTGCGGGTGTACCGCTCGACGGACTTCGCCGGCTCCTTGCTCACGTCGAGCGCCTGCCGCAGCTTGGGCGAGCGCAGCAGGTTGAACGCGGTCTGTTGGTAATGGTCGAGGCCCGCGACCAGTTCGTCCTGCGCGTCGTCGCGGCGCAACTTGGTGTCGAGCAGTTTCAGCAGGTCGGTGTTCTTGTCGAGCGCCGGCACGTCGAGCTGCGGCGTCAGCATTTTGGTGACGGAGTCGGTAGTCTTCATCGGCTGCATCACGAACGGCGCGTGCGCGGAGCTGAGGAAGCTGCGCGCGAGCGCGTTGTGCGTGTGAACGTCGACCTCGTCCAAGACGACGTGCGTGGGCAGGTCTTTGGGGCCGGGGCGCAGCTTGTTGACGACGCTCCCGTACATCGGGTACTCGTCCGAGCCGGTGGTGAGCCGCGGGTTGCCGGTGAGCCAGTACAGCGGGGCTTGGCTGTGGTCGCCGGGCTTGTTCAGCGTGCTGACGCTGCGGATCACGGTGTACTTGTCCGCGCGCTTCGCCATCTCCGGCAGCAGTTCGCCCACCTGCAACCCGGTCACGTTCGACTGAATCGGCTTGAAGACGCCGCGGTACTCCTCGGACGAATCGGGCTTCATGTCGAACATGTCGGTGTGCGGCGGCCCGCCGCCGAGCCAGCACACGATCATGTGCTTGGCCTTCGGCGCGGCCACGGTGGGCGCGGCGCGCGCGCGCAGCACATCGAGCGTGCCCACCCCGCACAGGCCCATGCCGCCGATCTTGAGAACGTCGCGTCGGGAAAGGCTCATCTCACGGCTCCTCGCTCGCCTGCGGCTCGCGGCTAACGGTGATGTCAGTTTGGTTATGTCAGTCGTACCCTAATGCTGCAACAGAAACTCTTTCGTATTGAGCAGTCCCCATAGCACGCCTTGTAGCCCCTTCTCGGCGCTCTCGGCGTCCTTCACGAACTTGAGGCAGGCGGCGCGCTCGGCCTCCGAAGGCGGGCGGCTCACGGTGGCGAGGAACAATGCCTCGATGCGGCTGCCGTCGTCCTTCAACTCCTTCATCAGCTTCGCGACGCGGCCGTTCTGGTCGCGAATCTTGAGCCACACTTGCGGGTGGTTCGCGAGACCCAGCACCTGCAACACCGACGCGCCGTTGTCGCGCTCGCAGTCGCACTGCACCGCGGAGTTGCGGTTCGGGCGGCCGTAGGTTTCCAGCACAAACGTCACGAACGGGTTGCTCGGCTTGTACGGCACCGCGACCGTCTTCACCTCGGCGGGCCAGTGGTAGTAGCTCATGTTCATTTGGTCGACGGTGCCGGTCGCGGCGTTGAGCGCGTCGAGCATCACCTCGGCTGGGAGGCGGCGCAGCGGGAACGCGGCGTAGTGCGTGCGGTCGGCCTCCGCACCTTTCGCGGGTGTGTTGCTCTGTTGGTAGGTGCGGCTGTTGAGGATCGTGCGGTGTAGCCAGCGCAGGTCGTACTTGCTCCCCACGAAGCCGTCGCACAGTTCCTTGAGCAGTTCCGGGTGCGTGGCCGGGTTGAACGCGGACAGGTTGTCCGGCGGGTCAATGAGACCGCGTCCGAAGTAGTGCGCCCATACGCGGTTCACGATGGCCTTCGCGAAGTACGGGTTGTCGGGCTTGCGCATCCACGCCACAACCGCTTCGCGCGGGTCTTTGTCGGCGTCGGGGGTGTACGCTTCGAGTTCGCCCAACAGCCGCAGCGCCTTCGCTTCGGCGGTCCCGAGCGGGCTGGTCACTTTGGCGGGCGTGCCCGGTGGTAACAGGCGGATTTCGGCTTGCAGCAGCCGGCGCGCGACTTCGGGAAGCTGCTTCGCCCTGCGCTCCATCTCGGTCGTCTCGGTGCGGTACTTGTCGGCCTTCGCCATCACGTCGCGGAGCTTCGTGATTTCGGCGATTTGCGCCGCCGAAAGCGGCTTCGTGTTGTTGAGCTTGTCCAGTTCGGCCTTTGCCTTCTTCCAGTCCTCCTCGTGCTTCTTGCCGTCGCCGTCCTTGCGCTTCTTCACGTCGCCTTCGAGGGCTTTGGCCTCGTCGTTGAACTTCTTGTACAGGGCCGCCATTTCGGGGAACTTCTTCTCGTTGTCGCCTTGAAAACCGACCTTGCGGACGCGCATGAAGAAGTTCGCGAATTCCAGCAGGTCTTCTTGCCGCCAGTTGTCGTGCGGGTGGCGGTGGCACTGCGCGCATTCGAGGCGCAGGCCGAGGAAGGCGTGCGCGACCTGTTGCGCCCCGCTGACGCCGTCCGCGCCGCGCCGTTGCCAGAACAGGTCGAGCGTCTGGCGCTTGGCGTAGAGCGCGAGGTCCGACCGACCGGGGGCAAAGCCCGCGAACAGCGCCTTCACCTCCTCCGCGTACTCCTCCGGGGTGCGCCCCTCGCGGCTGGTCGCCAACAAGATGCGCTCGACGAACTGGTCGTAGGGGGTGTTCTCCACCATCCGCGCGCGAATCCACGCCTGCATCCGCGGGGCGTCATGTTCGAGCGAGAGCGCGTCGGCGTACACGCCGAAGTCCGCGGCCTTGAGCAGATCGCTAAACCGCAGCGTCCACAGGTCCGCGTGGCCGGGGCGCAGCAGTAGCTCGTCGATCTTCTTCGCGCGCTTGTCGGTGCCGGAATCAGTGAGGAACTTCTGCACCTCGTCCGGTGTGGGCAGTTCGCCGGTAATGTCGAGGTGGGCGCGGCGCAGGAACGTGGCGTCGTCCGCGAGCGCGGCGGGCGGCAGGTTCAGGCGCTTGAGCTTCGCGAGGACGTGCCCGTCCACGAAATTGTTGGGCTTCAGGTCGGGGAACGGCGTGGCGTCCGGGCGCGGCACGAGCACGCGCGCGAGCGCCGGCTGCGCCCGGTAGCGGACGATGATGGCGGCATCGCCAACGCCCTTCGCGGACACCGCGCCGGTTGCCTCCACGGTCGCGGTCGCGACGTCGAGCGACTCGAACGAGCAGTACGCGGTCACGTCCCCGGTCGTGCCGTCGGCGAACGCGGCCTCAACCTTCAGCTTGTATGCTTCGCCCTTCTTCGCCACCTGTTCGGCCGGCGACACTCTCAGTTCCTTCACGCGCGCCGTCGCCATGTCGTCGACCTTCGCGCCGCCGGCGATCCACTTCCGGATCAACTCGTAGTCGGGGCTGTCGGCGCGAAGGCGCACGCCGCCGCCGTGTTCGGCCTGCCCGGTCGCCTTGCGCAGGAGCAGGCTCGCGCCGGGGTCGGTGGCGTTGACGCGCCGGCCGCCGAACTCACGCAGCAGGCGCGCATAGTCGCTGTCGGGGTCGGCCCCAAACAGCGACAGCCGGAACCCGTTCTGCCCCTTCACCGCGCCGTGGCAGGTGCCGCCGTTGCAGCCGAGTTTGCTGAACAGCGCCGTGACGTGCTTCTGATACGAAGGTTCGTCGGCGCGCGCGAGCTGTGGGAGCGCGAGGAGAACGAACGCGGGGAGAGCGTATCGCGTCATCGGTGGGCCTTTGAAAAGCGAACCAGCACCGAGAAAAGCGGTCGCGGGGCAGGCGAGCGACCGCGGGGGTCGCGCAGGCGGGTCTTTACCCCGTCTACGATACCACAGGTCGGCGGCGCGGCTCAACCGTGTTCCGCGAAAAGGTGGCCGCGCGGCGCGAATGTCCGGGCGGACCGACCCGCGGTTCGTAGGTTCGTGCGGTTCCGCTGTTTACCGTTGCCGGGGCGTAGGCTATACTTCACGTTTAACACCGGCCGCAACTGCCGGGAGCGCAACGGGAACCCGGCGTGAAGGCCATCATCAGCGACATTCACGGCAACATGGAAGCGCTCCAAGCCGTGCTCGCGGACATCAGGTCCCAAAACATCCGCGAGGTGTACTGCCTCGGCGACGTAGTCGGCTACGGGCCGAACCCGCGCGAGTGCATCGACCTCGTCATGGAGAGCAAGCTCGTCTTGCTCGGCAACCACGACCAAGGCGCGATGTTCGACCCGGACGGGTTCAACCAGTCCGCGGAGCGCGCCATCTTCTGGACCCGCGGGCAGCTCGAATCGCCGGCCGAGCCGCGGCCCAGCCGCGAGAAGCGATGGGAGTTCCTCTCCGAGCGTCCCCGCAGCCACCGCGAAAACGGCTACCTGTTCGTTCACGGCAGCGCCCGCAACCCGCTCAACGAGTACGTGTTCCCCGAAGACGTCTACAACCAGCGCAAGATGGAGCGCATCTTCGCGCTGGTCGAGCGGTACTGCTTCCAAGGGCACACGCACGTGCCCGGCATCTTCACCGAGAACATGCAGTTCCTCAGCCCGGAAGAAGTGGACTACGCCTACAAGCTCGACGGCCGCAAGACCCTGTGCAACGTCGGCAGCGTGGGCCAGCCGCGCGACGGCAACTGGCGCGCGTGTTATGTTGTCCTCGACAACGACACGATCAAGTTCCGCCGCGTCGAATACGACTGGCAGAAGACCCGTGACAAGATTTACAAGATCCCCGACCTCGACAACTTCCTCGGCGACCGCCTCGGCGAAGGGCGCTAAAACACCAGCCGCGCACGTACGAATCACCCGTTGGCCCACGAACCGTGGTTCGTGGGCCGCGTGCTTTCGTAACATACCCGATATTGCTTCCGCCTCATTAGCCGCCACTCATGCGCAAAAACGCTTTCAACATCGTCCTCTTCACGGTCCTCGCGGGGGGGCTATTCTTCGCGTGGCAACAGGCCGAGAAGAACCTGCCGAAGCCGGCCAAGAAGGACGAGGCCAAGGACGAGCGTACAGACGAGCAAAAGAAGAAGGACGAGCAGGCCAAGAAGGACGAGCCGAAAAAGAAGGACGAACCCAAAGAGAAGCCGAAAGACGAGCCGAAGATCGCGCCGCCCCCGCCGCGCGAGCGCGTGAAACCGACGCTCGTTCCGCTCGGCGACGACACCTTTTACAACCGTGTCCTCCTCACGACGCAGGGCGGCGGCGTGCAGCAGGTAGTGCTGCCGAAGTTTGGGCAGGCCGACCGCCTCGGGCGCGAGGTCAAGATCAAGGACGACGCCGGCAACCCCACCAAGACCGCGCTGCCGATGTACCTGATCCCCGGTGTGGTGCAGCCGCGCGCCAAGTACCTACGCGAGGAGTACCAGCCGCCGAAGCTCGGGCCGGGCAAGGTGGGCGACCCGACGGACCTCGCGGAGCCGTCGTACACGATCTTCCACTACCCGGCCCCGGAGGACGCGCGCCCGGACCCGATGATGGGCGAGTTGGAATGGGCCGCGGCCGACGGCTACCGCGACCCCGCCGGCGCGCCGAAGCCGAAGGTGCTGCCCGGCGGCGAGCACGAGATGGCCTTCGAGTTCCCGCTCCCGGCCCCGTACTACTATACGATCCGCAAGACGTACACGCTCGCGCCGAAGGAGTACCACATCGGCCTGCGGGTGACGGTGACGAAGCGCGGCGACCCCGGTTCGAAGAAGGGCAAGGGCCAAGAGCTGCGGTTGCAACTGTCCGGCCCGCGCGGGTTGCCCATCGACGGCGAGTGGTCGGCCACCAAGTACCGCGAGGCCGTCATCGGCTGGACCGAGAGCAAGGGCGCGGCCCGTCGCCAAGTCGAAGACGGGGCGACCGTGGGCAGCAAGCGCGGCGGTGAGATGGTCGAGCGCCGCGACAACACGTTCCGCTATATGGTGGTCGCCACGCAGTTCTTCGCCTCCGGCGTTGCCATCGACGACCGGGCCGACGACACGCCGGAAAAGGGCCGGCGTCACCCGTGGGACTACGTCCGCGCCACCACCGAACTGCCGTTCGACAAAAAGCAGGACTACAACCTGCCGTACTTCGACGACCTGACCGTGCGCGCCGCCACCGAGGTCATCGACCTCGAACCGGGCAAGACGATCACCCACACTTACCTGATCTACAACGGCCCCTCCAAGCCGCGCTTGCTGAAGCTCACCAGCGGCGACCGGGCAGTCGATCACGCCCTCGTGGACCGCTACTCCGACGCGCTGTACCTGCGCACGGTCGTCGACTTCCGCTCCGACACGTGGCTCGGCCGGTTCGCCAACTGGATCTACTGGACCGACGTGGTCATCGTGTTCACGAACCTGATGCACTGGCTCCTCGCGGTCATCCACTCCGTCGTGCCGAACTGGGCGTTCAGCATCGTCATCCTCACCGTCATGGTCCGGCTCGCGCTGATCGTTCCCAGCCGCAAGCAGACCGCGATGAGCATGAAGATGATGGAACTGCAGAAGCAGTTGCAGCCGGAGTTCGAGAAGCTACAGGCGAAGTACAAGGACGACATGGGCACCTACAACCGCGAGAAGATGCGGTTGATGATGTCGCGCGGCATCAACCCGATGGCCCCGCTCGGCGGGTGCTTCCTGCTGCTCGCGCAGATGCCGATCATGATGGGCCTGTACTTTTGCCTCCAAGAGAGCGTGTTCTTCCGGCTCGAATCGTTCCTGTGGATCGACAACCTCGCGGCCCCGGACATGCTGATCTGGTGGAGCGAGAAGATCCCGTACCTGAGCACGCCGGAGGACGTGGGTAGTTTCCTGTACTTGGGGCCGTTCTTCAACCTGCTCCCGGTGCTCGCGGTCGGGCTGATGATGTACCAGCAGGCGAAGATGATGCCGCCCTCGACCGACCCGCAGGCCGAGCAGCAGCGGGTGATGATGAAGATGATGATGGTGATGATGGCGGTGTTCTTCTACAAGGTGGCCGCGGGGCTGGCGCTGTACTTCATCGTGAGCACCGCGTGGGGCATCCTCGAACGGCTGCTCATCCCGAAGCCGAAGGTGAATCTCGACGACCCGGCGAAGGCCGCGGCCGACGGCAAGCCGACCGCGCCCGCGGCCCCGGCGCGGCCCCCGGGGTTCTTCGGCCGGCTGCGCGAGGCGCTCAAGAAGAAGATGGAAGAGATGCAGCGCCAAGCCGACGAGCAAGCCAAGCGCCAGATTCGCAACGACCCCAACCGCGGCGACGGCGGTCCGTCCGGCGGGGCCGACAGCCAAGAGCCGTCCCCCGGCACCCTCCCCCGCCGCGACAAGAAGAAGAAGCGCCGGAAGTAGCGGGGGCAGACGGTCTGATTGCCTTCTGTAGCCGGCCTCATCGAGGCCGGAGCTACACGCGCGATTCGGCTACACCACAACGAAGGGCACTCGCGCACTGGACGATCACTTGATCGCATCCCAATCCGTCTCTGCAACGGGTTCGGTCGGGCGGTCGGAGCGGAGCACGGTGCCACGAAGCGAACCGACCGCGGGCGCGCTCGCTGGGAGCACGATCACTTCAACGACCTGCCCCGCGCGGAACGGGAGCTGATCGAGGTTCAATTTCCCGTCTTCCGCGAGGACGGCTTCAACTCGGTGTGCGGGGCATCGGTTCGGCTCCTACTCGGCTCAGTCTCGGCGGGCAGCCTGTGCGTCATACGCGCGCCTGGGCGGCCTCTCAACGGGTCACGGTTTCGGCTCGGTCGCGCTCTCTTTGAACTCTACATCGACTTCGATGTCCTTGTCCGAGTTGATCCACAACTCGATGTGGAGCGGTTCCTTGTTGTGAACGACCATCTCAACGCCTTGGGTCTCTTTACTGCGCAACCGGATCTCTTTAACGTGCGGCGTGACTTGGAAGTAGGTGAACTTGTTGTTCTTCTTGTTAACCACCATGATAACCGGCACCCCCTTGGCCGGGGGTTGAGCAGACGGCTCGCCGTCCACAATCTCGCGATAGATTTGCTGCGCGTCGAGGATCAACCCCTTGACCTCTTGCAGATCGACGCGAAGACTCGCGACGAGCGGTTGAAGCGAGATGAGGCAGGGCACGCGGCGCAACGTGGCGCGCGGCCCAGTCGGGGCGTTCTTCGGCCCTTGCGCGGAAGGAGTGCCAGTGGCCATGGGTTCGGCCGGCTTGTTGCCAAGCCCCAGTTTCTCACACCCGCACGTCAGGACGAGAGCGCATGTGAACGCGACGAAGGCAGTAAGGCGGCGCATGACGGAGTTCTCCAAATGGCCGGTTGCGCGGGCACAGATTCCGCCCTCAGCGCACCGACGGCTGAGGTACGCGACCGAGGAACCTGTCTGAAAGATACCCAGACCCGGCGCGCCTAACAAGTACCCTGTCGCACGCGCCACCGCGCACGGTAGTTATCGGGTTCACCGTACTCTCAATCGCCCACCCGCGGTAGCGCGCTTGGGGTGGCGCTCGCAAAGCCTCGCTGACCCCAAGCTATCGAGTACAACGCCTTCGGCGTAAAGAGGTGTGGCCTTGCCTCAGCCCCTTTTTCCGCGCCTCCGTCATGCGCGTACCGCTCACGTACCTCATTTCGATGCCAAACACGACCCCTCACTCTATGACTTTGAACTCAACTGTGGCCACGTAGGGCAGGTCACGCAGCTTCTCGTGGATCGGTCCCCAGATGCGGCAGTGAGAAACGACCTCGCAGACCTTGAAATTGGCGGGTTCGTAGTCGCCGCCGAGCACCGGCAATTGAAGATAGCAGTAGCACTCGCCCGGCCCCAACACGTTGCCGGCGGCGCACAACTGATCGACTAGCACCGCCCAGAACCAGTTGGTCGCGTTGTCGGTGTCCGCCGCGACCCGCGCGAACTCGGCTTCACTCGCGGCGACCACGTCCAGAGTGCCACAGCCGACGTCAAGCCACCACACCTGACCGCTTGCGTCTACGAGGAACAAATTACCGAGGGCCGTTGCGAACAACGGCCGCGCCAAGTCGGGTACGAGCCACCGCCAGAACTCCAGCGCGCGCACGGCATCGGCGTCGGAGAGCGGCACGATCAGATCACTGCGAGCAGGTGGCAAGCTCAGAGGAGTCACGTTCACCCCCACAGGGCCAGCACTCTCGTCGGGCCGCCGGAGGCGGTGGCGACCTTCGGCGCGCCCACGAACACCGTCGCGCCGCTGGGCGGCACTTTGCCGAGGTTCGCCACGCACTCCACCGCCCACTTGCCCGCGCCCAGCCACACCTTGTGAACCGCGAAGTCGGTCGCCGCGCCGGTGTCAATGGACAGCGTGTCGACCAGTAGCCCGGCCACGTCGCGCTCGATCGCGAGGAACTCGGCCGCGGGCTTCGAGAACCCGGGGAAGTGCAGTTTGTTCGCGCCGTCCGTGCCCAAGAAGGCCTTGGCGTCGCCGGCCCGCGCGTCCCACCCGCTGTTGAGGCACACGGCGCAGCCCTTCGGCAGTCGGCCGTGGGCCTTCTCCCACGCCTTCAGGTCGTCAATGCTCACCGCGGCGTCGGTGTCCCGCTTCACGCGCTCGCGGATGTCGATGACCGCGGCCGGGGCGACGAACGACGCCGGGTCGATCTTCTCCGCGGTCACGCCCGGCGAGCAGTGGGCGGGCGCGTCGAGGTGCGTGCCGTGGTGCTCGCCACGTCCCAGCGGTTCGAGTAGAACCCGTTCTTGGCGAACGTGCCCTTGTTGGTGATCTTGATCGGCTCGTTGCCGGGCCAGATGGGGAACGCGGGCGAGAGCGTGTGCGTCAGGTCGAGAATGTTGTCGGCGCTGATGGTGCGCTTGCGGCCCGGCACGCCGGGGGGCGGGTTCGCGTCCATCGGTTCGTCGGCCGTGGCGCTCGCCCCGGTGCTACACGACACGCACGCGATGCCGGCCGCGACGCCCGCGGCGAAGTGGAGCGCGTCGCGCCGGCTCATCCCGGCAAGGGCCGCGGCAATAACCGAAGGGGCACACATGGGAAGGCTCCGGGGGAAGCGGTGCGCCGATGCTACCCGCGCGCCGCCGGCGCTTCAACCGCGCGGCGCACAGTTCGCCTTTTCCCGGACCGCGCAGTTTGCTACAAGCACGCACCTCGCGCACTGGGGAAGGATTCCCGTGTACAAGCTGTTGCTCTGCGTTCGCTACCTGCAAACCCGTTACCTCGCGCTCATTTGCATCGTGAGCGTGATGCTCGGCGTTGCCACACTGATCGTCGTGAACGCGGTCATGAGCGGCTTTTCCACCAAGCTGAAGGACCGGCTCCACGGGGTGCTCTCGGACATCATCGTTCACAGCGACCGCACGGACGGCATCGAGGTGCTGGACGACAACCCGGACCCGCACAAGCGCCGCCCGCTGACGCCGGAACAGACTGTCGCGAAGATCATGGCCAGCCCCGCGGGCGACATGATCGAGGCCATCTCGCCCACCATCGACACGTTCGCGATCCTCCAGTTCCGTTACCGCGGCACCGTCATCGCAAAGCCGGTGCAGGTCATCGGCATCGACCCGGCCAGCCGCGCGCGTGTCGGGGGGTTCAAAGAATTCCTCGTGCGCCAGCGCGACCTGCCGGGCGCGCCGACCTTCGACCTCACGCCCGAAGCGCGCCAGCGCCACACGGACAACGTGAAGCAGTACACGCTGCGCGAGGGCGCGAACGTGCCCGCGCCGAAGTTGGGGCCGCTCGTCAAAGACCCGAACGCGATCCCGGAGCCGGACGAGAACGCTATGACCGGCGGCATCGAGAAGCCGCAACTGCACGGCATCATTCTGGGCTTCGCGCTCGCGCACTACCGCTTCGATCAGGACGGCGTAACGGTCGAAGAGGCTATGCTGAAGCCCGGCGACAACGTCCGCATCACGACGGCCGGCGGCGAGGAACTGAAACCGGTGTTCGGCGACTTCCTCGTCACCGACTACCTGAAAACCGAGATGAGCGAGTACGACCGGAACTTCGTGTACGTCCCGCTCGACCAGTTGCAGCGCATCCGCGGGATGCTCGGGCGCGCGACCTCGTTCCAGATCAAGCTGAAGCACTACGACCGCGACAAGGTGGCCGTGAGCCGCGAACTGGCGAAAATCTTCGACTCGCCCGACGTCCACATCGCGACGTGGGAGCAGCACCAAGGGCCGCTACTGGCCGCAATCGACGTCGAGCGCGCGATCCTCAACCTGCTGCTGTTCATGATCGTCGGCGTGGCCGGGTTCAGCATCCTCGCCATCTTCTCGATGATCGTGAGCGAGAAGTTCCGCGACATCGGCATCATGAAGTCGCTGGGCGCGTCGAACTGGGGCGTGATGAGCATCTTCCTCGGCTACGGCCTGCTGCTGGGCACCGTGGGGTGCGTCGCGGGCACGGGGCTGGGGCTGTGGATCACGGCGAACATCAACGAGATCGAGATGTTCCTCTCGAAGCAAACCGGGGTCGCGGTGTTCCCGCGCGACGTGTACTACTTCAAGGAAATCCCGACGAACGTGGAGCCGCTGCGCGTGGCCGCGGTGAACGCGGGCGCGGTGCTGATCGCCGCCGCGTTCAGCCTACTGCCGGCTTGGCGCGCCGCCCGCCTGCACCCGGTGCGCGCCCTGCGCTTCGAGTAGGGCTTGTTACCGTTCGCTGAAAGGCCACCATGCTGACCGCCAAGAACCTGTGCAAGTTCTACCGCCGGCACGCGGTCGAAGTGCGCGTGCTGAACGGGCTAAACCTCGAAGTGCGCACCGGCGAGTTCCTGAGCATCGTCGGCGCGTCCGGGTCCGGCAAGAGTACGCTGCTGCACCTGCTCGGCACCCTCGATGCGCCCGACGCCGGCGAGGTGCGCCTCGACGGGGCGCGCATCGACAACCTGCCGGGCCGCGCCCGCGACGCGCTCCGCAACCGCACCTTCGGGTACATCTTCCAGTTCTACCACCTGCTCCCCGAACTCTCGCTGCTCGACAACGTGCTGATGCCCGCGTACATCGGGCACAGTGTGTTGAGTTGGTGGCAGACCCGCGCGCAGTGGCGGCGGCGCGCCACCGACCTCGTCGCGAAGGTCGGGCTGTCGCACCGCATCAAGCACCGCCCGCGCGAGTTGTCCGGCGGCGAGATGCAGCGCACTGCGATTGCCCGCGCGCTGCTGATGAACCCGCGCATTTTGCTCGCGGACGAGCCGACCGGGAACCTCGACGCCGCGGCCGGCAGCGAGATCGTGCGCCTGCTCCGCGAGATCAACCGTGAGGAGCGCGTCACCATCGTGATGGTCACGCACAACCTCGATATCGTCGCCGCGACAGACCGCGTCGTGCGAATGGTGAACGGCGTCGTCACCGAGGACACCAGCGCCGGCGAGAAGCCGTGGCAGCCCCCCTTTCCGCAACCGCGGTTAGCCGCAGTGTAATTCCCGATTGCAGATTTATGATTGAAGATTGAAAGACACCGCGCCCCGCGAGCGCGGCCGGCTATTCTGTCTTGAAATCGTCAATCATAAAGCTGCAATCACCAATGTCCCAAGTCTGGCTCAACGGCACCCTGACCGACAAGCTCGACGCGCGCGTGAACCCGTTCGATCACGGGTTCCTGTTCGGCGACGGCGTGTGGGAACACCTGCGCCTCTTCAACGGCGCGCCGTACGGCGCGGCCCACCATTACAAGGTTCTCCGCGCCGCGGGCGACGCGCTCGCCATTGACATCCCGCTGTCACTCGACGAGTTCGTTGCCGCGATCCGCGCGACCGCGGCGGCGAACGCGCGCGCCGAGGGCTACGTGCGCGTGATCGTGACTCGCGGGCCGGGGACCATCGGCCCCGACCCGCGGAAGTGCGAACCGCAGGTCGTCATCACCGCGGAAGAGTACCGGCCGTTCCCCGACGAGTTGTACAGCCACGGCCTCTACGCCGCCGTTGCGCCGCTCGCGCTCGACCCGGACAACCTCGCGCACCGCTACCGCACGCTCAACCAACTGCACGTCGTCCACGCGAAGCGGTTCGCGCTCCAAAACGGTTGCCTCGAAGCGCTCTTCCTGAACCGCGTCGGCCACATCGTCGGCGCTACGGAAGGAGCAGTGTTCGCGGTGAAGGACGGCGCGATCCGCGCGCCGAATGCCGCTTGCAGCTTCGCAATCGCTGCGATTGAGAGCGCGCTCACACTCGCGGACCTGCACGCTTCGGACGAAGTGTTCCTCGCCGGCACCGCGTGCGGCGTCATCGGCCTCGTCCGCATCGACGGGCGCGACATTGGCCCCGGCAGCGAAGGCCCGGTCACACGCCGCGCCCGCGCGCTTTATCAGCAGCACACGCGCGGTGAACTGGCGTAGAATACTCGTGTTCCCTTCGCTCGGAGGAACACCGATGATCTCCATCACGCGCATCCTCGTACCCACCGACTTTAGCGCGTGCGCGCTGCCGGCCGTGCGGTACGGGGCCGAACTCGCGGACAAGTTGAGCGCGGAACTGATCCTGCTGCACGTCGTCCCGGACTCGGTGCTCGCTCTGCCCGACGCGGTGATGCCGAACCCCGCGCCGACCGCGGACCTCACCGCGCTGATCGACGCCGGCAAGCAGGCGCTGGCGAACCTGATCGCCGCGGAGAAGCTGACCGCGCGCGCCGAAGTGCGGATCGGCTCGCCCGCGGGCGAGATCGTAGCCGCGGCCGGCGACCTTCAGGCCGACCTCGTATGCATCGCCACCCACGGTCGCGACGGTCTGGCCCGCGTGATCCTCGGCAGTGTGGCCGAACAGGTGGTACGCCACGCCCCTTGCCCCGTGCTAACCGTGCGGCCCAAGTGCTAGTGCGAAGCCGCGAGCGGCTCGGAAAGAGGCAACATGCGTATTGCTCTGCTCATCACACTCACACTCACGCCCACACTCCGCGGCGCGGACTGGCCGCACTGGCGCGGGCCGAACCGCACCGGCGTCACCGACGAAGCTTCTGGTTGGGACGGCACCTCGTGGCTCGCGGACAAACCCGCGTGGACCGCGCGCGTCGGCGAGGGCGCGAGTAGCCCGGTTGTGGTGGGCGAACGCGTCTTTTTCCTCGGCTACTCGGACGGCAAGGACACGCTGTTGTGTCTGAGCGCGATAGACGGCAAGCAACTCTGGGCGCAGAGCTACAAGTGCCCGCGCTACGGCCGCCACCGCGCCGGCGACGAAGGGCTGTATTCGGGGCCGTCGTCCACACCGGAGTACGAACCCGCGACCGGCTTCCTCTACACGCTCAGCACCGACGGCGACCTCATCTGCTGGGACACGAACGCCGACGGCAAGCGGCTTTGGAGCAAGAATCTTTACGACGACTACAAGGCCGCGCGCCGGCCGAAGCTCACGCCGGCCCCCCAGCGCGACTACGGCTACACGTCGTCCCCGCTCGTCCACAAGGATTGGCTGTTGGTCGAAGTCGGCAGCACGTCAAGCGGGAGCGTGATCGCCTTCGACAAGAAGACCGGGAAGGAAGTGTGGGCGTCCGAACTGAAGGACGAAGCCGGGCACACCGGCGGCATGTCGCCGATGACGGTCGAAGGAGTGCCGTGCGTCGCGGTGCTCACGCAGCGCAACCTCGCGGTGATCCGGCTCGACGCCGGCAACACCGGCAAGACGGTCGCCTCGTTCCCGTGGGTGACGGACTTCGCCAACACCATCGCCGGCCCCGCGGTCCACAGCGACAGCGTGGTGATCGCGGCCGACTACAACCACCGCGCGATGGTCCGCGTGCGCTTCACCTTGAAAGAAGCAACGGAAGTGTGGCGCGCGAAGTTCGCGTCGAAGGTCTGCACGCCGGTGATCCACGACGGGTGCGTGTACGTCGCGTGGCAGCGCGTCCGCTGCATCGACTTCGCCACCGGCAAGCTGAAATGGGAGGGCGGCGCAGTGGGCGACCCCGGCTCGTGCGTAGTCACGAGCGACGGCCGGCTCGTGGTGTACGGCCTGAGCGGGAAGCTCGCGCTGATCGAGGGCGCGAAGCAGTCGCCCGGTGCGTACAAGGAACTCGCCGTAAAGGACAAGCTGTTCAAAACGCAGGCGTGGCCGCACGTCGCGCTCGCCGCCGGCCGCTACTACTGCCGCGACCGCGAGGGGAACGTGATGGTGTTCAAGTAGGGTGGGACAAGGCTCTGCGCCGTCCCACCATCGCGCCGGAAGAAGGTGGGACGGCGCAAAGCCTTGTCTCACCTTACATCGCCGCCACTTCCGCCACCGCGCCGGCGGCGTCCACCTTTGTGCCGGGTTCGTGGTGCTTCCACTTCAGGTACGCGAGCGCGATCGGGCCGAAGCGCGGCGAGTGACAGCTCGATGTCACAACGCCCACCTCCGCGCCGTCGCGGAGCAGCTTCGTGCCGGGCGCGGGCGGGTCGCCCTGCACGGTCAGGCGCGCGAACACGCGGTTGACGTGCCCGGCCCGATCGCGGGCCATCACGATTGGCTCTTGCCCCAAATAGCAGCCCTTCGAGTAACTCACCGCGCGCGCTGCGAACCCCACTTCCATCACGAAGCGGTTGTCGTCGATGTCCTTCCCGAACACAGGCGTTCCGGCCTCGATGCGCAGAATCTCGAAGGCGTCCGCGCCGCCCGGCACCGCGCCCGCGGCGGTCAGCATCCGGCGCCCGCCGTCGGCCACATCGGAGCGGCACACGAGGTCGAAGCCCGGCACGCCGAGCTGGTCGCGCCGCCGGATGCTGCACGTCGCATCGCGCCCGAAGGTGCGCTCCATGTGCGCGAACGGCGGCAGGTCCGGCACCGCCGCGCCGAGTGCCGCGGTCAGCACATCGGCGGCATTCGGCCCGGCCAAGTGCAGCTGCGCGAAGTCCGCCGTGCGGTCGGCGATTTCGACCTGTTCCGAGATGATGTAGCGGTCGAGGTACTGAACCAGTTCCGTGTTGCGGCCCGGCGTCGTCTCGACCCACATCGCGTGGCGCTTGTCGCCGAGGAGGACGTGGTAGACCCACGTCTGGAACTTCACCTTCGCGCGGCTGTCGCAGAAGTACGCCTCGCACCCGCCGCCGAGCGGGAGGTTCTTGGTGTCGTTCGTGCTCATGTTGCCGAGGAACATCGGAGCGTCCGACCCGGTCAGCACCAGCTTCGCCGCGCCGGACGTATCGAACAGCGCCGCGGTCGTAGTAGCGGCGGCGTAATCGGGAGTCATGTCGTGGCCTCAGTCAAGCAGATGAGTTTCGACTGGATTACAGGATGAAACACGATGAGGAGACCACAGCCCCATTCTTCATCCTGTCTGATCCTGTGATCCTGTCAAACCTCTTCTGCACTGGTGTTAGTTGTTCGGCTCGACGGCGACGCGGGCCTTGTGCGCGTCGGGGATGACGATCACGCTCGCGGCGGAGTCGATCAGGCGCTGCGCTTCGGACGGCGTGCGGATCGGCGTGGTGAACAGTTCCTCGGCCACGTCGCCCGGGTAGCCGCTGGCGAGGAACACGCTGACCTTTCCGGTCGCGAAGCACCACTGCTTGCAGTCAGCCCAGTCCGCAGGCTTCTCGTATGCCAGCCGCGAGTTCGGCGCTTTCGGCTCGTCCATCTGGCGCACCCACTCGACCGCTTCGCCGAGGGTCGGGGCCGCGTCGGTCAGCAGCGCGACGCGCCCACCGGGCACCGCGGCGCGGGCGGCGTTGGCCGCGGCGCGCGCGAGGTCGGTGAAGGTGATCCGCTCGCGCGCCCCGCTGACCGCGGCGACCACGACCTCCGCGCGCTCGCCAGCGACGCACTTCCAGCGCGCGTTCTGGGCGTCGCGCCCGGTGTCGCTGCTGTCCACCATCCCCACGACCACCTGTTGAATGGTGTCGCCCGCGCCTTCGATGGCTTGGACGAAGAACGGTGTGCCGAGCAGCCACGCGACTTCGCGCGCCTCCTCGCGCCCGCCCCACGGTGCTTCGCGCGTGTACGGCCCGGCGTGCGCGGCCCGCGTTTCGGCGTTCGACAGTTCGGGGAACAGCGCGACCTCGGCCCCGCCGTAGAAGCGGGCAAGGTCGTACCGCCGGCCGGTTAGGGCGATCATGAAGTCCGCTTCGACGAGCGAGCGGTTCATGTACACGCGCCGACCGCCTTGCGTGGTCGCGAGGTAGGCGTGTTTCTTGGCGTCGGCCGGGTCGTGCGTCTCGGCGGTCACGTCCGCGAACTCGTCGGGCAGTTCGTCGATCCACGTTTGCGGCACGCCCGGCGGCGAGATGATCGTGACCGCGGCCGGGGCGACGCCGGCGGACCCGATGTGACGCAGCACTTCGGCCAGCATCGGCGCGAGGTGCGGCAACCGCGGATCGATGACGACGGCCACGTGATCATCGGGCGTGAGGGCCCGGCGCAGGCCTTGCCCCTCGAACTGCGATTCGAGCGCGGCGCGCACGAGCTGGTCCGGCGGCGCGGCGGGCGGTGCGAACGGCTCCCGCGCCAGCGGGCGCAGCCGCCCGTTGGGAACGGTCAGCGCCCACGGTTCGGAACCGACGACGAGTTGAACGGGTTCGGCCATAACGCTCCCTGTGTCATGGGGCATTATACGCTTCGTGCGTGTTGACGAACGGGCGTAGAATGCAGTGGCTCATCGGAGTGACACATGACCTCTCCCAGTACGTTCGCGCCGGTCGCGGGTCGCCTGTTCGTCGGGGGCGAGTGGCTCGCCCCGCGCGACGACTTCGCCAGCCGCAACCCGGCGAACCTCGACGAAGTCGTCGGCACGTTCCCGCAGGCGACGGAAGCCGAGGTCGCGTCGGCCGTCGATGCCGCGCGCGCGGCGTTCCCCGCGTGGCGGCGCACGTCGCGCATCCTGCGCGCCGAAGCCTTCGACCGGCTCGCCCAACTGGTGAAGCGCGACACGGACGCACTCGCGACGCTCATGGCTCGCGAGTGCGGCAAGAACCTGACCGAGTGCCGCGCCGAAGTGATCGAAGGCCTGCACATGATCCAATACGTGTTCGGCGTCGGCCGAACCGGGGTCTACGGCGAGGTCGTCGCGAGTGAGATCGCGGAGAAGGACGCCTTCACTCGCCGCAAGCCGTGGGGCGTGGTCGCCGTCGTCACGCCGTGGAACTTCCCGTTCGCGGTGCCGCTGTGGATGCTGGGGCCGAGCTTGCTGGAAGGCAACACCTGCGTCTTCAAGCCGAGCGAAGAAACGCCGGCCATCGCGCAGCGGTTGGTCGAGTTGTTCGTCGAAGCCGGGTTTCCAAAGGGCACCGTGAACCTCGTGCAAGGCAGCGGACCGGTGGGCGAAGCGCTGGTGAAGAACCCCGCCGTGAACGTCGTGTGCTTCACCGGCAGCTACGCGGTGGGCGAGCGCATTCAGCAGGTGTCGGCGACGATCCCCAACCGCATCGTCGCGGCCGAGATGGGCGGTAAGAACGCGGTGATCGTATGCGACGACGCGCGGTTCGATCTCGCCGTGAACGCCGGCATCCTGAGCGCGTTCAAGACCACCGGCCAGCGGTGCGTGAGTGCAAGCCGTATCATCGTTCACGAATCGCTGATCGACCGCTACGCGCGGGCGTTCGTTGAGCAAGCGGCGCGGCTGCGGTTCGGCGACCCGCTGGACGCGAGCAACTTCGCCGGGCCGCTCGTGAACCGCAAGGGCGTCGAAAAGGTCTTGAGCTACAACGCGCTCGCCAAGAAAGAGGGCGTGAAGGTACTGGCCGACGGCGGCGAGTTGGGCGGCAAGGGCTGCTTCCTGTCGCCGTTCATCTATCAGGCGAACGCGAGCGCGGGCACGCGCGTCACTCACGAAGAGGTGTTCGGGCCGCACGTCGCGCTGATCCCGTTCAAGAGCGACGAAGAGGCCGCGGCAATTTACAACGATACCGAATACGGCCTGTCGATGGCGGTCATCACGGAGAGCTACCGCAAGATGCGGTTCTTCCGCGACGAGTGCGATTACGGCATGGGCTACGTGAACCTGCCGAGCATCGGCGCGGAGGTCCACCTGCCGTTCGGCGGCGTGAAGAAGAGCGGCAACGGCCACCCAGCGCCGCGGGCGCTGGTGGACGCGGTCACGCACCGCACCGCGTTCACCGTGAACCACGGCACCGACATCAAGATGGCCCAAGGGCTGGCAACGGCAATCGACGGCGCGCCCGCGTAGCGAAGCGTGTGCCGCACGATCGACGCAGACAAGACACGATCAAGACAGAATGCGAGTTTGGAGCCAACTCTGTCTTCCTCTGATCGTGTCTTCATTGGTGCTGATCGTGCGGCGAAAACCGGAGGGCCTCTCTCATGTTCGCGTTCGATCACCTTCAGGTTCCCAACGTCCGCACGGCGCTGCCGGGGCCGAACGGCTCCGAGATGCTCGCGCGCGACAAGCTATACGTGTCGCCGTCGTACACGCCGGTGTACCCGCTGTTCGTCGAGAGCGGCAGCGGGGCCGTGATTCAGGACGTGGACGGCAACCTGTTCCTCGACTTCACCGCGGGCATCGCGGTCACGAACACCGGGCACTGCCACCCCGAGGTGGTCGCGGCGATTCAGGATCAGGCCGCGAAGCTCATTCACATGAGCGGCACCGACTTCTACTACCGGCCGCAGATCGACCTCGCGGAGCGGCTGGCGAAGGTCGCGCCCGGCCCGACGCCGAAGAAGGTGTTCTTCTGCAACAGCGGCGCGGAAGCGCTCGAAGGCGCGCTGAAGCTGGCCCGGTTCCACACCGAGCGCAACCGCGTCGTCGCGTTCTTCGGCGCGTTCCACGGCCGCACCTACGGGGCCATGTCGCTCAGCGGGTCGAAGCTCGTCCACCGCCGCGGGTTCTCGCCGCTCGTGCCGGACATTCACCACGTCAACTTCCCGCGCGCCTGTCCCGAAGGAGGAACCTGCGCCGACAAGTGCAAGCTGATCGCGGAGATTGAGGACACCATCTTCAAGCGGACGTGCCCGCCGGAGGAAGTGGCCGCGATCTTCGTCGAACCGATTCAGGGTGAGGGCGGCTACCACCCGATCGCGCCGGGGTGCTTGCAGGCGCTCCGCGCGCTGTGCGACAAGCACGGCATTCTGCTCGTCGTGGACGAGGTGCAATCGGGCATGGGCCGCACCGGGAAGATGTGGGCCGTGGAGCACTACGGCGTGGAACCGGACATCGTCTGCAGCGCGAAGGGCATCGCCAGCGGGATGCCGCTCGGCGCGATCATCGCCCGCGCGAACGTGATGGACTGGCCGCCCGGCAGTCACGCGAGCACGTTCGGCGGCAACCCTGTGAGCTGCCGCGCCGCGCTCGCCACCATCGACCTGCTCGAACGCGAGTACATGGCGAACGCGACCGCGCGCGGCGAGCAACTGCGCGCCGGGCTGCGCGCACTCGGCACGAAGCACAGCGGGCTGACCGGCGTTCGCGGGCTGGGCCTGATGACCGCCGCCGACCTGCCCACCGCCGCGACCCGCGAGAAGGTGATCCAAACCGCGTTCCACCGCGGCCTGCTGCTGCTGGGCTGCGGCGACAGCGCGATCCGCTTCTGCCCGCCGCTGTGCGTGTCCGCGGCGCAGGTGGAAACCGCGCTGGCGATCCTCGACGGCGTGCTGGGCGCGGTCGAACCGGCGAAGCCGGCCGCCGCGCCCGCCAGCAGCGGCGCGCTCCCGGTGGTGTGAGAGAAAGAGACTAGTTTTGACAGGATCACAGGACACGACAGGATGAGGAGAGGCAGGAATGCGGTCCGGTCTTTCCATCTCGTTCATCCTGTGATCCCGTCGAACCTCTTCTCTCCTTTCTGGTGGTCACTGCGGTGAATCGGCTTTGATTTGACTCCTCCCCGGTTCCGACTTAGAACCTCCTTCGGGCGCACGCGCGAAAGGGGACACATGCCGACCGTTCTCGTTACCGGCGGTTGCGGGTTCATCGGCTCGAACTTCGTGCGCCACCTGCTCGCCACCGATCCCGGCGCGTCGGTCGTCAACCTCGACGCGCTCACCTACGCCGGCAACCTCGCGAACCTCGCCGACCTCACCGGCCACCCGCGCTACACTTTCGTGAAGGGCGACATTACCAACCGCGACGACGTGCGCGGTGCGATGCGGCGCGGCGTCACCGACGTCATCAACTTCGCCGCCGAGAGCCACGTCGACCGCAGCATTCAGGACAGCGGGCCGTTCGTCCGCACCAACGTCATCGGCACACAAGTGCTGCTCGACGCGGCGCGCGAGTTCAAGGTCGCGAAGTACGTTCAAGTTTCGACCGACGAGGTGTACGGCAGCCTCGGTGCGACGGGCTTGTTCACCGAAGAAACGCCCCTTCACCCGAACAGCCCGTACTCCGCGAGCAAGGCCGCGGCCGACCTGCTGGTGATGGCGTACCAGCACACGTTCGGTCTGCACGCGGTCGTGACGCGGTGCTCGAACAACTACGGCCCGTACCAGTTCCCGGAAAAGCTGATCCCGCTGTTCGTGACGCGGCTGCTGAACGACGAGAAGGTGCCGGTGTACGGCGACGGCCAGCAGGTGCGCGACTGGATTCACGTTCTGGACCACTGCCGCGGGATCGAGGCCGCGTGGCGCAAGGGCGCGTCCGGCGAGGTTTACAACTTCGGCGGCAAGTGCGAGCTGACCAATCTCGCGCTCACAAAAACGCTACTCGCCGCGCTGGGCAAGTCCGAATCGCTGATCGAGTACGTGAAGGACCGCCCCGGCCACGACCGCCGCTACGCCATCGACTGCGCGAAGGCCGAGCGCGAACTGGGCTGGGCACCGCAAGAAACCTTCGCCGCCGGCCTGCGCGATACCATCGCGTGGTATCAGGCCAACACCGCGTGGGTCGGGGCGATCAAGAACAAGGAATATCTGGCGTACTACGAGAAGCAGTACGGCACGCACTAACGGGCGAACGGCCGGCGTGAGCCGGCCGGTGAGGGCGCGAACCTCTCACCTGCCGGCTCACGCCGGCCGTTCGCCGGAGGCACACAATGTCCATTCGCGGCGTGATTCTGGCGGGCGGCAAGGGCACCCGCATGGGCGAGTTGACCCGCGTCACCAACAAGCACCTGCTGCCGGTCGGCCCGTGGCCGATGGTGTACCACCCGCTCAAGAAGCTCACCGGGGCCGGGTTACAGGAAGTGCTGCTCGTGTCCGGCACCGAGCACATGGGCGACTTCGTCGAACTACTCGGCAGCGGGCGCGACCACAACTGCCGGCTCACCTATCGCGTGCAGGACGAGGCCGGTGGCATCGCGCAGGCGCTGGGGCTGGCCGAACACTTCTGCATGGGTAGCCGCTCGCTCGTGCTGCTCGGCGACAACATCTTCCGCGACCCGCTCGTGCCGCTGTTGGAGAAAGCCAACTCGCGCCCGGACTGGGCATGGATCGGCCTCAAGGAAGTTCACGACCCCGGGCGGTACGGCGTCGCGGAGTTGCAAGGCGACAAGGTGATCGGCATCGAGGAGAAGCCGCAGAACCCGAAGAGCAACTGCGCCGTGGTGGGCATTTACATTTACCCGCCGGACGTGTTCGGCCTCATCAAAACGCTCAGCCCGAGCCGGCGGAACGAACTAGAAATCACGGACGTGAACAACCACTACATCAAGCAGGGCCGCATGGGGTGCTTCAACCTCGACGGCTACTGGACGGACGCCGGCACGCTCGACAGCCTCGACCTCGCCAACGAGTTGGTGCGCAAAGAGCCGCCGCGGTTTTAGGTAGGTGCCGCGAGCCGAGCGGCACCGCGATACCCGCCCGGTTGCGACTCCTGTTTGTGCTTCACCCATGCCATCGCGGTGCCGCTCGGCTCGTGGCACCTACTTCTGAGCCGCCAGCGGCAGCTGAGGGCCGATGTCGGCAGCGGGGCGCACGTCGGCGCGCCAGCGCTTCACGGCCCCGTCGCGGCCCACTGTTACCAGCGCGGTTCCGTCGGCGCTGAACGCCACGTCCAGCACGCGGTCGGCGTGCCCGCTCAGCGTCAGGCGCTCTTGCCCGGCGACCGGGTCCCAGAGGATCACGGCCCGGTCGTCGCCACCGGAGGCGAGGGCGCGCGCGTCCGGGCTGAAGGCCAGCGCGTGGACCGCGGCCGTGTGACCGGGCAGGTCGCGCTGGTACGCGAGCCGCCCGCCGGTGTCCACGGTCCACAACTGAATCAGCCCGCTGGCGTCGCCGGTCGCGAGCGCGCCGCCGATCCGGTCGAAGGCCAGCGCCTCGACGTTCGGGCGCGCGCCGCCCGCGCCGGGCGCTTCGCTCAGCACCTTCCCGTCGAGCGACACGATCCGCACGCCGGGGCCGGCGGCGACCGCGAGCCACGGTTGCGTGGGGTGGAACGCCAGCGCGCGCGCGCCCGCGGCGCTAAGCACCACGGCCCCGCCGCGCGCGTCGACGGGTTGCTCGCTGGACGCCGGGAGCGCGTGCAGGTCGTAGGCGCGCACGGCGTCGGGGTCCGCGGCGGCGAGCCAGCGCCCCGACGGGTCGAGGGCGAGGGCGTGGGCCGGGGCCGGGGTGCGCACGAACACGCCGCGCGCGAGGGTGCGACCGCGCGGCCCGCCGGGCCGGGCCGGGCCGGGCTGCCAGATGATCAGCCCGCCGTCCACCGCGAGAACGAACGTGCGCCCGTCCGCGGACACGGCCGCCGCGCGGGCCGCGCCCTTCAAGGTCGGCAAGCTGTACGGCATGGGCGTCAGGCTCAGCGGCCCCGGCGGACCGGGCGGCGCGGCGCGCGTGGGAGGTACGTAGTCCGCGACCAGCACGCGCACGCGCCCGGTGTCGTCGGCCACGAAGAACACCGTGCCCGCCCCGCCGATCGCGACCGCGGTCAGCCCCTGCGCGGTGGCCTTGCCGAACGGGTCGCGCGCGAACCGCAGCGCATCGTCCGGTTCGTGCGTGCGGGCGCTCGTCTGCCACACCACCGCCGCGCCGTCCATCCCACCGGAAACGAGCGTGCGCCGGTCGGGGGCGAACGCCAGCGCGTTCACCTGCTGGGCGTGGCCGTGCAGCACGCCGCGCTCGCGTCCGTCGTCCGCGTCCCACAGCCGCACGGTCTTGTCGAACCCGGCGCTGGCGAGCAGTTGGCCGTCGTCGCTGAACGTGAGGGCGAAGATGGACTTCGTGTGCCCGAAGAAGCGGCGGTCGCGCCACGTCTGGGTGTTGAACACGCGAACGACGGGCGGCGTGCCGTTGTTCGCGGTCGCGACCGTTTGGCCGTCCGGGGAGATGGCGACGGCGCGCACGGCGTCGGCGTGCGCGGGCAGCACGCGGACCAGCTTCGCCCCGTCCCCGGTCCACACCCTCGGGTACACATCCGCCCCGCCGGACACCACCAGCTTGCCGGTGTCGGCGACCGCGAGCGCGTACACGCCGCCGGGGTGCGCGCTCACCTCGCGCAGTTGGACGACGCGCCGGCCGTCGGGCGACTGCGCGGCGCGGGTCAGCGCGACCGCGCCGGCCCCGGCCCCGCCGAACAGCGCGAGGTCCGGCCCCGCGGCGCGCCAGCCCGTGAGGTCCCACCAGCGCAGGAAGCCGTCCGCGCCGCCGGTCACGAGCGCGCGGCCGTCCGGGGCGAACGTCAGGCACGTGACCGCGCCCGCGTGCGCGTCCGGCACCGTTACCGCCGGGGCGACCGTGGGCACCTTCAGCAGCGGGCTGACGATGGGCCGGAGCCACGGCACCGCGTTCATCGTCCACCGCGCGGTGTCCAACACCTCGACCGGCAGCACCCAGAGGCGCACGGTCCCGTCCGCGCCGGCCGAGGCGACCACGCTCCCGTCGGCGCTGAACGCCAGCGCGTGAACGGTCCCGGTGTGGCCGTCGAGCGTCACCCACGTGCGGTTGGTGCGCGGGTCCCAGACGCGGATCTGGCCGGCGTCGCCGGCGGTGGCGACGAACGTGCCCGCGGGCGAGTACGCGACCGCGCGGAGCGGGTCGTTGGCCCCGTGCCCGGTGTACAGCAGGTCGTCGCGCTGGCACAGGCGGCGCAGGTAGTGCCACGTGAAGTCGCGCAAGTTCTTGGGGCACCGGGCCTCGTCTTCGAGCAGGGCCGCGGCGCGCTGCGGGTCCCGCTCGCACAGGATCGCGACCTGCGCCAGTTGGAGCGCGTACGCGGCCCGGCGCGTGCGCTCGGCCTCGCGCGCGAGGTCGTCGGCCTGCTTCACCGCGTCGAGCCGGCGTTTCTCGTTCTCGGCCGCGAGGTCTTCCGCCCGCTTCTTCTGGCCCTCGGCACGCTCGCGCTCGCGCTGGGCCTCGATCCGCTCGTGCTCCTTCGCGGCCACCGCGTCGCGCACCCGGAAGTACGCCACCGACAGCACCGACACCAGCGCGACCGTCGCGACAACGGTGGTGGCGAGCAGCACCGCCAGCGCCGGGTGCCGCCGCGCCCACTTCACCCCGCGGCCCCACGCCGACAGCGGGCGGGCCTTGATCGGCTCGCCGTTGATGAACCGGCGCAGGTCGTCGGCCAGCGCCGCGGCGCTCGCGTACCGCTTGGCCGCGGACTTCGACAGGCACTTCAGGCAGATCGTTTCGAGGTCGCGCGGCACCAGCGGGTGCAGGCGCTTGGGCGGAACCGGGTCGTCGTGGAGCACCTGCAATACGGTGTCCAGCGGGGTCTCGCCGCGGAACGGCGGGCGGCCGGTGAGCAGTTCGTACAGGATCGCCCCGAGCGCGTACACGTCCACGAGCGGGCCGACGTCGTGGGTCTTGCCGCTGGCCTGTTCGGGCGCGATGTAGCTGGGCGTGCCCATCACCGCGCCGGTGCGCGTGCCGCCCCCGCCCCCGTCGAGTGTTTCGTCGAGGCGCTTCGCCAGCCCGAAGTCGGTGATCTTGGGATCGAAGGTCAGTGCGCGTAAGGTCGCGGACGAGTCACGCGCGGCGCGCGAAGCATCAGGGGGCTTTCGCCCCGCACTTGCCAGCAACACGTTCCCCGGCTTGAGGTCGCGGTGGACGATACCGGCGTCGTGAGCGAACTGGACCGTGCGCGCCAGCGCCTCGACCAGTTCGGCGGCGCGCCGCGCGTCCCACGGGTCGCCGCTAAGGTTCTGTGCGAGGCTCCCGCCGTCCACGAACTCCAGCGCCAGATACGGGTGCCCGTTCGCCTCACCGATGTCGAAGATTTGGACGATGTTGGGGTTCTGAAGGGCCGCGACCGCCTCGGCCTCGCGCTTGAACCGCTCGCGCTCGGCCGGCCCCGCGTGGACCCCGCTCAGGATCATCTTCAGCGCGACGAGCCGGTTCAGGCTCAGTTGCCGCGCCTTGTACACGACGCCCATGCCGCCGCGCCCGACCTCGTGCATGATCAGGTAGCCGGGCACCAGCGGCGGCGCGAAGTCGGCCGATTCCCCGGTCCCGAACGGCACGACGCTGCTGGCCGAATCGCCGGGCGCACCCGAGCCGGACGCGGATTCCGGCAACAGCACGACGAGCGAATCGAACGACGGGTCCGGGGTGTCGGCGCCGGGGGGGGCCGCGGGCGGCGGTAGGAACTCGCGCGTGACGGCATGGTCGGCGTCGCGCGGGACCAAGATGGACTGCGTCGCGCCCTGCCCGTCAACGGCCGCGCTCGCGGCGACCACGAACACCGGGCCGCCGACGAGCGTGGTGTCGCCGCACACCGGGCAGGCGGTGGCCGCGGCCCCGTCGGGCGGGTTCCACGTGTGGCCGAACGAACACCGATAGCCGCCGGACATGCTGGGCCTCGTGCGCGAGCGTACCCCCAATTATCCCGGTGCGCGCCCGCGATTCAAGCGCGCGGGCGCAACGGTCCCCAAGTTGGTCTGGTGCGCCGGGGTGGGCCGGAGTAAAGGGGCAGCCTCGACCGACCCGCGCCCTTTGCGGAAAGGAACCGCCATGCCCCGCCCCGCGCGCGCCCACCCGACGGCCATCATTTCCGACGACGCCCAACTGCCGGACGACACCGTCGTAGGGCCGTTCGCGCTGGTGGAGGGGCCGGTGCGGTGCGGGCCGGGGTGCGTCATCGGCCCCGGCGCGCACGTCCTCGGTGCGGTCACGATGGGCGCGAACAACGTGCTCCATTCGGGCGTGGTCCTCGGCGGCACCCCGCAGCACCTCGGCTACAAGGGCGGCGACACCCGCGTCGAGATCGGCGACGGGAACACGTTCCGCGAGCACGCCACCGTTCACCGCGGGATGCCGGTCGGAACCGCCAACGCCGACGGCGCGACCCGGATCGGCAACCGCGGGTACTTCATGGTCGGGTCCCACGTCGCCCACGACTGCACCGTAGGCGACGACGTGATTCTGGCGAACAGCGCGCTCTTGGCGGGCCACATCGTCCTCGGCGACCGCGTGTTCCTCAGCGGCAACACCGCGGTGCATCAGTTCGTTCACATCGGCCGCGGGGCCATGCTCGGCGGCGGCGCGGTCGCCACCCAAGACGTGCCGCCGTTCTGGATGATCCAGAACGTGAACGGGGTGCGCGGGCTGAACGTGCTGGGGATGAAGCGGTCGGGCGTCGGCCCCGCGGACCGGGCCGCGGCGCGGAAGGCGTTCCGCACCATCTACTACACGCGCCCGGCGCTACCGATGAGCGAGTCGCTGGCGCGCGTCGAGGCCGAACTGGGCGGTAGCCCGCTGGTGCGCGAAATCGTGGCATTCATCCGCGGCTCGAAGCGCGGCGTCGGCGGCCCGTCCAAGTTCCGCGAGGGCAGCGAAGACGAGCTTTCCACCGCCGCCTGACGGCGCTAACGGCCTGTATCGCCCGCGGCCACGCGATAACTATACAAGAATGTACATCAACGCGGCCGGGCGCGCGCATTTGGCAATTTCAAAACGGGTTGCACAACGCCCGCGCTCCGCGAACTAGCCGTTTCAAAAACAACGATCCGCGAGAGGGCTAGAAGGTAGCGTATTCTGTGTGTAAACTCTTGCGTGATCATCTTTTCGCTGGAGGCGGCTCAAACGTGGAGGTCGGCAGGATGCCTTACCACTGGCCCAAGGATACCGATTTCGCCCTCCTGGAACTCGACGTTCTCGATCGGGATTGCCCCTTCTGCGGGCGTCTGATGCACATCTGTGACCACCGATACCGGCACTT
>VGZJ01000029.1 GCA_016872595.1 Planctomycetota bacterium
GGCCCCGGCCGCGTCACCGCCGGGCGCTACCTCGCCGAGGCCCTGTTCCGCCGCGGCGACACCGCCGGCGCGCTCGCCGCCCTCGCCGACTTCCCCGATCTGCACGACAAGCTCGACGACCCGCTGGGCCGGCGCGACACCCAGCGCCAGCGCGCCGTTCTGTTCGCCGCTCAGAACAAGACCGCGGACGCGGTCGCCCTCTTTAAGGAAGCCCTCGAACTCCACCAGAAGCACCAACCGAAGCGCCGGTTGGTGGCGGGCGACATCCTCGCGGAGTGGTCGGTGGCCGCGGCGAAGGCCGACGCGCCGGACCTGCGCGCCCGCGCCGCGGCCGAGTACCGGGCCGCGCTCGCGGCCCCGTCCGACGACCCGGACGCGGGCGGGCCGCTGGCCGCGTTCGTCCGGCTCCAAGCCCTCACCCGCTCCGCGCGCGACTTCAAGCAGGCGCTCGTCCTCACCACGAGCGCCGGCGAGCGCTGGTCCGGCGACCAGCTCGTGGACGGCCGCATCCGCTCCGACCGCGGCGGGCTTCAGCTCATCACCTCCGACTACCAGAAGGCCCGCGAGTCGCTGGCGAGCGCGCTCGCGGACCTCGATAGGGCCGAGCCGCCGAACCTGCGCGCGCTGCCGAAGGTACTGGTGAACCTCGCGACGGCCGAACTCGCGTGCGACGCCGGGGACCGCGCCGACCCCCTGCTGGTCCGGTGCGCCGCGCTGTACGCGAAGCACGCGCTCCCGGCCGACGCGGTGCGCGTCGAGTGCGACTACTTGCAGGGCGTGGCCGCGGCGCGCAAGGGCGACTTCGCCCGCGCGATGACCCTGTTCCGCGCCGGGCTGGACCGGGCCGCCGCGGTCGGCCGCGCCGCGGACCCGGTGCGGTTCAACCTGTCGCTCAACGTCGCCCTCATCCACAAGGAACAGGGCGACGCGCCGGCGGCCCTCGACGCGCTCAAGAAGGCCGCCGCGGTGCTGGTCGCGTTCCCCGAACCCGACGACGCCAGCGCCGCGCTGGTCGACGCGGTGCGCGCCGACCTGTACCTGTCGCAAGGGCAGGTCGCGCCGGCGCTCGAACTGGTGCCGGCTCTCGAGGCCGTGTGCGCGAAGTACGGCTACCGCAAGGGCTACCTGTGGGCGACCGCGAAGCACGTCCGCGCGCTCGACCGGCTCGCGCAGAAGGACGCGCCCGGCGCGGAGGCGATCTGGACCGAACTGGCCGAAGTGCAGCGCGCGGAGGGCCACGTGCTGCTCGCGCGCACGCTGAACTTCCTCGGCATCTGCGCCGACCTGCGCGGCCGGCCCGCGGACGCGGGCAAGCGGTTCGAGGAGGCCCGCGCGTTCCAAGCGGCGCGCCCGCGGTGCCCGCCGGTCACGCGCGCCATCACCCTCTGGCGGCTCGCCGTCCTCGCGGACAAGGGCGGCAAGAAGGGCGAGGCGAAGAAACTGCTGGCCGAGGTGTTCGACCTCGCCGACCGGGCGCGGGTCAACACGTTCGGCGAGGCCGCGCAGCGCGCGCAGTTCTTCGCCCAGTTCGCCCCGGCGTTCGAGCAACTGGCCGCGTGGTGCGCCCGCGACAACGACGGCGATGGCCTGTTGCGCGCCGTCGTCCGGAGCCGGAGCCGCACGCTCCTCGATCAGATGCTGGCGACCGGCGCGGACCCGCGCGACCGGCTGACCGGGCCGAACCGCGCCGCGCTGCTGGCGCGCGAGGCCGACGCCCGCCGCGCCGTCTCGCGATTGCGCGCGCAGGCGCTCGCGCTGACCGCGGACGACCCCGCCGCGAAGAAGCTGCTGGCCGACCTCGAAGCGGCCCAAGCCGAGTACGCCGACACGTGGCGCGAGATCGCCAACGCCGACCCGCTGACGCGCGTCCTCACCGACCCGGCGTTCGCCGAGGCCGCGCTCGCACAAGTTCGGAAGGACGCCCACCGCGCCGGCGGCGTGCTGCTCACGTACATGATCGGCCGCGACGACAGCTTCGCCGTACTGAGCACCGACCCCGCCGCGCCGCCGCAGGTGTTCCGCCTGAGCGTGCCGAAGCCGCTGGCCGAGGCCGTGGGCGACCCGCCGCCCGCGGACGCGACCGCCCGCGCCGGGTTCCGCGGCGTCGTGCTCAAGCCCGGCCCGAAGCAGCCCGAGCGCCCGGCCCCGGCCGGCGTCGAACTCGTGCCGCTGACCGAGGCCGTCGCCGCGCGCCTCGTGAACCACTACCTGCGCCAGATCGCCGACCCGCAGTTCAACCCGACGCGCGGCGTCACCCTCGTGGGGAAAAAACCCGGCGCGACGCTGACGGCCGCGCCGGAGGCGCTGGGCGACGCGCTGCTGCCCGCGGCCCTGCGCGAGAAGCTCCGCGCCGCCGCGGTGAAGCGCGTCGTGCTGGTGCCGGACGCCGCGCTACACAAGCTCCCGTTCGAGGCGCTGCTGCTCTCGACCGGCGCGGCCCCGAAGTACGCGCTCGACGAGCTGCCGCCGGTGTGTTACGCACCGTCGGTCGCGGCGCTCGCCGTGGTGCTGAACCGGCCGCGCGCCGCGGGCGGCGACGACACCTTGCTGACGGTGGGCGACCCGGCGTACCCGGCCGCGGTCGGCGCGCTGCCGCGGCTCCCGTTCACCGCGGTCGAGAGCAAGAAGGTGCGCGAGTTCTTCGCCGCCGCGCGCGTGACCGCGCTCGAAGGGGCCGACGCGACCGAGGCGAAGGTGGCCGCGGCGCTGCCCGGCAAGCGGTACGTTCACCTCGCGGCGCACGGGTTCGCGGACGCCGCGTTCGGCAACGCCTTCGCCGCGGTCGCGCTCGCGCCCCCGGCGCACGGCCGCGCCGACCCCGCCGACGACGGGTTCCTGACCCTGCACGAGATTTCGCGCCTGAACCTCGCCGGGTGCGAACTGACCGTGCTGAGCGCGTGCGTCACGAACGTAGGCCCGCAGCGCCCGATGGAAGCGGGCGTGACGCTGGCGGGCGCGTTCCTCGGGGCCGGGTCGCGCGGGGTGATGGCGAGTTGCTGGTCGGTGGACGACGCCGCGACCGCCGAGCTGATGGGCGCGTTCTTCGGCGCGGCCCGCCCCGCAGCCGGCAAGGGCGCGCCGCACCCGGAATCGCTGCACGCGGCCCGCCGCGCCGTCCGCGCCAAACCCGGGTGGGACGCCCCGTTCTACTGGGCACCCTTCGTGTACCTCGGCCCGCCAGACTGAGCGCGGAGCCGAGTGTAGCCCTCACGCTCCGCGTGAGGACCGTGCGCGTCGGCGAAATGGGAGCGGCGACCGAACCGAAGAACCGCCTATGCCAGCGGCCCTCACGCGGAGCGTGAGGACTACGATCTTGGCCCCACACCTCGCCCCTCATCCGCTCGCGGCTCGGAGTTGCGTGCTGGACACGTCGGCGCGGAAGTCGGCTTCGGCGAGCGCGACGAACAGCGCCGCAAACTCGGCCGTCACCGCACCGGGGTCCCACGTGCGGAACGCGCCGCCCGCGTCCGCGCGCCCGCCCACCACGAGCCGCGCGCCGCGCTCCAGTAGCGCGCGCAGGGCCGCGTCGCGCCCCCCTGCCCCGCCGTAATACTTCGGGTCGATCACGCGGACGGCCGTGTCCCAGCCGAGCACGAACGCCGCGCCCGGGAACAGCGCCGCCTTCTGCGCGAACGTGGGGGCGCGCGTGACCCACAGCGGGCCGACGCCGGCGAACTGCGCCGCCCGGCGCGCGACCTCGTCGGCCGGCAGGTCCGGCTTGTCAACGTTCGCGACGCTCAACTCGAAGTGGACCGCGGTGCCGAGGCGCGCGGCCGCGGCCCGCGCCAGAGCCGTGTGCCCGTGGTGCAACGGGTTGAACGACCCCGGCAGCAGCGCCGCCGGCGGGTCGCCGGCGGGCGCGTCGGTGCCGTCGATGATGAGCCGCGCCGCGGGCGGGTGGGGAGGGGTCATCGGCGCGCTACGGCTTCGGGCCGAGCACCTTGCAGTTCGGGAGCGCCGCCTTCAGCCTCTCGACGCCCGCGGCGCTCACCTTCGTCCCGCTCAGGCCGAGCGACGTGAGCGCGGTCAGGTCCTTCAGCGCGTCCACCCCGCCGTCGGTGATCGCGGTGTTCTCGAGACTGAGTGAGGTCAGCTTCGGCAGGCCCTTGAGGTGCTTCAGTCCGGGGTCGCCGATCTTCGTGTGCAACAGTCGAAGGCTTTCGAGGTTCTTCAGGTGGGCGAGGTGGGTGAGTTGCGCGTCCGTTACCCACGATACGTCGAGGTCGAGGTGGCGCAGTCCGGGCAGCTTGTCGAGCCGCGCGAGTTCGAGCGGCTTGCCCCCCAAGTGGGTCAGTTCGAGCGTTTTCAGCGGGCACGCCGCGAGGTGCTCCAGCCCGGTGCCGGTCACGCGCGTGGCCTGAAGTCCGAGGAGCTTCCGTTTGGTCATCTCCTTCAGGTGCTTCAGTCCGTCGTCGGTCGTCTGGGTGCTGTGGAGGCCGAGCCATTCGAGTTCGGTCAGCGGGGCGAGGTGGGCCAGCCCCGCGTCCGTGGTGTTCTTCCCCGGCAGCGTGAGCTGCGTGAGGTTCTTCAGTTTGCCGATGTGCTTCAGGCCGTCGTCGGTGATCTCCGTGCCGCCGAGGTCGAGGTGCTCGAGCCACGGCATCGCGCCGAGGTGCGCGGCCCCGTCGTCGCCGACCCGTGTGCCGTTGACGTACACGCGGGTCAGCCTCTTCAGACCTTTCAGGTTCGCGAGCCCGGCCCCGGTCATGGGGGTAGCGGCTAGGTGGAGCTGCGTGAGTTCGTGCAGCCCGCGGAGCTTGGCGAGGTTCGCGTCGGTCGCCTCCTTGCACGCGCCGAGCTCGAGGCGCAGGATCACGACCGCGCCCTCTTTGGGGAAGTTCTTGGCGTTGACGTGCTGCGGGGTCCCGTCGCGCTGGCGGAGCGTGAGGGTGCCGCCGTTCGCGAGGGCCCACTCCGCGACCGCGCGGTTGTCGATCAACTTCGGCTCGACGACCCCGCTATCGCTGTAGATGGTGCAGTCCGGCAGCGCCTTGGCGAGGGCCGCGATCCCGTCCGCGGTCACCTTCGTTTTCGTCGCGTACACGACGCGCAGGTTGGTGAGACCGTGCAGGTGCTTTAGTCCCGCGTCGCCGACGGCGGTGTTGTTCAGCGACAGCTCCGTGAGGCCCGTCAGGTCGCTCAGGTGGGCGAGGCCCGCGTCCGTGACCGGAGTGCTGTTGAGGAACAGGACGTTCAGGTCAGTGAGGTTGGCGAGTCCGGCGTCGGTGACTTTCTGGTTCACGCCGAGGTCGAACTTCTGGATCGTGAAGGCGTCGCCGTTCGGGAGGTCGCCGGCGTTGGCGACGACCCGGTGCGCGCCGCCGGTGGCGACCGTGACCTTGCCGCCGACGAAGAACGCCCACTCCGCCGCGGCGCGGGCCCGGCCCTGTGGCGAGACCGTGCCACCGGCCCAACTGATTCGGCACTTCGGGAGCGCCCTCGCCAGCTTTTCCACGCCCGGCTTGGACACCTTCGTGTCCGTAGCGAACAGGACGGTGAGCTTCGTCAGGGTGGCGAGGTGTTCGAGGCCGGCGTCGGTGATCGCAGTGTTCTTGATGTCAAGGGTGACGAGCGACCGCACCTTGCCCACGGGCACCATCGCGGCGTCGGTGACGGGCGAGCCGGAGATGTTCAGGTACGTTAGCGCCGTGAGCCCTTCGAGCTTGGTCAACCCCACATCATTCACCGACGCGCCGCGCGCGGTGAAGTCGAGTTTGGACAGCACGAACGGCCCCGCGGGTAGGTCGGCGGCGCGGTTGACGCTGGCGTTCGGGGTATTGCCGTCGTGGATCGTCACCTTCCCGCCGACCGTAAACGCCCACAGCGCCGCGGCCCGGTCGGAGTTGTCGCGCACGACGCGGCAGTTGCGCGGGGCCGCACCGAGTTGCTTCGCCCCGTCGTCGCTGAGCTCCGTGCCGGTCGCGTAGAGCACCTTGAGCTTGGCAAGCCCGGCGAGGTGCGGCACCGCGGCGCTATCGACCTTGGTGCGGTTCAACGAGAGGGTCTCGAGTTCGGTCAGCCCGGCGAGGGGCGCGAGGCCGCCGCCGGTTACGTCCGTGCCGTCGAGGGTGAGGCCGGTCAGCTTCAAGCCGGCGAGGTGCTTCAGCCCCTCGTTGGTGACCCTTGTATCGGCGAGCGACAGCCACGTGAGCGCGGTGATGCCCTTCAGGTGCGCGAGGCCGGCGTCGCCGATCTTGGTGTTGTGCGCCGTGAGGCTGGTGAGGGGGAGCGCGGCGAAGCGCCTCAGGTCGTCGTCCGTGACCCCGGCGCAGTTGTTGAGGTCCACGGCGGTCACGGTGAACGGCCCCGCGGGCGCGGATGCCGGGGCCACGAGTTCCCGCTCGCCGGTCGCGGTCTTGATCGTCACCTTGCCGCCGACCGACAGCACCCACTCGGCGACCTCGCGCTGGGTGTACTCCTTCGGTTTCGGCGGCACGGGACCGGGGTTCGGCTTCGGGGTGTCCTTCGCGGTCTCGTCCGGGGCGGGGTCGGGCTTCTTCTGGAGGAACTGGATCGCGACGACCGCGCCGACCGCGGCGAGCAGGCACGCGCCGCCGACCGCGAGCCACACCCCGCGCGAGGTCCGCGCGGCGCGCGCCGGGCGCGCCGGGCGCGCCGGGCGCGGGGCGGGCTTCGCCACTTCGCCGGACGGCGCGGGCAGTTCGGTGGCTTGCAGTTCCGTGAACGGGTTGTGCTCCGGGCGCACCGCCGACGGCGGCTGCGGCTGGGGGTGCACCACGACCGGAAGGCTCTGCGACACGCTCGCGGCCATCGGGACGCTGTCGAGCGCCGCGCCCGATGCGCCGCCGGGCGCGGGCGCGGCCTTGCGCTGCTTGGCGATCTCGCGCAGGGCGGCGGCTACCTCGGCCGCGCTCGCGGGGCGCTTCTCCGGGTCCTTCTCCAACATCCGCATGATGAGGTCGGAGAGGGCCGGGGGCAGGTCCGGGTTCAGGGCGTGCGGCGCGGGCGGGGTGACGACGGCGAGGCTGGTGAGCACGGCCATGACCGTCGCGCCGGCGAACGGGGCCGCGCCGGTGGTCATGCGGTACAGCACCACGCCGAGGCTGAACAGGTCGCTGCGGTGGTCGATCTTATCGCCGCGGGCCTGTTCTGGGCTCATGTACGCGGGCGTGCCCAGAACGCCCCCTGTGCCGGTGAGCTGCGTGTCGCCCTCGGCCGGGCGCGCCAGCCCGAAGTCGAGTACCTTGACGCGGCGGAACTTCTTGCCGAGGTCGTCGGACCCGCGCTCGCCCTCGATCCACAGGTTCGCGGGCTTGATGTCGCGGTGAACCAGCTTGTGGGCGTGGGCCGCGGCCAGCCCGTCGGCGGTCTCGCGCCCCACCTTGAGGGCGACGCCCAGCAGCGGGACCGGCTCGCGCTCGAGCCACTTGTTGAGCGGTTCGCCGTCGAGTACGGGCATGGCGATGAACGGGACGCCGGCGTCCTCGCCCACCTGCCAGATTTCGATGACGTTGTCGTGGCGCACCTTGGCGGCGGCGCGGGCCTCGCGCAGGAACCGCTCGACGGCCCCCGGCTGGCTGACCAGTTCCGGGCGCATGGTCTTGAGGGCGACCGCGCGGTCGGCGCGCGGGTCGTGCGCGCGGTAGACGAGCCCCATGCCGCCGGTGCCCAGAAGCCCGTCGATGCGGTACCCGGCGAGCGCGGCCGGGAGGCCGTCGGCGCGCGCGCCGGCCGGAGCGGTGCCGCTGCCGTCGGCCGAGTGGGCGCTGGTCCAATCGGCGGGCACGGCGTGGGACCCGGACTCCGACTCGGGACGGTTCATGCACAAGGCTCCGGCGAACGCGGGCTCCGTTCGGATAGCATAAAGAAGCGCCGCCCCGCCCGCTACACCCGGAACCCCCATGACCCGTGCCGCCGCGCTCGCCGTTCTGCTCCTCGCCGCGCCCGCGGGCGCGCACGATTACTGGCTCGTGCCGGAGACGTACACGCCGAAGGACCGGGCCAGCGTGCCGGTGCGCCTGTTCGTCGGCGAGCACTTCAAGCCGGAACAGGAGGTCGCGTACTCCGCCAAGAAGACGCCGCTCGTGCGGCTCGTCACCGCGAAAGGCGCGGCGCAAATCTCCGAGGCCAAAAACGGCACGAAGCCGGCGTTCGCGTTCGACATGCCGGGCACCGGGTCCGCGGTGCTGCGCGTGGACCGTGACTGGTCGGGCATCACGCTCAAAGCGGACAAGTTCACCGCGTACTTGAAAGAAGAGGGGTTGGATGAGATCGTGACGGCGCGGGCCGCGGCCGGCGAAGCCGACGCCGACGGCAAGGAGCGCTACCGCCGGTGCCTGAAGACCGTTATTCACGGCGGCGGCAAGCCGGACGCCGCGCCCACCGAACCGCTGGGGCAGGTGTTGGAGATCGTGCCGCTGAAGAACCCGTACGCGCTCAAGGCCGGTGACGAACTACCGGTGCGCGTCGAGTTCGAGGGGAAGCCGCTAGCCGGGTTCAAGTTGGTCGCGCACCACCGGGCCGGCGACACCCTGACAACCGCGACCGCGACCACCGACAAAGACGGCAAGGCGGAGCTGAAGCTGCCGAAGGCCGGGCCGTGGGTCGTCCGCGGGGTTCACATGCGGCGCGTGGCCGAGAAGAACCCGAACCCGCCCGCGGACTGGGAGAGCTTCTGGGCCAGCGTCACCTTCGCGCTGCCGTGAGGACCGCATGACCACCGAGGACGACTTTCACACCGCGCTGGCCGCGGAGCCGCGGGACTGGCACCTGCGGCTGGTGTTCGCGGACTGGCTCGACGAGCGCGGCGACGAGCGCGCGGCGGGGTACCGCGCGATGGGCCTGCGGCGCGTCGCCCCGACACTGTGGCGCGGGGCCGGCGTGTGGGTGTGGTTGAACGAGCGGTACCTCGCCGGGTACAAGAACCGCGAAGAGGAGCTGCGAGTCTCGGTGCTGCCCGACGACTGGTACAACCGGCTCCCGCCGACGCGCCACGCCTCGCGCTGCGCGGAAGAGCGCCGGGTGCTGCGCGAGGCGCTCGACGACGCGGCCCGCGCGTTCGCGCAACTGCCCCCGGCGCGCCGGGCCGAACTGCTGGTCTGAGCCTGTTCTTCACGCCGCCGACCGCGTATCTTCACCTGTGACTCGCGCCCGTTTCGGAGGGACTCGCAATGGCGTACGCGCTCGTCGTTCAATTCCCCGTTACTGGCACGCTCGGCACCGACGCCGACTTCGACCTGCGGACCCAACTGGAGCGGGAGCTGTCCGCGGCGCTGGCGGCCGCGGGCGCGGGCGAGTGCGCGCGGGGCCGCACCGAGAGCGGGCGCATGAGCGTGACCGTGGACGCGGTCGCCGACCCGCACGCGGCCCTGCGCCTCGTGACCGCCGTTCTGACCCGCCTGAGCGCGCTGCACCGGGCCACGGTGCTCCTCGAAACGCGCGGCGGCGACGACCCGGACGCGGTCACGCGGCAGGTGGTGTGGCCGGTCCCCGCGGCCCGCGTCGCCTGAGTCCGCGGCTCGCGCCGGTAGAGGTGCCGGCCCTCGTCGGCGGGTTCGACCCCGGCACGCTGCGCCGCCTCGACCCGACCGACAACCCGCTGCGCAACGACGGCGCGGCCGCGCGGGTAAAGGTGCGGAACCAGTCAGACAACACCATCGGTAAGGCCGGGGCCGCCGCGCTCGCGGGCTCGACCTTCCCCGGCCTGACGAAACTGATCCTCACCGACTGCGGCCTCGCCGCGGCAGAACTCAACGCCCTCGCCGCGGCCTTCGGCAACCGGGTGAAGTTCTGAGCGCATGGGCCTCTTTGGATCACTCGTACTGCTGTTCACATGCGAGCCGCTTCGCGGTGTCGGACCCGCTCAGTCGAATCGCCTTGCGCGCGCGGCAGGCCCGCGCCTTCAGTGTTCCCGCCGGGCACGCGGACTCGGCAGCGAGTTCGTCGTAACTCGCACCGTCGGCCACACGCCGAAGGAGAGCCGCGTCGGACGCCGTGACGACACCGACGGGCGCCGCCTACTCCGCGGCGGTCAGTTGGCCGAGCGCGAGCGTGCCGTTGTGGGCGCTGACGGCTTCGCGCAGAGACAAGCCCGCGGCGGCAGTGATAGTGTCGGTGTCGGTGGGCGCGCGGGGCAACCCCGCGTGTGATGCGGTTTCGTGTGGAACGGTGGCTTGTGCGATGCGATCTGGGCTGTGGCGTGATAGCCCGCTAACACGACCCGGCAGAGGACGCGAATCGTGATGCCACCTCGACCACGCGAGTTGGGTCGCACGCATAAAGCCACGAGCAACTGAAGCTGTTCCATTCGACAAGTCGGAACTCACCCGCGGCTTCGCAACGACGATCTTCGTTTCGGGGTCGTACCGCGTGGGCGCGAGGGCCGTCTCGAAAGCGCTTTCTGCGATGAGCCGACCGACGAACAGCTTGTGAACACTCGTCGGCCGAGCGAATACGCACCCGTGGTTGCCGTACAGCCGGAACAGCCGTTCCTTCTCGCGGATCGCGTCCACCCCGGCGATGATCTCGTGTTGTTGGTTCAGAAGGAACGGGGCGAAGTGCGGGTAGTAGGCGGCGCAGTCGAGATTCTCGGACGAGCACCACCCGCCCGGCCTCCAACCGAGTCTGAGCATCGCGTG
The DNA here is from genome assembly GCA_016872595.1 of Planctomycetota bacterium. Taxonomy (GTDB): domain Bacteria; phylum Planctomycetota; class Planctomycetia; order Gemmatales; family Gemmataceae; genus Gemmata. Next base: position 10,599 of record VGZJ01000029.1, read on the forward strand.
CCGTACAGTTGGGTACGTTCCGTACACAATGGCGCACGAACCGGGTGGGAGAGGAGCCGGTCCCTTCACGATCTCGCGGTAGGTCACGTAACGGCAAGCCATCCCTTGCCGCCGAATCTCAGCGACAAGAGGTTCGATTTCAGAACCGTAAACGTCCGCTTCGATCAGCCAAGTGGGATGGGTCATGCGTTTGCCTCACTTACCCTCGCGGGCGTTGAACTCCAGCTTCCACTTCTGTTTGCCGTCGCGGGATTGGAGCCACAGTTCCAGTTGGCCCACGGCCGTGACCTTGCTGTGAAGGTGAACGGGGACCACCTGCCCGCCGGCGGTGGTGCCCTTGGCTTCCAGCGTCGTCTTCACCGGCGCGAGTTCGTCGACTTGGCCCTGCCAGTCTTCCACTACCGTGCCCGCGGCGTCGTCGCGGCGGACGGTGCTGCCGAGGAAACGGAACTCGGCTTCGGTCCCGACCCTAACGCCGACTTCGTAGCTGGGAATGTCGGACTCGCTCCCTTCTTCCATGCCGAATGGGGCCACGCAGATGGCCTTGATCGGCGGGGCAAAGCCGGGCACTGCGGGCATGTTCGTTTCTACGCCGATGTAGTAGCTCCGGGCCGTGCCGCCGCGGATGCGCACGCCCTTGCCGCGCTTCACGAGACCGTAGTAGGCCGCGCCGCGCGCGACCGCGAGGTCGAGGTCCGCGCCGGGCAGTTCGCGCGTGGCGTCGGCCTTCGCGCTCTTGGCCCACGCGCCCAGCACGCCGATCAAGCGGTTGCGGAGTACGTCGCCCTTAAACACGCCGCCGTTGAAGAGAATTGCGCCGGGCACGCTCGCACTCGCGGCGGGCTTCTTTTTCGCGGCGCTCGCGCGGTTCGCCAGTGCCTCCGCTTGGCGCGAGAGGAACGAGGCGAGGTGGCGCGTGATGCCGGCGTCGGAGACGTAGGGCAGGCCGAGTTCGGCCAGACCACCGACGCGCCCGGTCGCGGGCGCGGCGTCACGCGGGCAGTCGGGGAAGAAGCCGTCCACCAGCACCTTTTCGAGATCGGCGCGGGCGAGGTCGTGCTTGATCGACCCGCCGACGATGCTCCGGCCCTTGCCCAGCACCGTGACCGGGGCGCTCTGGAGCTTGGGCCGCGTGAACAGCTCTTCCTTCGCGTTGCGGCAGGCGTAGGTGAGTTGGAGCATCTGCCCGGCGTCGAGCTTCGTGCCCTTTGCGCTCAGCGCTTGCGCGACCGAGTACGCGAGCGCGAGGTCCATGTTGTCGCCGCCGAGCAGCAAGTGATCGCCGACCGCGAGCCGCGTGAGCGCGAGGTTGCCGCCCTCTTCGCCCACTTCGATCAGCGTGAAGTCGGTGGTGCCGCCGCCCACGTCCGCGACCAGCACCATTTCGCCCACGCCGACCTGCTTGCGCCAGTCGTCGCCGGTGCGGTCGAGCCACGCATAGAACGCGGCCTGCGGTTCTTCGAGCAGCGTGAGGTGCTCGAACCCGGCGGCGCGCGCGGCCTCGACGGTCAACTCGCGGGCCGCGGCGTCGAACGACGCGGGCACCGTTAGCACGATGTCCTGCGCTTCGAGCTTGTTCGCGGCGTCTTTGCCCGCGTGCGTGTGGTTCCACGCCTCCGCGATGTGCTTCAGGTAGCGCGTCGTGGCATCGACCGGCGACACCTTCCGCGCGCCGGTATCGGGCGCGCGGTGCGGCAGGATCGGCGCTTTGCGGTCCACGTCGGGGTGGCACAGCCACGACTTCGCGCTGGCGACGAGGCGCGTCGGCACCTGCGACCCGAACACGCGGGCGAACTCGCCGACGGCATAGTCACGTTTGGAGTCCCACGGCAGTTTGAGCGCCCCGGCCGGTTGCTCGCCGTCGCCGGGGAGGTACAGGAACGACGGCAACAGCGGCCGGTCTTCGACCGCGCCTTGCGCGACCACTTGCGCGATGGGGAACGGCGTGACCTTCGCGTCCTTGCCCGCGACCGTGTCCACGAAGGCCAGCGCGCAGTTCGTAGTGCCGAGGTCGATGCCGACGACGAAGCGGGAAGCCATAGTTGGTGTTTCGTGTGTGGGTGACTCGCGCCGCGCGCCCCTTCGGGTCGCGGCTACGCGCGTTGTACGTTTCCATTTTATCGCATTGGCGGAACCCGATAGCCGCAAGGCGGGTTGAAACGTAGCCTTGCGTTCATCCGCGCCCGCGCCACCACCTTGATAAACGGACCATGAGTACCACCGTTCCCGCTTCGGTTCCGCTGCCGTTCGGCCGTCTCGTCGGCGTCGGGGCCGTCATCTTCTGCGCGAACGCGGCGCTCTTGGTGCTGCAACTGGTGGCCGGGCGGCTGCTCGCGCCGTTCATCGGCTCCAGCCTCGAAACGTGGACGTCGATCATCGGCGTGTTCCTCACCGGCATCGCGCTGGGCAACGGCTTCGGCGGGAAACTGGCCGACCGTTACCCGACCCCGCGAACGCTCGCGGCGCTGCTCGCGCTGGGCGCGGTCGCGGCGCTGTGGATGCTCGTGTTCCCGCTGATCCTGAGTTCGACCGGGCTGCACAAGGCGCTGCCGCTCGGCCCGCGCATCCCGCTCTTGGCCGCGGCGCTGTGCCTGCCCGCGGGGTTCGTGCTGAGCCTGCTCACCCCGCTGGCGATCAAACTCGGTCTGCCCGACGTGTCGCACACGGGCCGCGTCGCCGGGTTAATCTTCGCGCTCAGCACGCTCGGCTGCTTGCTGGGCAACTACGTCACCGGGTTTTACCTGATCCCGACGTTCACCATCAACACGCTGGTGATCGTGTCCGCAGGGGTGTTGGTACTGCTGGCGGTCGTGTCGCAGGTCGTGGTGCGAAAGCAAGAACCTACCCCCCCATCCCCCCTCCCTGAAGGGAGGGGGGGGCAAGAATCGTCACGCGCCAATGACCTTTCCGATGCGCCAATGTCTGACTCTCCCCCTCCCTTCAGGGAGGGGGGGCAGGGGGGGGTAGGTTCTCTCAACCCCCACGCCTTCACCGACATTCGCATCGCCTACTTGGTCGTGTTCCTGTCGAGCTTCTGCGGCATGACGCTCGAACTGACGGCGTCGCGCGTGCTGGCGATGCAACTCGGCGTGTCGCTGTTCACGTGGACCGGGATCATCGGCGTGATGCTCGCGGGCACCGCGCTGGGGAACTTCACCGGCGGGCAACTCGCCGACCGCGTGAACCGGCCCGGCTCCACCTTCAACCCGCGGTACGCGCTGGCCGCGACGCTGTGCTTCGCCGCCGCCGCCACCGTGTTCATGTTCGTGGCGATGGCCCTCGTGACACGATTCAAGGCGTTCCACGACTGGGGCCCGATCACGCAGGTCATGGGCTGGACGTTCAGCCTGTTCTTCCTGCCGATGTTCGCACTCGGGCTGGTGTCGCCGCAGGTGATCCGGCTCGCGGTGCCCGACGTGAGTCACGCCGGGCGCGTGGCCGGGCGCGTGTACGCGTGGAGCACGGTCGGGGCCATCGTCGGCACGTTCGCCGCCGGCTACGTGCTGCTGTCCGCACTCGGCATGTACCAGACGATCCTCGCCGCGTCGCTGGTCGTCGGCGGCGCGAGCCTGCTGGCCGCGAAGGTGTGGGACAACAACCCGCTGTTGTACCTGTTCAGCGTCGTCCTCGGCGGCATCACCGGCGGGTTCATCCTCACCAACCGCGACCAGAGCGACGAGTACCTCGTGAAGGTCGAGTCGAACTACTACACGATCAAAGTGACCCGCGCCGGGGTGTTCGGTCACGAGGCCGCGCGCGCCCTGAACCTCGACAAACTCATGCACTCGGTGGTGGACCCCTACGACCCGCTGTTCCTGTACTACACGCACGAGTTCACGCAGGTCGAACTCACGCGCGCCGCGCGGGCCGCGAACCCGGACGCGAAGGTACTGGTGATCGGCGGCGGCGGGTACACGTTCCCGCGGTACGTGAACGCGCAGCTCCCCGACGTGCAGGTGGACGTGGTCGAGATCGACCCGAAGGTCACGCAGGTGGCGTTCGAACACTTGGGACTTGAGCGGCACCCGAAGCTGAACCCCATTCACATGGACGGCCGGCAGTTCGTGGCCGAGCGCGCCGCGCCGGGCGGCTACGACCTCGTGATTCAGGACGCGGTGAACGACCTCTCGGTGCCCGCCCACCTGATGACCAAAGAGTACAACGACGCGGTGAAGGCCGTGCTGAAGCCGGACGGCGTGTACCTGCTCACCATCATCGACTCGGTCGCCGACGGGAAGCTGTGGAAGGCGGCGATGGCGACGCTGGCGAAGACGTACCCGGCCGAGAACGTGGTGATGCTGCGCGTGCCGGACCCGATGGAGCACGCGCGCGCGAAACTGTGGCACGAGGAGCGACACGTACTGGTGATCTACGCCTCGAACACGGCGTTCTCGCACGCGGCGCTCGAAAACGCCGTGCGCAAGGCGATGCCGGACACGCGCCTGCCGCTGAGCACGTTCGCGGCCGGCGAGGTGCCGGTGCCCGGTGCGGGGCCGGCGACCGCGGCCCGGTTCGGCCCCACCGGGATCGCCCCGAAGCCGTTCGTGTACACCAAACTGGTCGATCCGGCCCTGCTGAAGACCTACACCGACCGCGAACCGGGCCTCGTGCTGACGGACCAGTTCTGCCCCATCGACAACCTGATGGCCGACGTGTTCCGCCGCCGCGAGCGCTAGGGCAACAGGTCGGTAACGGGAACGGCCGCGCCCGGCGCGGCCAGCGACGTCACGCTCGCGCTGGGCGCGTGCGTGGTGCGAACGCGGTACGCGGTCGCGCCGAGGCCGGTTGGCAACGGTTCGGGTTCGCGGAACACGTGCAGCGCGCGCCCCTCCACGTCCAGCACCCAGTACTCCGCGATGCCCGCCGTCGCGTACAGTTCCGCCTCCGTCGTCAGGTCGTAGTCGAGTGTCGTGGCCGAGACTTCCACGACAAGTAACGCCGTGGTCGGGTGGTCGGTGTAGTTCTCAATCTTCCCAGCGTAGACCGCGACCTCCGCGTTCCGGCTCGCTATGCGCGAGGTTGAGCGGACCGCCGCTGCCGATCCACGCCGCGCCCGCGAAGATGCGCGCCAGCAGTTCGGCCGTTTTGCGGCACGCGAGAACGTGCGACCAGTTGATCGGACTCATCTCGACCACCTCGCCGAAGATGAGTTCGACGCGCGTGCCGTCGAAGAAGCCGAGTTCTCCTAGCGGTAGTACTGCGCGCGCGTGAACCGGAACGGGCGGTTCGGGCGCGGGGGCGCTTTCGCGGCCATGTGTCACTTCCGCCGTTCAGCGTACCCGCTCGGTGTGCCCGAAACCAGACCGGCGCGCCGGCACGCTTCCGCCCGGTTCCCTCTGCCCACGGCCCGCGACGGGCGGTAGGTTGTCTGGGTACGTCACCGCCCCACGGGTCGCACGATGCGCGAGTTCGTTGAAGGCTACGGGTACCTCGGCGTGTTCGCGACCCTGCTCGCGGCCGGGTTCGGGTTCCCGATCCCGGAAGAGCTGCCGGTCATCTTCGCCGGCATCATGGTCGGCCACGAAGACACCACGCTCCGCTGGTACGTCATGCTGCCGGTGGTGATCGCCGGCGTCGTGATCGGCGACGGCGTCCTCTACGGCATCGGCCGCATCTGGGGCCACCGGTTGCTCAACATCGGGTTCGTGCGCCGCAAGCTCGTGCCCGTGGACAAGCAGGCCCAGATCGAGAAGAACTTCGCGGAGCGCGGCATCTGGGTGCTGCTCGGCGCGCGCATGCTGCCCGGCATCCGCACGCCCATCTTCATCATGGCGGGTGTGCTCCGCGTCCCGGTCGGGCGGTTCCTCCTCGCCGACGCCATTTACGCCATCCCGCTCGTCAACCTGCTGTTCTGGCTCTCGTACTCGCTGACCGACCAGATGCTCGTGATCTTCAAAACGGTGAAGGAGTACCAGTCGCTGGTGGCGGTGGCGGTGCTGTCGGGGGTCGCGGGGGCGCTGATCCAGAAGTACCTGCTGAGCCGGCACGTCTCGACGGGCGAAGCGCCGCACGTGCCGGACATCATCGCCAAGCCCGCGGTGGCCGCGGCCCACGTGGTGGAAAAGGTGGTGGAGAAGGTGACGGGCCGGCACCACGACCGGCCGCCCGACGAGCCGCCGCCCGAGGGCGACGCACCGGCGCAAGCGCCGTCCGGAGCCCCGTCGCCGTAGGCGGCCCGTGTTCGTAGTAACCCGCTTCAGCGGGTCATAGCGCAGTGCGCGAACGCGAAGCGCCCTCGCGCCCCGACCCGCTGAAGCGGGTTACTACGAACACGGGCGGTCACTTCTGCAAGATCGGCAGGTAGTTGTTCGGGAGTTGGAGCACGATCAGACTCATGGCGGTGGCGTAGGCCGAGCCGTGGTACTGGTCGCTCCACACGCCGCCGTTGGCGCGGGCGCGGGCGAGCAGGTCGTCGCGCACCGCGGGGAACCACGTGCGCCAGTAGTCGCCGCCCGCGGTCCACATGGCCAGTGCCGCGTAGTACTGGCCGTAGTAGTAGTGCTGCGCGGGGATCTCGCGCTGGTTGAACTGCCGGCCCGGTGTGAACTGCTGGAGGTAGCGCAGGCCGCGGTCGATGGCCTTGCCGTTCACCTCGTCGTCCTCGGGCACGCTCGCGCTGTACAGCCCCACGATGGCCGCGGCCGTGCGCGCGAACGCCGAGAACCCCTGCCCCTTGAAGTACGTGAACCCGCCGTCCGCGGCCTGACACCCGCGGATGTACTCCGCGCCGTTGCGCACTACGCTCTTGCGGACGAACACCCCGGCGTTGCGGGCCGCGCGCAGGGCCATCATGTACGCCACCGTGACCGACACGTCGGCGAACGCCGCGCCCGGCTCGTACCGCCACCCGCCCTCCTTGTTCTGCGCCGCGACCGAGAACGCGGTGGACTGTTCGAGCGCGGCCCGCACCTTCTTCTGCCGGGCCGGGTCCGGGGTCATCCCGCACACCTCGGCGAGGAACAGGCTGGCGAACCCGTGGCTGTACATCGCGCTCGGCCCCGTGCGCCCGCCGAACCCGCCCTCGTTGGCACTCAGGAACCCCGCGCGCGCGCCGGCCCCGGTGCCGAGCTTCAGCATGTAGTCGAGCGCGGCCGACACGTTCTTGCCATACTTGCCGCGGCCCGGTTGGTGCCCCGCGCCCATGAGGGCCAGCCCGCCGAGCCCGGTGATGCCGGACGCGGTGCCCCCGGCGCGGTCGGTGAACGCGCCGTCCGCGCCCTGCCCTTGTGCGAGGTGCGAGAGGCCCCGGTCGATGGCCGACTGGGTGTCCGCGGTGATGAACTCCGCGCCATTGTCCGGGCGCAGCGCGTTCGCCCCGATGGGCTGGGCGTGGCCGAACCAGCTCGCCCCGACCGTCGCGCCGACGGTCGCCGCCGCGCGGAACACGTCGCGCCGGGATACGCTGAGGTCAGGCATGAGGGAACCTCTGAAGGCGTTCTGGTGCTCGTAGTGACCCGCTTCAGCGGGTCTTCGCCCGGTAAGCGCCCGCGAAGATCGCTGGCCCCGCGACCCGCTGAAGCGGGTCACTACGAACACGATCACTACGAACACGAGCACCACGAACACGAGCTTCGCCGCGCGCTCACTTCCGCGGTTGGCCCTTTTCCGACAGCGACGAGTAGTACAGTTTCAGCAGCTCCGCGTACTTGGGCATCACGTCTTCCTTGTAGTACTGCGTCATCTGCTGGCGGAGCTTGTCGGGCAGGTGGCCCCACACTTCCTTCGCCACGTCGTCGTTGACCGGGAGCGAGCCGGCCGGCTTGCCGCCCTTGCCGTCCGGGTTGCCGGCGTTGGCCCCCGGTTGACCCTTCGTGTCCTTCGGCTCCGCGGGCTTCTTGTCCGGGCCGGGCTTCGGGTCCGGCTTGGGGTCGCCCTGATCCTTCTTGCCGTCGTCCATCGGCTGGTCCATACGCGGCTTGCGCATCGGGCCGCCCATCGGCATCGGCGGCGGGTCGTTCATCCCGGTCATCGGCATCCCGTCCTTGCCCATCCCCATGCCCATCTTGTCCTTGGGCATGTCGCCCATCATCGGCGGCGGCATGTCCTTCATCATCGGGTCTTTGTTCTTGTCCTTCTCCTTGTCTTTATCCTTGTTCTGGTCGGGCTTGGGCGGGGGCGGGTTCTCTTGGCGGTTGATCAGCGCGTCGATGTCCTTGAGAATCCGGTCCTGTGTGCCGCGCGTGTCGGTGCCGGCGTCCTTCTTTTCGAGGCGGTCGCCGACGTCCTTCGAGTTCTTGATGATGCGCTCGACCACGGCGGCCGGGTCTTCGGCCTTCGCGGGGGCATCGGGCGCGGGGGCCGGGTCGCGGGTCCCGTCCGGGCGGATGGGCCGCGGGGCCGGCGCGACCGGGAGCTGCGCGCGGGCGGCTTCGCCGGCCGGCCCGACCACGGCCGCGGCGAACAGCATCAGGGAAGCGGCGCGCATTACGGGTTCTCCTTCGCCGGGTTCATTTCTTTGGGCGGCGCGGGCGGCATCTCGTTCTTCGCGTCCTTCTTGTCCTTATCGAACAACTGTGCCATCTTCTCGAACAGTTCGGTGATCTCGCGCTGGGCGTCTTCGAGTTCCTTCAACTCGGCCTTCTCGTCGTTGGTCAGTTTAGTAACGTCCGGGTGGTCCTTGGCGAACTGCGCCGTGCGCTCGTTCAGTTCGGCTTGCAGCGCGCGCAGCACCTTTAGTTGCGCGAGAGGCGGGATGACGTCTTGCTGGCCGCCGCCGGCCCCGCCGGGGTTCGCGCCGGGGTTGTTCCCGCCGCCGGGGTTCGGTCCCTTGTTGCCGGTGCCCGCGTTCGGCCCCTTCTTCGGGTCGTCCGGCTTGAGCGCGTCGGCGAGTTGTTCGAGTCGGCGCAGGGCGAGTTCCATCGGGCGCAGCACCTTGCGGTCCGAGTTCGCTTCGAGTTCGGGGTCGAACGCGCCGAGGTCGGCGCTGTCGCACCGGGCCTTCACGCGCTCGCACGCGAGGTCGATGGCCGCGGCCGAGTCGCGCAGCAGCCGCGCCAACACCGGCAGCGGGGCGAACTCGGTTTCGCCCAGCTTGCGCACCTCGACGGCGATTTCCTTCTCGCGTACCGATTCGAGGTCGGAGTAGCTGGTGAGCAGCGCGCGGTCCCAGCCCTTCGCGCGGGCGACCTCGGCGTGAACGCGCTTGGCCTCCGCGACCGCGGCCCGCTGGCGCTCGATGAGCGCCTTCACCTGATCGGCGAGCTTGCGGCGCTTCTCGTCGGAAAGCTGCCGCCCGGCCTGCGCCGCCGCGGTGTCGAGGCGGTCGCGGGCCGCGTCGAGTTTCTCCACGGCGTCGGCCTGCGCGCGGTTGGGGTTCATTCCCTTTTCGAGGTCGTCGCGCGCGGCCTCCATGCGGTCGAGGGCCGTGCGGGTGTCGCGGGCCGCGTCGTCGGCCCGGTCGCGGGTCAACTTCTGGAGCAGTTCGCGCCCGCGCTCGATCAACTGATCCTGTTCCTTTGCCAGCTCTTTCAGTGCGTCCTGCCGCTTCTGCGGGTCGGTGATCTTGGCCGCGGCCTCGGCCCGCTTGCGCAGTTCCTCTTGCGCGTTCGCGAGCGCGTCGAGTTGGTCGGCCGCGCCTTTGAGGGCTTTGGGTTTCTTGGCGAGTTCCGGGGCCGCGTCCGGGTCGGTCTCGGCGAGCGCCCCGGCCAGCCCGTCGAGGCGCTTGACCGCGCCGCGCATGAGGTCGCCGGCGGCGCTCTGCTGGTTCTTGCGGAGTCGGTCGGCGGCGCGGCGCAGGTCGGCCGGGAGGTCGTCGCCCTCGGCCGCGGTGATGCCCTTGCGGAGCGCGGCGGCCTCGGCCGCGGCGCGGTCGGCCTGCGCCCGCAGGTCGGCGGCGGTCGCGGCGGCGCCGTCCGCTTGTGCGGCCAGCGCCGACTTCTCGACCGGGTTGGTCGTGTCCGCGGCCCGCAGCCGCAGTTCCGTGGCTTGCGCGTCCTTCGCGTCGGCTTGCGCGCGCAGGTCGGCGACTTGCGTGTCCTTCGCCCCGGCCAGCTTCGCGGCCCGCGCGATCAGCTCGCTCGCTTGGGTCGCGGCTTGGTCGGCCTTGTCCGCGGCCCGGTCCAGTTCGCGCTGCTCGGCCTCGGTCGGCTTCAGCTTCCCTTCTTTCACGAGTTCCTTGAGGCGCTCGTTGGCCGCGAGCTGGCGCAGGATCGAGTCGCGCAGCGCGCGGGCCTCGCCGCGGATCTCGCCGGCCCCGCCCCACTGCGACAGCAGGTCGAGGAGCGCGGTCGCGGTGTCTTCGACGTTCTTCTGGTGCCGCGCGGTGCGCCGCAAGTGGTCCGCGAGCGGCCCCTCCTGACCGGGTTGCGGGGGCTGGCTGGCGAGCTGCTTGGCGTCGGCGAGGTGCTGCTCCGCGGTGCCGAGGTCGCGGTCCGCGGTACGGCCCAGCTCGGTGGCGACCACGTCCACGCGGTCGGTGGTGGGCGACTTCGGCAGCCCGTTGGCGGCGACCGTGGCGCGGAGCAACTCGGCCCGCGCGCGGAGGCCGTCGCGGGCGTCGCCCACTTTGCCGCGCACCTGCTTCTGAATCTGTTCGGCGGCGACGAGCTTGTCGCGGTCGGCCGCGGAGACCGCGCCGCCCGGCAGCGGGGCCACGTCGAGCACTTTCTGTTTGGCCTCGCGCTGCTGCTCGCGCAGGCGCACGAGTTCGGGGCGGAACCCGGCCAGTTCCTTTTGCAGCCACGCCTCGATGGCCTCCGCGGACGCGACGCGAACCTCCATCTCCGCGACGCTGCGGCCCGGCCCCTTGAGCGCGTTCACGTCGTCCCAGTCGTCGGCCGCCGCGCGGACGATGAGCAGGTCGCCCTCGCGCACGGGGGTGCCGTCGTCGCGCAGGAACGCGGCCACCGGCACCGTGCGGGCCACCTCGACGACGGGCGACTGCGGCAGGTGCGCGACCGGGGCCGCGCCGGTCAGCCCCGCGATCGCGGGCACCGACACGTTCGGCACGCGGCTCAGGAACAGCCGCTGCGCGCGGCCGTCGCGCCCGACGCGGTACTCGATGAACGTGTCGCGCACGCCGTACAGTTGGTTGTCCGTCGCGGTCGCGCGCACGGTCAGGCTCGCGGTCGGCGTCAGAACGGGCGGGTCGAACCCCGGCTGCGGGCGCACCAGCGTGACCACCGGCACCGGGTCGGCGGTCAGCAGAATCTTGACGTGGACTGTACCCGTCAGCCCGGTTTCGTCGGTCAGCTTCAGCGCGTAGGTCGTGGGCTGACCGTCGGCGCGGCGCAGGGTCGGGAGGAAGTCGGCGCTGAGCCGCGTGCCGTCGCCGGAGATCGTCACCGGGATGTCGGCGGCGACGCGGTCGGCCAGCCCTTGCGCCGCGATTGCGGCGATGGGGTCGGCGTGGGCGAGGAACGCGAGCGGGGCCGCGCTCAGCACCGCGCTGCGGTCGTCGGTCGGCACGAGGACGGCCGCGCTCACTTTCACGTCGGTGGCGGCGCGGAACTTCAGCACCGTGCCGGTCGGCACCTCGATGACGGCCGCGCCCGCCGCGAGTTCGCCGGGCGCGATGTTCGTGTACGCGGGCGGCGTGGCGTGGAACTGCGGCGACGGGCGGCCGTCGAGCGGCACCAACCGCGGCGGCGGCACGACGGTGACTTCGAGCCAGTCGGTCTCGGCGTCGTTGGCGAGGACGCGCACGGCGAACGAACTGGACACCCGCGCCGGGTCGAACCGCACGGTGACGACGGCCGCGCCCTCGTGCCGCGGGTCGGAACTGGCGGCGAGCGGGAACGCCTCTTCGGATTCGGTGCCGCCGTGGACGCGGACCTGCACGCGGGCGGGACCGACCAAGTGGCCGCGCACCGCGAACCTCAGCTCGAACGGCTCGCCCTTCGCGACGCGCGCCGGGAACTGTTCGGGCGACAGTACCGCGATCCGGGTCTTGGTGGGCCACGGGTGCGCGCCGAACGGGTCGGCGATGCGGGCCACCACGGTCGCGGCCCGCGCGCTGTTCCACAGGCTCAGGGGCACGGCCACGGCGAGCGCGGCGAAGCACAGCCAGAACGCGCGCCAGCACCGGCCGGTGGGCACGATGCTGTCGAGCGGGACGCGCCCGGCCTTGCGCTCGGCGACGCGCACCGCGGTGGCCGTGAGCCGGTTCGACACGCCCTTCGGGCGCGGCGGGCGCAGGTCGCCGGCCGCGGCCTCGTCGCTGGTGCCGAGGAACGACACCGCGGACGCGAGTGCGTCGTTGAGCAGCGGGAAGCGGTCCTCCAGTTCGAGCGCAACCGAGAGCGCGTCGGTGCGGTAACGGAACGCGCGCGCGACGCCCCGCGCCCACACGACGCCGCACGACACGAGGAGCAGGACGAGTACGAGAGCGCGGGCGAGCGGGCCGAGGTGCAGGGCGGCGTCGAGGATGCCGGCGACCGTGACGATGCCAACGGCCGTGGCGACGAGCGCGAACACCCCGGCCGCGACCGCGACCCGCTTGCGCGCGCGGCCGAGGTCCGCGAGCTGATCCGGGAGCGCCTCGCGCTCGGTCGGCGGGCGCAACAGCAGGGCCATGCGAACGCACTCCGTTGTTACAACTCGCGAAGCCGCAAGCGGCTCCCGTTATTCGACGCCGCGGCGCGGGCCGCGGTTTGTGTAACGCCCCATCATAACAGCCGCTCGCGCTTCCGCAAAAGCCACTCGCCCAACAACAACACGATCAGCAGGCCGTACACCGCGGGCTGGTTCCACAGCGGCACCGGCGAGCACGGCTGGTTCAGCGGCACGCGCTGGAGGTTCTTCAGGTCGTTGAACACGTCGGTCGCGTTCGCCAGCGTGTAGAACTCGCCGCCGGAAATCTTGGCGGCGGCCACGAGGTCGGCGCGGTTCATTTCGGTGCGCTCGCGCTCGCTCATAGGCGGCAGCACGCGGGCCGTGGCCCACGGCCGGCCACCCGGCACTTCGGGGTCGATCATCTCGAACCGGTACTCGCCCTCCGGGGCGCGCGGGAGCGTGGCCTCGAACTGGACCGCGGCGGCGTCCGGGGTGCGGTTCAGCACCAGCGTCGCGGTCTCGGTCGCGCCGGGGCCGGGCGTGCCGTCCGGCTTCGCGAGCGGCGCGCGCGTTACCGACACGCGCACCGGCGCGCCGCCCGCCGGCGCGGGCGCTTCGATCGGGTACCGCACCTGCACCGTCACCCGCTCGCCGCGGCGGAACTCGGTCTTGGGCAGCACGTGCAGTTCCGGCCGGCGCGCGCGCGACCGCGACAGCACGCGCACGGCCTGCATCCAGAAGCGGTCGAAGTGCTCCTCGTCCGACCGGAACCGCCAGCGCCACGTGTCGTCGAACCCGAAGAACAGCACCGGCCCGGCCCCGGCGAACTGCTGGATCACGAGCGGGTGGTTCTCGTTCGGCCCGCCGCCCTCGGCCGGCCGCGTCGGGTGCGTGACGAGTACGTTGGTGAGCGGCTTCCGCCGGTAGCCCTTCGCGTACCAGAACAGCGGGCGCAGGTTGCCCCAGACGCGCGCGGACTCGGCCTCGTTCGACGAGAACCGGAACAGCGGGTGGATGCGGCCGGCGGGCGTCAGCTTCGGCTGGTACTCCTCGGTGAGGGGCGTTTCCTCTGGGGCGCGGGCGACCATCGGCGCGTCGCTCGGCACCACGGGCAGCACGTCGGCCAACGGCGTGTCGGCGTAGGCGGCCGGCGTGCCGTGCTCGCCGCTGAGGAACAGCAGTCCTCCGCCCTTCTGCTTGACGAAGTCCGCGAGGTCGCGGAGCGCCTGCCCGGACTTGGGAACCTGCTTCGGGTCCACGTCGCCCAGAATCACCGCGTCGAACCCGAACAGTTCCGTGCGGTTCGGGAACTCTTCGCCGAACGCGGAGCGGTCGGTCCCGGCCCAGCCCTTCGCCGCGTCGAGCAGCAGCACCTTCACCTCGACCGCCTTGCCGCCGATGGACTTGTCGGACTCGCGCTCCAGCATCACCTTCACGAACCGCCAGTCGTAGCGCGGGTAGCCCTCGACGTACAGCACCCGGATCTTGCGCGAGTCCGTGACCAGTACGGTGCGCTCGATCTGGTTGTTGCGCAGGTTGGTCTCGCCGGGCGCGCCGGGCACGACGAGGACGAAGGTTTTCTCGCCGGCCTCGGTGGGCGTGTAGCCGATGGCGACGGGCACCGGGTTGCCGGTCGGGTCCGCGGTCACGGTCGTTTGGCCGCGGTCCTCGAGCTTGCCGCCGGGCACCTTCTCCTTGAGGAACACCGTGACCGGGCCGGCGGACACGTCGCCGTGCGCGGTCAACCGGGCTTCGAACGCGATCCGGTCGCCGCGGCCCACCACGTCTTCGGACTGCGGGTCCGTCAGCGCGAGGTCGGGCGTCTCCCACGTGTCGCCCACGCCGACGAGGAACAGAGGCACGCCGTCGAGCGACGCGGCGCGCGCGGCCCGCGGCAGGTCGGTGCCGCCGGTCGTCACCCCGTCGGTGAACATGATGATGGCCGCGAGCGGGCTGCCGCGGAACGCCTTCAGCACGGCCTCGACGCCGTCGCCCAAGTGCGACGACTCGCCCTCCGGCTTCAGGCCGGTGACGGCCGCGCGCCCGCTCTCGAGTTGCGATTCCTCGTCGATGGCCGTGAGCTGGCGCGTCTGGGCATCGACCGCGTACAGGTGAACCTTGACCTGCTTTTCGCGCAGCAGCTTGTCGAGCCAGTCGGCGTCCTTCCGCGTGAGCAGCAGTTGCGCGAGCTTCAGCCGGTTCGCCTCGGACAGGTTCGACGCGCCGACCAGTTCTTCGGCCTTCGCGCGCACCGCGGGGTCTTTGAACTCGTCCACGCGGGCCATGCTCGCGGACGTGTCGAGCAGGATCACGACTTCTGGTAAGCCCTCACGGTCGAACGCGAGCCGCAGTTGGCCCAGCAGTACGAAGAGCGCGAGCAGAAACACCGACGTGCGGAGCAGGGCGGGCACGAACAGCCGCCCGAACCCGCCGGCGGCGCGGCGCTCGGCCCAGTACGCCCCGACCGTGAGCGCGACGCACACGAGCGCGAGCGCGAGAACCACGCGCCGGTACGTCACGATGTTGCGGAAGAACGCGGGGAACGTGTCGAGCCGCCACTTGGTGCCCTCGCCGGGCGCGGCGGCGGGCACGCCGGCGGCGGTCTCGATGGCGGCGCGCGTGTCGTGCGGGAGGAACCCCAGCGGGTTCCCGGTGCGGTCGGCGTGAACCACCGTGAACAGTACGAGCGCCGCGAGCGCCAGCGGCAGGAGCGCGGCCAGCGTGCCGAGCGCGCGCCACAGCCGGCGCGCGCCGGCGGGCTTGGCCGGCGCGCCCCCCGCCGCGCCCGAGCGCGCCGGGCCGAACTGCCACGCGATCAGCAACTCGCTCATCAGGATCAGCACCGCGAGCAGCACCGCGACCCGCGCCAGCAGCGGCCCGTGCGGCTTCGGTTGCGTGGTGACATCGGCCCCGCTCGCGCTGGTCGGCTTCACGTCGGCCGCGTCGCCAACGATCTGCACCGGGCCGACCGTCTTGAACGCTTCCGGCTTGAGCTGCGACAGGTCGGACTCGTTCGCGCCGCCGGGCACGAACTCGGCCACGTTGACAGCGAACACGCGGTCGCGCGCCCCGTTCAGCCCCATGCGATACAGACCGCTGAGCGCGGTGTGGCCGAACCGCGCGACGCCGGCCTCGTCCTGCAACACCAGCGGGATTTCGGTACTGAGGCCGCCCGGCCCCGTGAGGCCGACGTTCAGCCCGGCGCTGCTCGCGGGGAAGAACTCTTCGAGCGGGTCGCCGGCGCGAACGGTGTGCCGGTCCGGGTTCGCCACCGAGTACGCGAGGAACTCGTGCCAGAACTGGAGGTAACTGGACGACGCCGGCCAGTAGCTCCAATCCTCGTTGAGTGCACTGGTGAAGACGTAGACGCGCCCGCGGTGCTTGCTCCACTCCACGAGGGCCGGGTCCGGCTTCGCGCCCGGCCGCTTCGGTTCGACCTTCGGGTCGGCTTTGGGGTCGACCTTCGGGTCCGGGGCACTGGCGCGGGCGAAGCTGAGGATGCGCCGGGCGCGGCCGTCCGCGGGCGCGTCGAGCTTCGTGTAACTGAAGAACGGCACGTTGATGAGGCCGCCGCGGGCGACGTCGGCGCTGAACGGCGCGAGCGGCATCCGCCGGTACTCTTCCTCCTCCGCGAAGAAGCGGAAGCTGTCGTCCGGGTTGGCGTTCGTGACCGCGTCGCCGACCGCGCCGGGCAGCACGCCGGTGCCGTCGCGGAACAGCACCTCGTTGTAGCGCGCGCGGCTCGCGGCGGCGTTCGGCCCGAGGACGATCACGACCGTTCCGCCCCGGCGCAGCACCGCTTCGAGCTTGGCCGCGTGGTCCGCGGTCGGGTTCGCCACGTCGCAGAAGAACACGCAATCGACGCCCGCGAGGTCGCACACGTTGGGGTCGAGGAAGTCGGCGGGCGACACCGTGCGCGGGCGGTTCGGGGTCAGCGTCGGCTTCGCGTCCGGCGGGAAGAGCGCGTGGCTGAGGAACATGGCCGCGCGGCGCTTCGGGTCCGGGTCGGCCTTGCCCTCGACCAAGAGCGCGTGCAGCCCGTCGCGCACCTCGACCGCGAGCGCGCGGGTGTCGTCCGCGGGCAGGTCGTCGCCATCGACCAACTTGGCCTGAATGACGTGAACGCCACGGTCGCGCAGGGCGTGCGCGCCGGTCAGGTCGAACTTCACGCTCCCGCGCCCGCCGGCCGGGATCGCCTCGACCGACTTCTGCGCGACCGAGACGAGCGCGTCGGACCCGCCGGACGGCCGCCCCAAGAGCAGATCGACGCGCACGTTCTTGCGCTCGGCGCGGCCGAGGTTCGCCACCGTGACCGTGACCGAGACGGGCTGGTTCACCAACGGCATCGGCTCGGAGAGCGCGATTTCCGAGACCGCGAGGTTGTCCGGTTCGCCGCGCGCGGTGTCCATGAGCGCCACGTCGGCGCGTGAGACGATGCGCTGCCACGCCTCCGCGGTGGTGTTCTCCGGCCGCGGGATGGCGTTGGCCCACGACGCGCGCTGGAGGTCGGTGAAGAACGTGAGCTGCCGCCGCGGGTACGCGCGGGGCGAGCGCGTGAGCACGTCGGCGACGGTGGCGAGGGCCGCGGTGTGGTCGGCCGGGCCGTGCGTGACCTTCACCTTGCGCAGTTCCGCCACCACCTTTTCGGGGTCCGCGGCCGGGCCGGGCACGACCGGCTCCGCAGTGCCCGTCATGCGGATCAGCGTGTACCCGTCGCCGGGGTTGCCGGAGCGGATCATGGTTTCGATCTGCTCGACGGCGCGGTCGAACCGGGTGCGCCCGTCGTCGCCCTTCGCGGTCATGCTCAGCGACGCATCGAGGACGATGACGTGGTGCGTCCGCGGCACGTTGGCGACGGTCTCGGTGCTGCCGGGCTTCACCGCCTGCCAAATCTTTTCGGCCCAATCCGTGGTCGCGATCATGGCGAACAGGAACAAGCCCAGCGCGAGGACGCGGAGCGCGAGCAGGAGCCACTGGTCGATGCGGCGCTTGTGGCGGCGCTCGGCAACGATGAGGAACCGGATCGCGGCCCACGGTACGATCTGGTAGCGCTTGCGGAACAGCAAGTGAACGACAAGGGGCAAGCCGACGGCGGCAACGACCGCGCCGCTGGCGAGGAGCGGACTGAACACGGCGAACAGGGTGTGCATCATGTGGCAGCGCCGGCGGGCCGGGCCGCGCGGAATCGCGCGAACCAGCGTCGGGGTTCGGTGTCCTCAGTATGACGGCGCGGGCGGGCGGTGGCAACGGTTCTGCGGTTGGTATTGACTCCGCCGCGCCCGTCGCTACCATACCGACACAGTAGAATGACGGGCTGTAGCTCAGCTTGGCTAGAGCGCTTGGTTCGGGACCAAGAGGTCGCAGGTTCGAATCCTGTCAGCCCGACTCACAAAACCCCTGAGTAATCAGGGGTTTTGTCATTTCTGCCGGCCCCCGTGCCGATCTAGGGTTTTGTGTCTCCGACACACATAATTCTAGGAGTGCGGGCGATGAACGTGCGCGCGATCACCCACGCGGGGCGGACGCAGTCGCTCAAGGCGTGGGCCGATGAGACCGGAATCCCGTCGTCGACCATCGCGGCGCGGCTGGGCGCGGGGTGGGACGCGGGGCGCGCGCTGACCGCGCGCCCGAACCGCAAGTTTGGGCGCGGGGGGCGCAAGCCGCTGGGCGCGCCGCGGCCGGTGCCCGCGTTGAAGGTCCACCCCGACGGGCGGCACTTCTGTCGGTGGCACGAGGCCGGCAAGTACCACTGGCGGTACTTCGACCGGGACGCGGCGCGGGCCGGGGCCGAGTACAAGCGGTTCGCGGCGGAGTGGGTCGCGGCGGGCGGGCCGCCGGTCGGGGCGCGCGAGACGGTGAGCGTCGCGCGGGTGGTCGCGCTGTGGCTCGCCCACTGCGCGGCGACGTACCGCAAGCGGGGCCGGGTCACGTCGGAGGTGTACTGCTGCACCGCGGCGACCGGCCCGCTCGTGGACCTGTACGGCGACACCCCGGCGGCGGAGTTCGGCGCGCCGCGGTTGGCCGCGGTGCGCGAGGCGATGGTGGCGCGGAAGTGGGTGCGCCGGTCGGTGAACGGCCACGTCGGTCGGCTGGTGCGGATGTTCGCGTGGGCCGCCGCGCTGAAGTACGTACCCGCGCCGGTCCATCAGGAACTGACCTGTCTCGCGCCGCTCGTAGCCGAGCGGCGCGCCGACCTGAGCGAGTCCGAGGCGGTGCCCCCGGCCCCGGCCGCGGACGTGGAGGCGGTGCTGACCGGCGGCCACCTGCACGAACGGCCGGCGCGCCGCGCCGTCCTCGAAGCGCTCGTGCGGCTCCAACTGATGACCGGGATGCGCCCCGGCGAGGCGTGCGCCCTGACCGCGGCCGTGATCGACCGCGCGCGCGACCCGTGGCGCGCGGAGCTGAGCGGGCACAAGGTGGCACACAAGGACATCGCCCGCGTCGTGTTCTTCGGCCCGCGCGCCCGCGCGCTGCTCGCCCCGCTCCTCCCCGCGGCCGGGGCCGGGTTGCTGTTCATGCTGCCGCCGTACCGGGAGGGCGCGCGGGCCGTGCCCGTGACCACGACCAGTTACCGGAAGTTCGTCGCCCGCGCCTGCGCCGCCGCGGGCGTGCCGGTGTGGACCCCGAACCAGCTCCGCCACACGCGCGCGACCGAACTCATGGACGCGGTGGAGGACGACGCGGCGGTCGCGGCGGCGCTGGGGAACACGCCGGAGGTCGCGCGGCAGGTGTACGCCGCGCGCGCCGGCGAGACCGTGGCCCGGCGCATCGCCGAGGCCACCGGCTGACCGCGGCTCACCCCGGCTTCTTCCCCGTGCCCTTGCCCTTCGGCCCCGCCGCGGGCGTCGCGCCCGCTCCGGCGGTTTCGTCCGCGGCGAGCTTCGCGCGCACCTCGGCCCACGCCGTGCGCTTCCCGCGCGCCCACTCGCGCACGATGCTGTTCACGATCTCCCCCTCGTCCTTCCAGTGCCCCTCCAGCCGCTCCTCGTAGAGGAACACGGCCAAGTCCGGCACTATCGTCACCGCGCACGGGGCCGGCTGCCCCTCCTTCGTGACCCGCTTCCGTGGCACCGGCATCGTGACCTCCTTGTTCGTGTGGAACGTGCGGCGACATTGTGCGTCACCCGGCCCGCGCGGACAAGGTTGACATTCGGCGTCGCGGCGGTTAGTAGGCTTATCATAAGCTACAAAGACGCATCAAGCGTCTTAAGTCCGGTTGTTAGCCGGGCCGATGGTGTCTCCTGTGGTGAGGCGCGGAGCTGACGACGTGGCGAAGCCCGGTGCGACAACGGTCGTGGTCCGCCCCGGCGAGCTGGCCGAGGCGCTGGGCCTGCCGCGGGACGACAGGTACGCGATCTCGGCCGCGCCCCTGCGGTTCCCGCAGCCCCGTGAGCACTTCGCGGCGATGGACCGCCACTCGACGTTGCCGGGGCTGGCGTCCGTCTGGAACGAACTCGCGGCGTCGATCTACCGTGGGCTGTTCACGAAGGAAGAGGCCGCGGCACTGGTCAAGCACAAGGACGCGCGCAAAGCGCTCCTCCTCGCCAACCCGAAAGCGTGAGGGCACCGTGGCACGCCACTTCCGAAAAATCGACCCGCGCATCTGGACCGACGAGAAGTTCGTGAGGCTCGACGCCGAGGGCAAACTGTTAGCCCTCTGGCTGCTCACGTCCAGCCGGTGTACCCGGTGCGGGATCGTGCTCTGGTCGGCGGCCCTCGCCGCCGAGGAGACGGGGATCGTGGGACACCCGCCCGACACCACCCCCACGGGGTGTCGGGCGGGTGTCGATGGGGTGTGCGACACGGTGTGCGACACCATGTCGTGGGTGTTCGACAGGGGCGCCAAGTGCATTTTTCTCACCCACTGGTGGCGTTACAACCCGCCCTCAAACCTGAGCGCGCTGAAGGGTGCGATGCGTGACCTGCTCGACGTTCCGAGCAACGCTCTAAAGCCCGCACTCATCAAGGCTAAGGACGATTTACCGCAGTACATGCACACGGTGTACGACACGGTGTGCGACACGGTGTACGACACGGTGTCGCCTCTGGAGAGGGAGAAGGAGAAGGAGAAGGAGAACTTATTTCCGCCGCGCCCGGCGGCGGAGCGTGGGGTAAAGAAGCCGGCGAAGAAGTCCGCACCGACCGCCCCGAGGAGCCGCACCGTGAACCCCCTGTTCGACGCCATCGCCGAGGTGACGGGGGCACCGCCGAAGGCCGCCGGGTCGTTCATCGCGAAGGTCGCCGCGGCGCTGGCCGCGGAGGAACCGCCCTTCACCGCGGCCGAGGTGCGGGAGTTCGGGCGGCGCTTCTCGGAACTGTGCCCGTGGGCCGCGAAGGACAACCGCACCCGGCCCGAACTCGGGGAACTTCAAAAGCACGTCGGCAAGGTGCGTGCCCAACCGCCGCCGGCCGCCGCGCCCCGCCCGTTCGTGGAGTTCGACCAGATTCCGCCGCGCCAGACCGAGTGACCGGAGCCGAGACCGATGAGCGCCGCCGCCACCCACCCCCTGCCGCCGCACGACCGCGACGCCGAGCGCGCGGTGCTGGGCGGCGTCCTGCGCGACCCGCCGGTGCTCGCGGACGTGAGCGCCGTCGTGGGGCCGGGGGCGTTCTACTTCGACGCGCACCAGCGGATTTTCGCGGCGGCGCAGGCGGTCGCGGCGCGGGGGCCGCTCGACCTCGTGACGCTGCACGACGAACTGCGCCGCGCGAAGCACCTCGCGGACGCGGGCGGCGCGGCGTACCTCTCGGACCTTTGGAATGCGGTGCCGACCGGGGCGCTGGCGGCGCACCACGCGGGCCTCGTCCGCGACGCGGCCCTGCCCCTCGGGCTGATCCACAACACGAATGAGACCCTAGGCGACGCTTACCTCCCGGCGGCCCCAACCGGCGAGGTGCTGGCCACGGTCGAGCGCGAGTTGGCCGCGGTGATCGCGTTCGCCCGGAGCGCCGGCCCGATGCGCCGGGACGAGACCGCGGGCGCGGTGTGGCGCGAAGTGTACCCGGTCGTGTCGGGCGAGCGGTGCGGGCTGGCCGGGAGCCTGACCGGGCGCGCCGAGGCCCACGTTCTGCGGCTGAGCCTGATCTACGCCGTCCTCGACCGCTCCCCGGTCGTGCGCCAAGAGCACCTGTTGGCGGCGCTGGCCGTATGGGACTACGCGGAGCAGTCGGTGTTGTGCCTGTTCGGGGACTCGACCGGCAACCCGATAGCCGACGACATCATCGCGCTGCTGCGGAACGCGCCGAGCGGGATGACCCGCACCGAGATCCGCGACATGGTGGGCAAGAACGTGTCGTCCGAGCGGGTCGCCCAAGCCCTCGGCGTGCTCGTCGAGTTGAACCGCGCCCGGTTCGAGCGCCGGGACACCGGGGGCCGACCGGCCGAACTGTGGTTCCTGACCGCGCCGGCGGGAGGTGCGCCGTGACCCTCATGGACCTCGCCCGCCGTGCCGCGGCACAAGCGCGCGCCGCGGGCGCGTGTGGCGAAAAGGGAGATAAGGGAGAAAAGCCCTGTGCCCCACACCCTTATCCCCCTTTTCCCCCGCCGGCACGGGCGCGGAACCGGCGACCCTCATCGGCCGCGAACCGTGTGACGCGCGGGTCGCGTCGAACGTGATGGCGGACGCGGATGCACTCGTCGAGCGGTCTGGGGTGGACGGGCGCGCCCCGACAATCCGTGATGCCGCCGCGGTGGTGTTCAGCGCGTACCTGACGCGCGACATGGAGACGCTCCGGTACGCGCTCGCGGAGTTCGCGCTCGTCGTGCGGCAGCTCGCGTGAGCGAACACGAGCGCCACGAAAGGCGCACAAAGCGGTGGTACCGTGACACACGGGGCGTTCGGCCGTAACCGCTTGGGAGTTCGGGGGATCGGTGCGCCGACGGGGGGTGACGGGATGTTCCCGAACCCAATTGATTTCGGAAAATCCGGAACGTCACGAGGTGGGCCATGGGCGGACTGGGGAGCGGGGCGCGGTACTCGAAGAAGGACACCGTCGAGGAGTGCCGGGCGCTCGACACGGCCGACCTCAAGCGGTGGAACCTGCTCGTGCCCGGCACCACGAACTGGGCCGGCTCGTTCAGGTGGGGCGACTCGTCCGTGAGCTACCGTCTCACGGTCGGGGCCGACGCCGGCACCTTGCGCCTGATGTACCGGATGACGGGTGCGAGCGCGGACCTCGATTACCCGGTGCGGCTGGTGACGACGCGGTGCCACTTGGGCGGGGCGCGGTGGTGGTTCCTGTGCCCGCTGACGAAGGACGGCACCCGGTGCGGGCGGCGCGCGCGGAAGCTGTACCTGTGCGGCCGGTACTTCGGGTGCCGCCGCTGCCACGACCTCACGTACCGCTCGCGCCAAGAGTCCGACGCGCGGGTGTACGCGCTGGCCCGCGCGGGGTTGAGCGCGCTCCCGACCATCACCGGCGCGTCGGTCGCGCAGCTCGGCGTCGCGCTGCGGGCGCTGACCGTGCTCGAGAATCGCATGACGCGGCGCGCCCGGTGATGCTCACCTCGCAGGATCATGACTTCATGTGGAGGATCGATCCATGACGACGCTGGCGAAGATCGAGGCGAACAGGCGGAACGCGGCCCTTTCGACCGGGCCGAGGACCGACGCGGGCAAGGCGCGGGTCGCGCGGAACGCGGTCACACACGGCATCTTCGCGCAGGTGCCGGTGGTGCCGGGCGAGTGCGCCGCGACGTGGGACGCGCACCGGGCCGGGGTGGTCGCGGCGCTCGACCCGGCGGGCCTGTTGGAGCTGGCCCTCGCGGAGCGCGCGGCGCTGCTGCTGTGGCGGTTGCAGCGGGTGGCCCGGTACGAGGTGGAAGCGGTCGCGGCGGCGATGGACGCGGCCGAGGTGCCCCCGGTGCCCGAACCCGAAGACTCACTCCCGGAGCCGTTCCCGGTGCCCCAGCCGAAGACCCGCGAGGAACAACTGTGGGACACGCGCGAGGCGCTGCGGAAGGCCCGGCGCGCGTACGCGGAGATCGTGCCCGCGCGCGACGTGCTCGCCCCGGACCCGGCCGACGAGTCCGCGGCACGGCTGTTCGCGGCACTTCCGCCGGCGGCGGTCTCGGCGCTGTTCGAGGCGGCGCGGGGCCGGGTACACGTCGCGGACGGGGCGCACCCGAACCCGCCGCGGTACGACACGAAGGCGTTCCGGAAGGCGCTTGCCCTTTCGGGTGATACCGCGCGAGCGGTGGCGTGGACCCCGGAAATGATCGGCCGCGGGCTATCGGTGTACGCCGGGTTCGCGCGCGAGCCGGTCGAAGGGTTCATCGAAGGTGTGCGCACCGCTATCGTAGAGCGCGCCGAGGAACTGGGGCGCGCGGTGCGGCGTCTGGAGCGCGACGAGGCCGCGCTGGTCCGGCTGTTGGACGAGGGCGCGGCACGGGCGCGGGCCGTGCACCTGCTCCCACCGAACGGGGGCGAAGAGCGCGTCGCGAAGTACGAGCGCCACCTGCACACGCTCCTGACCTCGACCCTGCACGAACTGGAGCGCCTACAGGCGCGGCGCGACGGCGACACGGTGGTGCCGCCAGTCGTCGCCGACGTGAACGTCACGGTGGACGGCGCCGCGCCATGATCTGCTGCGGTGGGTTTGTTTTGGCGCGAGGTGGATGGTGTCAGGTCTCGTGCCGAGGGCGCGGGATTGTAACGATTGGCGCGAAAATCCGGATTCTGCCATTTTTGATG
>VGZJ01000030.1 GCA_016872595.1 Planctomycetota bacterium
ACGTGCGGTCGTATTTGGCGGCCACACAGAGACGCAAGACAACGGTTCAAGGCTATTTCCGAGCCGAGCATGTGAGATACGCCGCCTGAAGTCCGTTGATGTTACTTGTTATCCGCTCTGGGTAATAAGGCCGCGGAAGTGAAACGGGAGTTAAGTGGTGGTCCACAGGTTGCATGTTGGTTCGGGAGTGGAACCGGTCGCGTATCGAGTCGCAGAAGTGAGCGTGTGGCGACGTGGTGGTCGACGGGAGCGTCGACGGCACCCCGTCGCTGTTCGGGAAGCAAAGGCCCGCCGCCCCAGGCGCTACAGCAGACCGCGGCCGCGATCCTAGTGTCCAGAGTTGGAAGTTCGTTGCTGGTTTGGTTGTCACCAGAGCCTTGCTTTTCAAGGCGAATCGCGTCCGTCAATCGGAAACGGACTTCTAACTCAGGACACTAGCTTCTCGAAGTTCAACGGTTCCGCGCGCGGCCGCCGGCTGCTGAACGTTGTCGTTCGGCCACAGAAGGGCGCACTTGCTGGAGGCACCTATGAACCGTTACCGGCAAGCATTTCCGGGCCGGCACACCGTCCTGCCGGTCATCCACGTCGATTCGCTGGAACAGGCCCAGCAGAACGCCGGAATCGCCCGCGAGGCCGGGGCGGATGGGGTCTTCCTCATCAACCACGGGATGGCAGACGAAGCGCTGCTCCACATCCACGGGGCCGTCGCCGATGCTCACCCGAGTTGGTGGGTCGGCGTCAACTGCCTCGGCCTCGCGGCCGAGGAAGCCTTCACTGCGGTCTCCCCGAAGGTCGGCGGGGTCTGGGCCGATAACGCCGGGATCGAGGAAGGGGAGCAGAGCCAGCCGTACGCCGAGCGGGTGTTGGCCGCCCAGCGGGCCCGTGCCCCGAACTGCCTGTACTTCGGCGGGGTCGCGTTCAAGTACCAGCGGCCCGTCGAGGACCTCGAGGCGGCCTGCCGGGTCGCCGCCCGGTACATGGACGTGGTCACGACCAGCGGCCCCGGCACAGGGCACGCGGCGGATATCGAGAAGATCGCTCGCATGAAGCGGGCGCTGGGCGAGACGCCTCTGGCGATCGCGAGCGGGATCACCCCGGAGAACGTCGGGGGCTACCTGCCGCACGCCGACAGCTTCCTCGTGGCGACCGGGATCAGCCGCAGCTTCACCGAACTTGACCCGGCGCGGGTGCGGGCTTTGGTCCAGCGGGTTGCTGCGTCCAAGGGGTAGCAAAGGGCTTTCTTGCGGACGGCCCCTCGAAAACTGCCTCGGCGCGCACCCTCGGCGCGAGCCGTCCGTGACGCCGCTTCGGTCACTCACGTTGTCAACGATCACTCCGCCCGCGCCTCAGCGCTTCGCGGCGGCGGCCATTTCCTCGTTCATCCGCTTGCGTAGCGCCGCGTCCACCAAGTTCCCGTGGTGCCGCTTGGGGAACAGTTCCACCACCGCGTCGCTCTTCAGGTCCGCCAGCCCCTGCTTCAACAGCCGCGCCGGGCCGTCGAGGTAGAACGTGTCCTCGTCGCCGCAGAACACGTGCAGTTTGCCCTTCAACTTCGGGCCGAGGGTCTTCCACTCGCGCGCGAGTTTCAGCCGGATGTCGTACTTCTCCCACGCGGTCGCGACCTTCGGGTCGATCGCGCCGGTGGCGTGGTCCCACAGCGGCAGCGGCTTCCCGTTCGCGCCGCGCGGGCTAAACACCGCGTCGAACGAGCCGAGTTGCCCGCCGCGCGTCATGTAGTCTTCCATCGCCGTGAACGCCTTGTACGTCAGCGTTTGGCCGCGCGGCGTGGGCCGCGACAGCTCGCGCAGCTTGCCCGCACCGTCGGTGAAGATGTTCGCGTCCTTGTAGATGTTCACCAGTTGGAAGTCGCGGAAGTCCGACGGGTCCGGGGCCGTGGACCAGCACCCGGCGAACGTGTCCGGGTACGCGACCTGTAGCCACAGGCTGCTCCACCCGCCGGACGAGTGCCCCGTGGTGAACCGCACGCCGCTGCCGCGGTACTTCTTCTCCAAGTGCGGGATCAGTTCTTCGACGAGCGCGGTGCCGACCGGCCCGTTGTTGGCGGAGTCGGCGAAGACGTGGTGCCCCAACCGGCAGTTGCCGTCGAGCACGACCCAGATCATCTCGGTGCCGGCCACGTCGGTGGCCTTGCGCGCGGCCGCGCCGAACGCGGCGAAGTGGTTCCCGCCGAACCCGGTCACCTCGTACACGACCGGGTACGCGCGCGTCGGCTCCTTCCCGAACGACGGCGGTAGCACCACGCCCGCGCGCAGCGCCGTCGGCTTGCCGTGGAACTTCGTCAGCCGCTTGCTTTCCAGTTCCACGAGCTTGACCGTCTCGGTTTCCTTGAACTCGCGGGCCTTCACCACCTGATCGAGTTTGAGTTCGACGGTCCCGCTCGCCTTCGGGTCGAGGTCGAGCTGGCGCGGCTTGGAGAACACGTTCCCGGGGCTGTTGAGGAAGTCGATACCGCCGAGGTCGCGGTCCATGACCACGCACACGAAGTACTTGCCGGGCTTCAGGTCCGCGAGCGGCTTGGGGTAGGCGATGTCCTTCGCGCCGATGGTGAGCGGCGCGCCCGGCTTCCAGTCCTTGACGTCCTTCGCGAGTCCGGGTTCCGGGGCGAACCAGTTGAGGCCGGTGGGGGGCGACGCGGACCCGGCGCGGAACGTGACGAACACGCGCCCGGTGAAGGGCGCGTCGAGCGCGGCCTTGTCGAAGGTCAGTTCGAACTCGAGCGGCTTCGGATCGGCGGCGCGGGCGACGGGCGCGAGCGCGAACAGGGCGAGAAGGGCGGCGCGCATGGTGTGAGTCCAAGGGGGCAGCGAGCGGCCGGGTTCGTCCCGGCCGTATTCGTCTTCGTTCTATGCCGGTTGCTTCTCCGGGTGCAGGTAGATGAAGCTCTTACCGAGTCGCCCGCCGTAGTTGCCCGCGGAGACGGTGAGCAGGCCGGGCACGGTGCGGCTCGCGGCGATGGCGGCCTGTGTCGCGGTCACGAGGGTCGGCAGGTCGCCGCCGTTGATGATGATCTCCTGCACGCTCGTCACGCCGTCCGGGAGGCGCGAGGCCACGCCCGGTTTGCCCCGCAGCGTCGGGCAGAACTCGGCGTAGGTGCTGGCGATGCTGAACTTGTACTTGCTGCCGGCCTTACTGCCGCTGCCCGCGACCCCGCCGGGGAACGGCAGGATCGTGCCCGGCACCGCGCCAGCGGCGGCGGCGGCGCGCGTCGCGGCGTCGAGGGCCGCGTCCGCGGTCGCCCCGAAGAACCACAGGTTTCCGCCCATCAGTCCGTCCGCGAACCCGACCCGCCGCTCGCACACGAACTCTCCGCTCAGGATCGGCACCACCCAGCAGCGCCGTCCGAACCGCTCGGCCGCGAACTGGTGCCCGTCGCCGAAGTAGCTCAACTTCCGCCCCAGCGGGAACCACTTCCCGCCGGGCTGCACTTCCTTCGTGCTGGCGTACCAACTGCCGCTGGCGTCGAGGACGTTGAACGCCGCGGTCGTGGGGCACGTCAGCACGTTCTGCGACACGCGCACGAGTACGGCGCGTTCGAGGCGCGACTCGCGGTCCTTGTGAAAGCGCGGCACGTGGAACTGCACGACGGCCCCGGGGCGACCGTCGGGCGTTTCGGCGGGCGCAACGTAGCGGTCGAGACCGGCTTCGCAGTCGCACAGGATCGTGCTGCTAGCGTTGCCGGTGCTGGCGCTCACGGCGCGGTCGAGCCAATAGCGGTCGCGGGCCGTGATGAGAACGCTGGCATAGATGCTGCGAAACGCCTCGGCGTAGGTGTCGTCGATCACGGCGGACATGGAGCGGACCTCGAAAGGGCACGAATGCTGTATTTTCGGCAGGGTCGCGTCAAGAACAGCAGCCTTCCGGCATCGGAATCTGCCCCTGCACGCTTCTCGCGCACCATCTTGCTGGCGGTGCGCGAAATGTGTGCATTGAGGTACGCGAGACACGACCACCCGGAAAATCGATGCGCACAGAAATGCTTGGAAAACAGCCAGTTGCGTGATTTCTGGACAGCCAACTGGGAGTTTGGCACGCAACTCGCTTTCTTGTTGTACGGCGAGAGCCTAAAATCGCACGGTTGGCTGCCAGAGGGAGAGGCTGGCAGTCAACCGTGCGGTTGTTATTTATCCGAGCATCAGCACCAACATCGCCGCCGCCATTCCGAGCATCAGCACGTCTTCAACAAGTGTGACCTTCGACATCGGCAAGTTGAACACCGTTCCGAGGCACGCGCAGCGGATCTTCCGGCGCGCGACCAGCGCCTTCACTACGCCCACGGTACTCACGCCCATCACGACCAGCGTGACGACGTTCGTGGCGAGCGGGGCCGCGTGCGCGAGGTAGGCCGCGCCGAGCGCCAGTTCGATGAACGGGTACACGTAGCCGTAGGCGGGCCACTTCGCCGCGACCACGTCGTAACCGCGGTAGGCGTCGGCGAACGCGCGCACGTCGAGTAGCTTGAAGAACGAGAACACGAGGAAGAACCCGGCCATGAAGTGGCCCATCGCGCGCATGGCGTCGAAGCGGCCCGCGGCGAGTTCGGTCAGCCCGACCGCGCCGAGCAAGAAGAACAGGATCAGCGCGAGCGGGTAGTACGACGTGGGCTTTTCCGGCGGCGCAGCGGGCGCGCGGCCGAGCGCCAACAGTTGCGGCGGCGGTTCTTCGCCCAGAACCCGATACCCCGCAGGACGGATGAGCGCGTCCACGCGCGCCGCGGTGATGTCGTCGCCCTCGACGGTAAGAACCGCCTGCGGCCCGCTGGTGTCGGCGGCCCAGCGCGCCACCCCGGGTGCGGCGTCGAGCAGCGGGCCGACACGCGCGACGCACGCCCCGCAGTGCAAATCGGTTCGGAATCGGTGCGCAGTCACGGTCGGCCCTCCGGAGTTCATCCTATTTGAGCGTACCCGCGGGCCGGACGGTTCTTGCAGTTGGTGTTTTGCCGCCCGCGCGCCGAGTTACAATACACGTATGAAGCTCCGTTCCGCTCTCGCGGCGCTCGCGGCCGACCCGCACGCGCCGACCGACCTCGCGCGCGTGTCGCTCTTGATCGCGCACGACGCCTACAGCCAGATGAACCCCCGCGCGTACCTGCGCGTGCTGGACCGATTGGCGGCGCGCGTGCGCCCGCGGCTCACCGGCTCACTGGCGGGGCGCACCGCGGCGCTGTCCGCGTTCCTGTTCGAGGAGTGCGGGTTCGCCGGCAACACCGAACACTACTACGACCCGCGCAACAGCTATCTGAACAAGGTGATCGACCGGCAGGTCGGGTTGCCGATCGCACTGTCGCTGGTCGCGGTGGCGGTCGGCGAGCGCGCCGGACTGAACGTCGTCGGCGTGGCACTGCCGGGGCACTTCATCGCGAAGGCCGTGGACGGCGCGGACGAGGTGCTGTTCGACCCGTTCAACGGCGGACAGTTCCTCGACGTGGAGGCGTGCGAGGCACTGGTGGGCGGCGTGACCGGGCGGCCGTTTGAGGCGACCCCGGAATCGCTGGCCGCCGCGCCGCCGGGCGCGATCGTGGCCCGCGTGCTCCAGAACCTGAAGACCGCGTACCTCGCCGACCGCTCATACCAGCGGGCCGCGCGCGTCACGCGCCGGCTGGCGCAACTGTTCCCGCGTGACCCGTCGCAGCGCCGCGACCTCGGCGTGTTGCTGGCTCAGGCCGAGCGCCCCGGCGCGGCCATCGACCACCTGCGCCACTATCTCGACGCGGCCCCCGCCGCCGCCGACGCGCCCGACGTGCAGAACTTCCTGACCAAAGCGCTCGCCGAAGTCGCGCGCTGGAACTGACGCTCGTAGTGACCCGCTTCAGCGAGTCGAGGCGCGATCGATCTGTTGCCGTGAGGGAAACTGCTGTCGCGGCGCGGTTCGGGGGTACAGTCGAGGGGTTCCGGTTCCGCCCGCCCCCGCGACCGGCCTCCATCATGTCAACCCCCGTTCCGCACCGGAGCCGGCCGACCGAGATTGCCCGGCTCGAACTGGCCCGACTCGCCCCGAGCGAGCCGCTCGACGCGGTGTTCCGCCGCGCCTGCGAGCTGTCGGCGGGCGCGCTGCACGTCGAGCGCGTCGGCGTGTGGCTGTTCATCGACGACGGGGCCGCGCTGCGGTGCGCCGCCCTGTACGAGCGCGGAAAGGACGAGCACTCGGCCGGGGCCGTGTTACGGGTCGCCGCCTTTCCTACATATTTCAGCTCGCTGACGATCCGCAAGGCCGTGCCCGCGGAGGTCGCGGCCACCGAACCGTGGACCCGCGAGTTGGCCGCCCACGATCTGACCCCGCTCGGCATCAGTTCGATGCTGGACGCCGGCATCTTCATGGACGGGAAGTTGGTGGGCGTGGTGTGCCACGAGCACGTCGGCCCGCCGCGCGAGTGGACGACGGAGGCCCGCGACTTCGCCGGCTCGGTCGCCGATGTGCTCGCGCTGCGCGTGCAGTCGGCCGAGGTGCGCGAGCTGCAGGCCGCGTTCCCGACCCAAGAGGAGCGGGCCGCGGCCCACGACAAGGCCGCGGCCCTCGAACGGCTCGCGGCCGGGGTCGCCCACGATTTCCGTAACCTGCTCTCGGTGTGCGTGGGGTACGGGGCGCTGATCGCCAAGCGCGCCGACGTGCCGGCCGAAGTGCGCCAGCAAGCGCGGGCGATTGTGGACGCGGCCGACCGAGGCGCGGCCCTCGCGCGCGAGCTGATGGACTTCGCGCGCCCGTCGGACGGCCCGCCCGCGGTCCTCGACCTGTCCGAAGTGACCACCGAGTTCCTCCCGGTGCTGCGCGCCGCCGTCGGCGCGCGGCACCCGGTTACGGTGTCGGTGCCCGCGGCGCTGGGGCAGGTGTTCATCGAGAAGTCGTAGTACACGCGGCTGCTGCTGAACCTCGCGCTGAACGCGCGCGACGCCATGCCCGACGGCCCGGTGGCGATCCGCCTCGCGCCGGTGAAGCTGACCGGGGACCCGAGCTACGCCGGCCGGTTCGTGATGCTCGAAGTGTCCGACACCGGCACCGGCATCGACGCCGCCACCCGCGCGCGCCTGTTCGACCCGTATTTCACCACGAAGGCGAAGGGCACCGGGCTGGGGCTGGCGGTGGTGCGCCAAGTTGTGGACCGGGCCGGCGGGCTGATCCGTGTAGACAGCACCCCCGGCACCGGGTCTACGTTTCGCATCTTCTTCCCGCGCGTCGGCACCGCGACCGGGCTGACCGGTCTGTTCCCGGTCCTCCCGGCCGGCGACTAGCGCGCTCGCGCCGGGCGCGAAACCGCGCGCGTCGCGTGACAACGGCCGGCTCGTGTGGCACACCTTTCTTAGGGACACGTTCGGTTCCTTTCGGATTGCGGTGCCTTATGAAGCGCTTTTTCGGCTGGGGGCTGGTGCTCGCGGGCGGGGCCGTGGGCGGGTGGGGCGTCATCTCGGTGCTGCGCGGCTCAACCTCCGCGCGGCTCAACGTCACCCCGGACCTGAGCGTCAGCGCGCTGACCGCGGGGCTGGCAGGGGTCGCGGTTCTCACCATCGGGCTGGTCTGGGTCCGCGATTGAGTGATCACAGTTTCTGTGCGCGCGCCGCGGTCGAACCCGGTATAATCGCCCGCGACCCGCCGCTACGCGCTCTCATTTACCCTTATCCCCGCGCTCGCGGGGCCGCGTCGCGCGCCGGGCACACCCCCTGCGAGTCGCGCCCCATGAGCTTCGCGTGCCCCTACTGCAAGGCCGTGCTGAACCCGAAAGGGCTGAAGCCCGGCAAGTTCCAGCCGAAGTGCCCCGGCTGCGGCAAGTCCTTCATCCTCCTCGTACCCGACGACCCGAACGGCACCGTCCGCGTGCAGCAACTCGTGGCAAAGTCCGCGCCGGTTGCCGACACCGCGCGCAACATCGTTGCGAATCCCCAACCGGTGAAGCCCGCGCCGAAGCGCAAACTGAGCGACGAGGAGCGCGCGGCGCTCATTCTCGAAGGCAAAGACCCCGGCGAGTACGAGGACGCCGGCACCGAGGCCGAGGCCGACGCGCCGGAAGAAGAGATCGATCCCAACACGACCGTGGCGCGCGACGTTGCGAAGCCGCCAGCGGCTGCGCCTGCGCCGAAGCCCGCGCCCAAGCCTGTTGCGAAGCCACAAGTGGCTGTGCCCAAACCTGCGCCGAAGCCGAAGGTCGAGGCCGATCCCAATACCACAGGCGATTTCACGAGCGCCGATGAAGGCCCGAAGCCCGCGCCCGTGGCGAAGAAGCCCGCGCCGCAGAAGACCGTCGTGCGCGAGCCGGACGCCAACGTGACCGGCGATTTCACCAGCGCCGACGACGCGCCGCCCCCAAAGGCCGCGCCCGCAAAGCCGCAAGCGGCGAAGCCCAAAGCCGCGCGGAAGAAGGCCGATCCGAACGTGACCGGCGAGTTCACACACACCAACGACCCCGGCGCGACGCCCGGCCAGATGACCGGCGAGTTCACTTCGACCGACGAGGCCGACGCCGCGCCCGCGGACGAGCGCACCGAGGCGAGTGCGTCGCGCGCCGCGCCCAAGAAATCCAAATCGGACCCCGCCAAGACCCGCGTGCCGGGCGAAGCGGAGCCAGAGGAGCGGGAACCGCTGGGCGACGACGTGCCCCCGCGCCTCGGCGGGTACGAGGTGCTGAAGGTGCTGGGCAAGGGCGGCATGGGCGCGGTGCTGCTCGGCCGGCAGCTCTCGCTCGACCGCAAGGTCGCGCTCAAGGTGATGCACCCGAAGATCGCACAGAACCCCAGCTTCGTCGCGCGGTTCACCCGCGAGGCCTACGCCGCGGCGCAGCTCACGCACCACAACGTCATCCAGATTTACGACATCGGTGAGGACAAGGGCCAGCACTTCTTCAGCATGGAGTTCGTGCCCGGTCAGTCCCTCATGGACATCGTGAAGAAGGACGGCAAGCTGCCCGCGGAAGCGGCCGTCGGGTACATCCTGCAGGCCGCGCGGGGCCTGCGATACGGCCACAATCAGGGCATGGTTCACCGCGACATCAAGCCCGACAACTTGATGCTCAATCTGGAAGGCGTGGTGAAGGTAGCCGACCTCGGCCTCGTGAAACTGCCCGGCGGCGAACTGCCGGAACAGGCCGGCGCGCTGCCCCCCGCGGACGACGACACGCCCGGCAACACCAACCTCACGCGCGCCGGCGCGGTCATGGGCACGCCGGCGTACATGAGTCCGGAGCAATCGACCGACAGCGGCAGCGTGGACGCGCGGGCCGACATCTACTCGCTCGGCTGCACGCTGTACGTGCTCATCACCGGGCGGCCCCCGTTCGAGGGGAAGACCGCGATGGAGATCATCAGCAAGCACCAAACGGAGCCGATCACGCCCCCGGAGGTCGTGGTGAAGCGCGTGCCGCCGGCGCTGTCGTCCATCTTGCTCAAGATGATGGCGAAGCGGCCCGAGGACCGGCACCAGACGATGGACGAGGTGATCGCGGCGCTGGAGGGCTTCTTGGGGCTGGAGCGCGCCGGGCCGTTCAACCCGAAGGAGGAGCAGGCCGACCAGTTGGAGAAGTGCGCGCACCAGTACCAGTTCCGGTCGAAGGCCGGTGCGAAGCGGTCGATGGGGTTCGCGTTCTTCGCCGCGTGCGCGCTCGGCGTGGTCGGGGCGGCGTTCATGGGTATGACCGCGGTGGCCGGCGGGCTGCTCGGCCTCGCGGTTATGACGCCGCTGGCGTACTTCGCGATCCACGGCACACTGACCGGGTCCGTCGTGTTCACGAAGGTGCGCGCCGTCGTGTTTGGGATGCGGTTCTTCGACTGGCTCACGTGGGCCGGCGGCGCGCTGCTGCTGCTCGTCACGCTGTACCTGTTCGGGTTCCTCTGGGCGTGGCTCGGGTTCGCGCTCTTGGCCGGCGCGCTGGGGTTCCTGCTCTGGTTCCTCACCGATCGCGCCGCGGCGAAGGGCCAAGCGGCCCCGCTCGACGAGGCCCGCGGGCTGCTCAAGTCGCTGCGCCTCGGCGGGTTGGAAGAGGACGCGGTGCGGCAGTTCGTGTGCAAGTTCAGCGGCCCGCACTGGGAACCGTTCTACGAAGGGCTGTTCGGGTACGAGGCCATGCTCGCGGCCCGTGCGTCGCGCAAGGGCGACACCGGCGAGACGTGGAAGAAGCACGGCACGTGGCGCGAACCCATCGTGCAGTGGGCCGACGCCAAGGTCGAGGCCCGGCGCGTCGCGAGGGAGCGCGCCCACTTGCAGAAGGTGGAGGCGAAGGCGCTCGTCGCCGAGGGCGTGAGCAAGGCCGAGGCGAATGCGCAGGCCGAAGAGATGGCCGGGCAGATGGTGGACCAAGCCGCGGAAGCGAAGCAGGGCCGCAAGGAGGGGAAAGAGGTCAGCATCAAGGACATGGTGGAAGCGGCGAAGGCCCGCCGCCGCCCGCAACCGGGCATGACCATTGCCGGCCTGAAGCACCGCAATTTGTGGCTCAAGGACTTCATGAACGACTGGCTCGGCCGGCGGCTGAGGCTCGTGCTGGGCGCGGCGCTGTTCGCGGTCGGCCTGTTCTGGCTGCACCAGAACGATTTGTTGAAAGAGAGCAAGGCGGCGAACGCTCTACTCTCCGGGGACTTCGACGGCGCGTGGAAGGCCGCGAGCGCGACGAAGCCGCTGGCGATCCCCGGCGGCGTCGAGATCCCGGCCGCGATCAAGCCCGTGTTCAACACGTGGGCGCTGCCGATCACGGGTCTTCTGGTGCTGCTGAACGGCGTTTGTTACTTCGGGTGGCGGCCGTCGCTGGTGACGGTGCCCGGCGCGGCGGTCGCGCTGTTCGGTCCGACGTTCGGCATCCCCGATGTGGCGCCGCTGACCGCGCAACACCTGAGCCTCGCCGTGGGCGCGGTCTTGATCGTTGTGGTCGCGTGGGTGTTGCGAAAGTAGAGGAGGCCCGACGTGCTTCGTGCGTACGTTTCGCTCGCGCTCTTCGCCGGGGCGCTCGGCGCGGTCGTCGCTCAAGACGAGATCCGCCGCGGCACGGTCAAGGCGCTCGACGCCGAGAAGAGCACCGTCACCATCGCGGTCAACGGCAAAGATCAGACGTTCCTGCTGCCCGCGGACGCGGACGTGCGGTCCGGCGGCAAACAGGTGGCGAAGCCGTTCGAGGACAAGGACCTGAAGCCCGGCACCGCGGTCATGTTCAAGAGCGCCGTGAAGAACGGCGCGGACGTGATCACCGCGATGCGGTTCGGCGCGCAGCCCGGCCAGCCGCAACCGAAGGTCGATACGTCGAAGCTCAAACCGCTGCCGGAACTCGGCGCGGAGAAGTATCAGGGCTACGAGGGCGGGCTGTACCCCGGCGGCAAGAACGAGCGACCGAAGGCGCACGACGACGCGGGCCTGACGCGGGCGAAGGCGCTGCGCCCGCTCGACGCCGACGGCAAGCCGGCCGCGACCGGGAAGGTCGTCATGCTGTCCGTCGGCATGAGCAACACGACACAGGCGTTCTCCACGTTCAAGCGGCTCGCGGACGCCGACCGCGAGAAGCACCCGGCGCTCGTGCTGGTGGACGGCGCGCAAGGCGGCATGACCGCGGCCCGCATCAAGGACCCCGACGACAAGGGGACCGGCACCAAGTATTGGGAGGTCGTGGACCAGCGCCTCAAGGCCCAGAACGTGACCCGCGAACAAGTTCAAGTCGCGTGGATCAAGCAGGCCGACGCCGGCCCGCGCGACGGGTTCCCCAAGTACGCCCAGACGCTCCGCGACGAGCTGCGCCAGATCGTTCGCGCGATGAAGGCCCGGTTCCCGAACCTTCAGATGGTGTACCTCTCCAGCCGCACGTACGGCGGCTACGCGACCACCGGCCTGAACCCGGAACCGTACGCCTTCGAATCCGGCTTCTCGGTGAAGTGGCTGATTGAGGAGCAACTCAAGGGCGACAAGGAACTGAACTTCGACCCGAAAAAGGGTGACGTGAAGGCCCCGTGGCTCTCGTGGGGGCCGTACCTGTGGGCCAACGGCACGACCAAGAACGCGGACGGCCTCGCCTACGAACAGAGCGATTTCGCCAACGACGGCACGCACCCGTCGCCGGCCGGGCAACGGAAGGTCGCGGAACACATGCTGAAGTTCTTCAAGTCCGAGCCGACCGCGCAGCCGTGGTTCGTGAAGGCGAAGGAATAACTTCGCGCGGACGAAGCGCCAACGCCGGCCCACAGGCCCGGTATAATCGGGTGTCGGCCCTTGTCGTTCGCAGGAGAAGCCCACATGTCGCAGGCCATTGTGAACCCGGCGGAGGTGCGTCGGTTCGCCACCACCCTGAAGCGGTTCAACGCCGACCTGATGGCCGCGGTCGCCGGGCTACACGGCCAACTGGTCGCGCTCGGCGACAGTTGGCGCGACCACGAGCACGACCGCTTCCGGCAGGAGTTCGAGGCCACCATGCAGGTGCTGGAGCGGTTCCTGAACGTGTCCGACGAACACATCCCGTTCCTACTCCGCAAGGCCGAGCGGATCGAAGAGTATCTCTCCCAGCGGTAGTCGAAGGTCGTAAGGTCTAAGGTCGGAACGCCAACGACGGACTTTACGACTTTCGACCTTACGACCTTTGACCCCCGAATAGCATGTCGGCCGACGTTCGGAGTATCGCCGCGGTTGTTAATTGGCGGGCCGACCTCGCCAACTACGGCGACCTGCTCGCCGAGGCGATGGCCGGCGTCGATCTCGAAATCCGCCGCGCGCACGACTGGGTCGAAGAACAGCTCGCGCTGTGGCGGCGCGCCGTTCGCGGGTGCGAGGAAGACGTGGTGCGCGCGAAGGCGGAGCTGGCGCAGCGCAAGTTCCCGACGTGGGACGGGCGCGAGCCGGACTGCACCGTTCAGGAGAAGGCGCTGCGCCTCGCGAAGGCGAAGCTCGAACACGCCGAGGAGCAGGTGGAAACGTGCCGCCGCTGGCTCGGCCGGCTGCCGAAACTGGTGGACGAGCTGTTCACGGGCGCGTCGCGCCGCCTGCGCGGAATGCTCGAAGCGGACCTGCCCAACGCGCTCGCGGAGTTGGCCCGCCGGGTCGCCGCGCTGGAGAGCTACGCCGGGCTGAGGGCCGATTACGCGCCGCTGACGACGCGGGGGGACAACCCCACCCCCCAGCCCCCTCCCCGGGACGGGGAGGGGGAGTCAGAGAAAGGCACCACAGGCTCAGCATCAGTGCGGGACGGTGAGAAGGAGAATGCCCCCCCTCCCCGCCCCGGGGAGGGGGCTGGGGGGTGGGGTTTGCCCGCGCCTTCGGAGTCACCCTAATGCGGTTCGGCACCACGCGCAGCCAGATTTACGACGCCCAGAAGACCGCGCGCGCGAAGTGGGACGTGTCGCAAGACGGCTGGGACGATGAGGTGCGCCGCGCGCACGGGGAAACGACCGTCGAACCGCTCGACGCGGCCGTGAGCGACGCGCTCCGCGCCATCGACCAGTTGAGCGTGCTGTTTACTCAAGTCCGGCAAGAGTGCGAGTTCGGTTCGTAACGTACTGCCTTCGCCCGGTGGGTTTCACCATGTCCGACAACCTGTTCGACCGGCAGCGGGGCGCGCTCGCGCGCCTGACCGACGCGGCCCGCGCGCGCGCGGCGGCCGACGCCGACCTGACCGGCGCGTTCCGGACCGCCAGCGAGCGCGCCGAGCGCGACCTGAGCCGCGCGCGCAAGGCCCGCGCCGGCGGCACCGAGAGCGAAATCGGCGCGCTGGAGGCCGAGCACGCCGCGGCGCTGGCGCATGTTGCGGCCGACTACACCGCCGAACTGCTCGCCTCTGACCGCGAACACGGCGACCGCCGCAAGAGCACGACCGCGCGGTTCAACGCCGCGCAGCAGAAGGGCGACGACGACTACAAGGGCGACATCTGGAAGCACGATTCCGTGCTGGAAGCGGGCGAGAAGACCGCGAAGGAGCAGCTCGAAGCGCTCCAGCGCAAGGCCGCGGCCGGCGGCGAGCGCGCCGAGGCGCTGTGGCCCGACCTCGAACCGCTGCTGACGCGCGGGCGCGTGACGCGCGCCGAAGTCGAACACACCGGCGAACTGCCGCCGCCGACCGACGACGACCCCATCACCCGCATGAACAAGTGGCTGGGGCGCGCGGAAGACGGGATCGCGCAACTGGCCCGCCGCCGCTCGCCGGGCTGGGGCCACCCGGTGCGCCTGTTCGTGCTGATCGTGCTGTTCGGCGCGCTCAGCGCTGGTGTGTTCGTGCTCGTGGAGCGACCGAGGATCGGCGATTTCGCAATCTCAGCTAGCTACTTCATCGCCGCGGCGGCCGGCCCCGTCGTCGGCGTTGCACTGTGGCTGCTGCTTCGCTGGCTCGGCCGACGAGTCACGCGGCGCGAGGGGAAGCAGATCGCGATGCAGGCCGCCGAGAGCGCCCGCGCGGTGAAGCTCCTGTACGAGTACGCCACCGCCGAGTTCGTCGCGCAGATGGAGCGCCTGCGCGAGAAGCACCGGAAGGAGCGCGACAAGACCGACGCCTATTACAAGCCGCTGCTCGAAACGCAGCGGAAGCAGTACAACGCCGAGGTTCTGCGCATCGAGGCCGAACACGCGACCGCGACCGAGGTGATCCGCCGCACGCGCGGCAACCGCGAGCGCGGCGCGGACGACAAGCACCGCCGCGGTAAGGACGAGGTCGCGGCGCGACTCGGCGGCGAGTTGAAGGCCGTGGAAGACGCGGTCGCGGAGCGCATGTCCGCGGCGACTGCCGCGCGCGATTCCGCTTGGAATGCGATGGCGGAAGCGTGGAACGGCACGACCGCGGCGGTCGCGCGCACCTTCACCGAGCTGCGCGCCGAAGGCGCGACGGCTTTCCCCGCGTGGGGCGAACTGACGACCGCGCGCCCGCTCGTGGAGCGCGTGCCCGCCGGTATCCGCTTCGGCGACCTGACCGCGGAACTGAGAGCGATCACCGACGCCGTACCCACCGACCCGCGGCTCGCGCCGCCCCCGGAACTGGCCGGCCCGGTGCCGGCGTTCCTGCCATTCTCCGAGCGCTGCTCTGTGCTGCTCCGCTGCCGCGACGACGGCCGCGCCGCGGGCGTGGGCGCGCTGCAAGCGATGATGCTCCGGTTCCTCACCGGCCTGCCGCCGGGCAAGGTGCGGTTCACCATCGTCGACCCGGTCGGCCTCGGCGACAACTTCGCCGCGTTCATGCACCTCGCGGACTTCGACGAGAAGCTCGTCACGGCGAAAATCTGGACCGAGCCGCGCGACATCGAGGCCCGCCTCGCGGACCTTACCGACCACACCGCGAGCGTGATCCAGAAGTACCTGCGGAACCAGTACAAGAGCATAGAGGAGTACAACCGGGCCGCGGGCGAAGTGGCCGAGCCGTACCGCGTGCTCGTCGTCGCGAACTTCCCAAGTGGCTTCACACCCGAAGCGGCCAAGCGCCTCGTCAGCCTCGCGCAAAGCGGCCCGTCGTGCGGGGTGTGCGTGCTGGTCAGTGCCGACACGCGCGCCGCGATGCCGCGCGACTTCAACATCGCCGACCTCGAAGCGGTCAGCTACAGCGCCGCGTGGAAGGAAGGGCGATTCGTGCCGAAGGACGCGGTGCTGGCCGCGTTCCCACCGGCATTCGACCGGCCCCCGGAGCCGGCCACGGTCGCGGCACTCGTTCAGCGCGTCGGCAAGGCGAGCAAGGAAGCCGTGCGCGTGGAGGTGCCGTTCGACTACATCGCCCCAAAACCGGACGAGTTGTGGGCCGCGAGCGCCGCGAAGGGGTTCGAGGTGGCCGTGGGCCGCGCCGGGGCGACCCGCAAGCAGATGTTCGCGCTCGGGCGCGGCACGGCGCAGCACGCGGTCATCGCCGGCAAAACCGGATCCGGCAAATCGACGCTGCTGCACGCGCTCATCACCAACCTCGCACTCACGTACAGCCCGGACGAGGCCGAACTGTACCTGATCGACTTCAAGGAGGGCGTCGAGTTCCAGTGGTACGCGACGTACCGCTTGCCGCACGCGCGCGTGGTCGCGATCCAGAGCGAGCGCGAGTTCGGCCTGAGCGCGCTCCAACGGCTCGACGGCATCCTGCGCGAGCGCGGCGAGAAGTTCCGCGACGCCGGGGTGAACGACCTCGCCGGCTATCGCGCCGCCAAACCCAACGAGAAAACGCCGCGCATCCTGCTGGTGATCGACGAGTTCCAAGCGTTCTTCACCGAAGACGACAAGCTCGCACAAGAGGCGTCGCTGCTGCTCGACCGATTGGTTCGGCAGGGCCGCGCGTTCGGGATGCACGTCCTGCTCGGCTCGCAAACGCTCGGCGGCGCGTACTCGCTCGCGCGCAGCACCATCGACCAGATGGCGGTGCGCGTCGCGCTCCAGTGCTCCGACGCCGACGCGCAGTTGATCCTGAGCAAGGACAACACCGCGGCCCGGTTGCTGTCGCGCCCCGGCGAGGCGATCTACAACGACCAGAACGGACTGATCGAGGGCAACGACCCGTTCCAAGTGGTGTGGCTGACCGAAGAGCGCCGCGAGCAACTGCTGGAAGACCTGCACGCCCGCGCCGGCGACCGCTGGCCCGCGCCGCTGGTGTTCAGCGGCAACACGAGCGCGCCGCTGGAGAGCAACCGCGCGCTGGCGAAGCAACTCGCCTCACCTTCGCGCGTGAAGGTGCCGACCGCGTGGCTCGGCGACCCGGTGGCGATCAAGGAGCCGACCGCGGCGCTGTTCCGACCGCACGGCGGCGCGAACCTGCTGATGATCGGCCAGAGCGAGGACAGCGCACGGGCGCTGTTCGTGGCCTCGCTGCTGGGGCTGGCGGCGCAACCGACGCGCTCAGAACCTAACCCCCCGGCCCCCTTCCCTGAGGGGGAAGGGGGGGAGGGCGCGATTGAAGATACGATCACTAACGCGGCGCGCGGACAATTCGGCGCGCGTACTCCCCCTTCCCTCTTAGGGAAGGGGGTTGGGGGGTTAGGTTCTGCGCTCCTCCTTCTCGACGGCACGCCCGACGACGCCGACAGCGCCGACGCGCTGCGCGCGTTCGCGGAGCAGGTGCCGGGCGCGCGCGCGGTGGCCCGCGCCGAACTGCCGGCCGCGCTCGCGGAGGTGGCCGCCGAAATCGAGCGCCGGCAAAAGGGGGAAGCCGAGCGCGCGCCGCGGTTCCTGTTCATCTTCGGCGTGCATCGGTTCCGCGAGCTGCGCAAAGCCGACGACGACTTCAGCTTCGGGCGGCGCGGCGAGCGCGAGCCGTCGCCCGCGGAGCGCCTCGCCGCCATCTTGAAGGACGGCCCGCTCGCCGGGGTACACGTGGTCGCGTGGTGCGATTCGCTCGTGAACCTGAACCGGGTGTTCGACCGGCCGCTGCTGCGCGAGTTCGCGATGCGCGTGCTGTTCCAGATGAGTGCGACCGATTCGAGCACGCTGATGGACGCGCCGACCGCGTCGAAGCTGGGCCGGCACCGGGCACTGTTCCTGCACGAGGAGCAGGAGCGCGCGGAGAAGTTCCGCCCCTACGGGCTGCCGTCGGCCGCGTGGCTGGACGGGGCGTGCGCGGCCCTCCGCGCGCGCGGCGCGCCCGCCGTGGGAGCGGGCGTGTAGCGCGGCCCGCAACCGACGTTGCCCCCGGCGCGCGCCGGCGGGTACCATCCGCCCTCTGCGCCAACCCGGAGAGGGCGTCTCATGTCCGACAACACAGGCACGGTTCGGCTCCACCGCGTGTTCCGCGCGCCGCCGGCGCGCGTCTACCGCGCGTTCCTCGACCCCGCGGCGATGGTCAAGTGGCTCCCGCCGCACGGGTTCACCGGCACCGTTCACGAGATGGACGCGCGCGTCGGCGGCGGGTACCGCATGTCGTTCACCAACTTCGGCAGCGGCAAGAGCCACTCGTTCGGCGGGCGGTACGTCGAACTGAAGCCCGACGAGTTGATCCGCTACACCGACCGCTTCGACGACACGAACCTGCCCGGCGAGATGAGCGTGACCGTCGTCCTGCGCCAAGTGCTGTGCGGCACCGAGGTGACGATCACGCAAGAGAACCTGCCCGCGGCGATCCCGGTGGAGTTCTGCTACCTCGGCTGGCAGGAGTCGTTGGCGCTGTTGGCGCACGTGGTCGAACCGGAAATCCCCGACGGCGCGTGACCGCGGCGCGGTACGTGGTACGCTGTGCGCCCGCGGCGCGCGCCCGCGCGCCGCGAACCGCGAAAGGATCTGCCATGCCGATCTGGGGCTGGGTGTGCGTGGGCCTCGTCGTCCTCACCGTGCTGTTCTTCGTGTGGATCAACATCGACGAGAAGCGGACGCGCCGGCGGTACGAGGCCGACGGCGTGGCGGTCCTCGGGTGGATCGTGCAGGCCAACGACGACCTGTACGCGCCCGGCAACTTCGACAAGCCGGCGCAGATTCTGGTGTGCTTCGACGCCGAGGCGAACCCGCCGGACTCGTTCATGGCGAAGCTCGCCGAGCGCGTCGGGGAACTGAAGGGCGAGGACCCCGACCGCAAGGCCGAGG
Organism: Planctomycetota bacterium; assembly: GCA_016872595.1. Taxonomy (GTDB): domain Bacteria; phylum Planctomycetota; class Planctomycetia; order Gemmatales; family Gemmataceae; genus Gemmata. The sequence continues at coordinate 18,427 of VGZJ01000030.1, forward strand.
CCAAAGTCGCGCGCCTCGTGAACGACGAGACGTACCAACCGTTCAAGCGGTTCCTGCTGCCGAAGGAGTTCACCGGGGGCCGCGAGGTGTACAGCATGCACGTGTGGGTGCAGCGCGCGCTGCTGCCGGAGCGCGTGCTGCAATACGTGTTCGTGCGCTGTCTCGTGTTGGAGAACGACCAGAACTCGCGCCCGCTGATGGTGGAGTACAAGACGGGCGACAAGAAGTTCCGCGGCAAGCCCGGCGACCGCCACCCGGACGACGACGAGGCCGAGGACGACGAGGAATGAGCGCGGCGCGCGAGCCAGAGCGGTTACGAGATGCGCTTCACTTCGGCATTGGGATAACGGTCGAGAAGAGCCGCGTATTCGGGAACGAAACGTAAGGCTTTGATGAGTGCGGTGCGGTCGTTCAGCCCGGCGCGACAGCCGGTACACACCGGCAGCGGCAGCTCAAAGGCCACGTCTTGACCAACGTACTTGGCACCCGCCGTATCGTTCGAACTTTGCATGACACGGTTCCCGGCGAACAACCCGCCAAGCCCGCCGATCGCCATCCCGAACAAGCAACCGATCCCCGCGGTCGTGCGCGACGCGGGACCGGGCTTCAGTTCCCCGCGCTCGCACTCGATACCGATAAGAACCCGTTTGCTGGTGGTGGCGGAGCAAACGGCGCACAGGTTGGTGCCGGGCAACTGTCCCGCCAACAGCAGTGATTGAATGCGAACTGCCGGCGAGAGTGCCTCCTCCCCAACCGACGCGCGCAGTTGGTGCAGCGGGGGCACATCGACCGTGCGCCCGCAGGCCCAGTTTAATGATTCGCCGGCGTCGGCCGCACTGACCGCGTGTGCCTTCCGCACTCGCAGCGAACTTCGTAGCTCATCGGGCGATTACCACACCGGCATCGGGTCGCCGTGGTAGAGGTGGTGGGGGCGGCTCTCGGCGTCGGTCCACGCGGCGGTCTTGGGCAGGCCGAGCGCGCTGTAGATCGTCGCGGCGAAGTTCTCCGGCGATTGCGGGTCGGTCGCGGGGTAGCCGCCGGTCTTGTCCGACGAGCCGACCACCTTGCCGCCCTTCACCCCACCGCCCGCGAGCCACACCGATTGCACGGAACCCCAGTGATCGCGGCCCGGCCCCTTGTAGTGCTGCGTCAGCGTGCTGACGCGCGGCGTGCGGCCGAACTCGCCGGCCATCACGATCAGCGTGTCGTCGAGCAGCCCGCGCTGTTCGAGGTCGCTCAGCAGCGCGCAAAGGGATTTGTCGGTCGGCGGCAACAGCTTGTCCTTCATGTGCGGGAAGGCGTTGCCGTGCGTGTCCCAACTCTCGTTGTTGCCGAGGTTCACCTGCACGAGGTTCACGCCGGCTTCGACCAGCCGCGCGGCCATGAGCAGCGACCAGCCGAAGGCATTGTTGCCGTAGCGGTCGATGTCGCGCCGCGGCGCGCGGTTCAGGTCGAACGCGGCCCGTACGCGCGCGTCCGTGAGGAGACTCACCGCGTCGGCGCGGGTGCGGTCGAACGCCCCGGCGCTGGCGGCACTATCGAGGCTTTTGCGCTGCGCGTCGAGGTGCTTGAGCAGGTCGAGTTGCCCGCCGAAGCGCGTGCCGTCCACGCCCTGCGGCAAGCTGAGATCAGGAACGGTGAACGTCTTCCGCTTGAAATCCGTGGGCCGCTGCTGGTGGTCGAACTCGTATTCGGGGAACGCCCCATACGCCTTCGGCTCGAAGGCGCTGGCCTCGATGAACCACGGGTCGCGCGCGCGGCCCATCACGCCCGCGAACTGCCCCGGAATCACGCGGCCGGTGTTGTGGACGATCTTGTCCGGCAGCACGATGGCCGGCGGCAGGTTGTTGCGCGCCTTCGTCACCGCGCCGGCGATGGCCGCGAGGCTGGGGTGATCGGTCGGCAGCGGCTTGCTGGGGTTGAACCCGACCGGCGCGTCGCCGCGCCCGGTCAACATGATGTGGTGGCCGAGCGAGTGGTCGTTCGACTTGTGCGTGAGCGAGCGCACCACGCACCACTTGTCCGAACACGCGGCGAGCTTCGGCAGGTGCTCCGTGATGCGCAGGCCGGGCGTCTGGGTGGCCGTGGTGCCGAACTCGCCGCGAATCGTGTCCGGCGCGTCCGGCTTCGGGTCGAAGCTCTCGTGCTGCGCCAGCCCACCGCTGAGGAATACGTAGATGACGGACTTCGCGCGCGACCGCTCGCGCGCGCGAAGGGCGCTGAGTTCGCCGACGCCAAGCCCCAAGAGGCCGACGGCCCCGGCTTGGATCGCGGTGCGGCGCGTGAAGGTCGGGTGGGAGAAGGTCGGCATGGCAGCGCCCCGGTGGGATAGCAACAGTGTGCGGTATTCGCGTGCGGAAAGCAACGCCGCACTCTTCAACCGCGTCCCGCGCCCCGGTACACTGTGGCGTTCCCTTCTCATCGGCACGCGGCCATGTCCGAGCAGACCGAAATGCACCCGTCGTCCGACCAACCGGACGACCCGAACGCGACCCGCATGAGCGACGGCGCGGCCGGGCCCGGCGCGCCGGACGTGCTCGCCGTGCCCGGTTTCGACATCGTCGGCGAACTGGGCCGCGGCGGAATGGGCATCGTGTACCGGGCGCGCGACCGCGACCTGACGCGCGAGGTCGCCATCAAGATGCTCCAGACGCGCTACGCCGGGGACCGCGTCGCGACGCGCCGGTTCGTCGCGGAGTCGGACATCACCGCGCGGCTCGCGCACCCCAGCGTGCCGCCCGTTCACCGCGTCGGCACGCTGCCCGACGGCCGCCCGTATCTGGTGATGAAGCTGATCGACGGGCAGACGCTCGACGAACTGCTGAAGGCCCGCGCGCACCAGCTCGCGGACCTGCCCCGGCACCTCGACATCTTCGAGCACGTGTGCCAAGCGGTCGCGTCCGCGCACGCCCGCGGCATCATCCACCGCGACCTGAAGCCGCACAACGTCATGGTCGGCGCGTTCGGCGAAGTGCAGGTGATGGACTGGGGCTTGGCGAAGCACGTTCTAAGTTCCATGCTCCAAGTTCCAAGTGAAGAGGAAGAAGAGAGACAAGGCGAAGACTCCGTTAGCCGCGAGCCGGAGGCGAGCGCGGACCAGACGCTGGCGGGCACGGTACTGGGCACGCCGGCGTACATGGCCCCGGAGCAGGCGCGGGGCGAGGCGGTCGGCCCCGCGTCCGACGTGTTCGGCCTCGGCGCGCTCTTGTGCTGCGTGCTGACCGGCGAAGCGCCCTTCGGCACCACGTCATCGGACGGCGCACGACTGATGAGCATCCGCGGGCAACTGGCCCCGGCGTTCACGCGCCTCGACGCCATCACCGGCGAAGCGGACCTCGTGGCACTGTGCAAGCGGTGCCTGAACCCCGACCCCGCGCTGCGCCCCGCCGACGCGGGCGAAGTGGCGACGGCGCTGGCCGCGGTGCGCGCCGCCGCCGAGGAGCGCGCCGCGCGCGCCGAGCAGGACCGCACCCGCGCCCAGACCCGCGCCGCGGAGGCCCGCAAGCGGAGGCAGGTGTGGGCCGCGCTCGCGGGCACCTCGGTCGTGCTGCTGGCGATGATCGGCGGCGCACTGTGGTGGGCCGATCACCAGTCGGTCGAGCGCAAGCGCGAGCGCGAGGTGGCCGCGGCGCGCGACCGTGAGGGCATCACCGGCACGCTCGACGCGGCCGAGGTCGCGCTCAAGGCCGGGCACCTCGCCGACGCCGACGCCGACCTCGCGCTCGCGCAGAAGCGGCTGCAAGAGCACCCCGACGCCGACCCGGACGGGCGCTACCAGTCGCTGGTGCGCGACCGCGACGCGGCCCGCGAGGTGGAGCGCGCGTTCGAGAAGGTGTGGACCGACACCGCGAAGTGGACCGGCGGGTTCAACGAGGACGCGGCGAAGCTCTACCCGACCGCGTTCGAGAAATACGGGCTGAACGTGGGCCGCGACGCGCCCGCCGACATCGTCGCGAAGGTGCGCGCGGCGCGCGTGTCCGACGAACTGGCCGCGGCGCTCGACGAGTGGTTCGTCGTGAACCCGCGCTACCCCGGCCTGCGCGCGGTGCTGGACGAACTCGACCGCGACCCGGAGCGCACCGCCATTCGCGCGGCCGTCGCCACCGACAACCGCGCACGGCTGATCGAACTCGCGGAGAAGCTCGACGGCGCGAAGCTGACGCCGCGGGCCGCGATCCTGCTCGGCATGAACTACGCCGTGCCCCCGGCCCGCGCGGTCGAACTGATGGCCGCGACGTGGCGCACGAACCCGGACCACTTCCCGCTGACGCTGCGCATCTGCATCCGCTTCGAGCAACTGCACGGCACGCGCCTCACCGAAGCGCTCGGCTGGTGCCGCGTCGCGGTCGCGCTGCGCGGGCGCAGCGTCGTGGCGCGCACGGTGCTCGGCAACGCGCTGTCGGTCGGCAAGCGCCTCGACGAGGCGCTGGTCGAGTACCGCTACGCGGTCGACCTCGACCCGACCGCGCCGGCCCCGCACATCGTGTTGGGCACCGCGCTGGCTCTGGCGAAGCGCTACCCGGAAGCGGTGGCGGAACTGCGCACCGCGATCCGCCTCGAACCGGGTTCGGTGCTCGCGCACCAGCGCCACGCCGCCACGCTCACCGCGTCCGGCGATCACGTCGGGGCCGTTGACGCGCACCGCGCCATCGTGAAACTCCCGAACCCGGCTTCGACCGCGTACCTCGAATTGGCAATGGCGTGCCTGCGTGCCGACCGCGGGCGCGAGTGCGCCGACACCATCGCCCGTCAAGCGCAAGCGGACCCGGCGTTCATGGCGAACCTCGGCACTCAGGGCCGCGTGACCGCGGCACGCGGCGCGGCAATGTGCGGCACCGGCGGCGGAACCGACGCGCCGTCGCCCGCCGAGCGCGCCCACTATCGCGAACTCGCGCTGAACTGGCTCCGCGAAGAGTTGGCGCAGTTCGAGAAGCACAAAGTCGCGCCAGGCGTGCGCGCGTCGTTCGTGCGGTCGTGGCTGGCGACTGGCGATTTCGCCGGCCTGCGCGACCCGGCCCACCTCGCGCAGTTGCCGCCCGAGGAGCGCGCGCGGTGGCAACGACTCTGGGCCGACGTGCGCGCCCTCGCGCCCGGGAAGTGACGACGACCGGCCAGCGGGTACCATGGGATCGCCCATCACGTGAGTTGACCTATGCTTCGCGTGCTCTTCACATTGTTCGGCGCTCTGGTGTGCTTCACGGTCGCGCCGGCCGCGCCGGTGCCCAAGCACCTGACGCCGAAGACGGAGGCGCGCTACTTCCCGACGCGCCTCGGCGCGGAGTCGCGCTACTTGCTCGATGAGAAAGATCAGGGCGGGTTCGACCGCGTGACTGCGGTCGAGGAGGGCGACGGCGAGACGCGCGCGACCGTCAACGACGGGCAAGCCGTGTGGCTCGTGTCGAAGAAGGGGCTGTTTATCGCGCGGCAAGGGACGGCCACCTATCACCCGCCGCTCGCGATCCTCAAGATGGATCACGTCGGGGGCACGGCGTGGGACGTGACATCGGAAACCAAAGGGTCGGACAATAAGCACCCGCACGGCAAGTTCGCGGCGCACGGGCCGGAGGAAGTGAAGGTTCCGACCGGCACCTACCGAGCGATCCGCGTCGAGGGCGCGTGGGACGGCGGCACGAAGGTGACGTTCTGGTTCGCGCCGGAGGTCGGGCTGGTGAAGCGCGTGGTCAAGCACGCGAACGGGGGCGGGTTCACACAGGAACTGCGCGCGTTTGCCCCCGGCAAGTAGCGCGCGGCGTTACTTCTTGTACACGACCTTCGGGTCGAAGATGCGCTCCGCGATGACCTTCAGCTCGTCGCCGTCGAGCTGGCGGAAGAAGCAGCTCTTGTACCCCTCGTGGCACGCGGCCCCACCGAGTTGCTTCACCTTCAGTAGCACCGTGTCGGCGTCGCAGTCGATGAGCACGCCCATCACGAGTTGCACGTGGCCGCTCTCCTCGCCCTTGCGCCACAGCTTGTTGCGGCTGCGGCTGAAGTAGACCGCGCGGCCGGTGCGCACGGTCTCCTCGAACGCCTCGCGGTTCATCCACGCGACCATCAGCACTTCGTTGGTGTCGGCGTCCTGCGCGACGGCCGCCACCAACCCGCCGGCTTTGTCGAAATCGAGCATGGTCTGGTTCCCTTGCGAAGCCGCGAGCGACTTCCGAATTACTTCAGTTCCTTGATCCACACGTTGCGGAACTCGACGCGGATGTTGTAGCTCTGGAACCCGATGTGCCCCTTCGTGCGGCCGAGGCCGGGGTGGTTCTTGTCCTGCTTCGCCTTGTAGTCGTCGAGGTTCGCGTCCACCAGTAGCCCGCCGTTCTGCTCCACCGTCACCTTGCGGCCCTTGCACACGATTTTGACGCTGTTCCACTCGCCGATGGGCTTGTTGACCGCGGCCTTCGCCGGTTGCACGTCGTAGATGGAGCCGGTGTGCTGGTAGTCGGCCAGCTTGCCCGGCCAGCCCTCGTCGTCGATGAGCTGAATCTCCATGCCGGCGTACGCCGGGTCGCCCTTCTCCGGCGTGCGGAGCGCGACGCCGCTGTTGCCGCCCTTCTTTTCCCACCTGTATTCGCAGCGGAACTCGAAGTCGCCGTACTCTTTTTCGGTCAGCAGGTAGCCGCCGCCGCCGCCCTTGCACACGATCGCGCCGCCGTCCGCGGCCCACGCCTCGGCCTTGCCGCTGGCCTTCCAGCCGCCGAGGGTCTTGCCGTCGAACAGGGGGGCGAACCCTTCGGGCGGCTTCGCCGCGGGCTTGTCTTCGGCCCGCGCGCCCGCCACACACACCGCCACCGCCAGCACACCGAGTTTGAGCACCGTTCGCATGAGAGAGGCTCCGGTTGGGTAAGTCGCGTCCGCACGACATCTTACCCGCCGGGCGTAGAATGGCAGGGGAAAGGCAACCTAACCCCCCGGCCCCCTTCCCTGAAGGGAAGGGGGCGCTACACGTTGCCGAATTCCCTTCAGGGAAAGGGGCCGGGGGGTTAGGTTTCTTCCGTTGGGAGAGCACATGCGCCGGATCATGATGAAGTCGAAGCTGCACCGCGCGACGGTGACGGAAACGAACGTCGAGTACGAGGGCAGCCTGACCATCGATGCCGACCTGCTGGACGCGGCCGACATCCTGCCGCACGAGCAGATTCACGTTTGGGACGTGACCAACGGCGCGCGGCTCGTGACGTACGCGCTGTTGGGGCCGCGCGGCAGCGGGGTGATCTGCGTGAACGGGGCCGGCGCGCACCTGATCCGCACCGGCGACACGGTCATCATCGCGACCTTCGCCGAGTACGAAGACGCCGAAGCGAAGCGCCACGAGCCGCGCGTGGTGTTCGTCAAGCCGGGGAACCGGGCGTGACGCGCTTGGGCGCGACCGGCCCCAGCAGCACCAGCACCGCGAGGCCCAGCGCGGCCATCGGGCGGTGCGAGTCGACGCCGATTTGCGCGAACAGTTCGAACGGAATCTGTTGGCTCAACAGCAGCAGCACCGCGAGCCAGCCGCGCACCTTCCAGCCGCCGGCGAACAGGTCGCGGATGTACGGCACGACGAGCGTGAGCGCGAGCAGTTCGTAGCCGAGTACCTGACAGCAGGTGAGCGCGCCGGCCAGCGCCGCGGCCACCGCCCACGGCGCGGACGGGCGCACCCCGGCCAGCGCCACGCGCCCCACCACCAACCCCGCCCACACCATGTACCCGGCGAGCGTCGTGAGCGCCGACAGTTCGATCAGCGGCCCGCCCGCGGCGAACAACAGGCGGTTCCAACTCGTGATCTGCGGGTTCAGTTCCGCGCGGTTGTACAGCACCGACTTGTGCGCGGTCGGCAGGTACTCGAAGTAGTCTTTGAGGTACAACGGCGAGCCGCCGGCGAGGGTCGCGCCGATCAGGTTCAGCGCCGCGACGATGCCCACGAGGATCGCGGCCCGCCTCCACCCGCCCAAGTACCACGCGAGCGGGATCAGCGGGAGCGCGAGGTGCGGCTTCACGAACGGGATCGCCCACAGCGCCGCACCGGCCCACGTCCACCCGCGCGCGAAGCACATCTGCCCGGCGCACACGCACCCGACCAGCAGCAGCGGCGTCTGCCCGACAACCACGGTCGCGATGGCGAGCGGGTTCAGCACCAGCGCCAGCGGTACGAGCAGCCAGACGGCGGTGAACGGCGGGGGCTGCGCGTCCGCATCGCGAAATAGGTGCGGCAATCGCGCGATGGCGAGTGCCGCGAGTACGGTCACGAGCGCCCACACCACCTTTGCCCCGAGCCACGGCAGCATCGCGAACGGCATGTAGACGATGAGCGCCAGCGGCGGCGGGAAGTACCCGCAGTTGTTGACGAAGCTGTCTTCCTTGGGTTCCGGGTCCGGGAACTGCGCCGCCACGCGCGCCCGAACCAGCGGCACGTCGTAGGGCGTCTTCCCTTCGGACACGAGCAGCGGGCCGGCGCGGTAGATGAACAGGTCGGGGAAGTTGTTCGTGGCGCGCGCCTGAAACAGCGCGAACGCGCCGAGGAGGAGGGCGGCGAGAATCGAAAGGCGAGCGGGGGGCGTAAGCCCCCTGTTCTCTTCTTGCATCTGATCTTTCGTCATCGGAGAACAGGGGGCTTACGCCCCCCGCTCGCCCAACAGCAGCAGAGCCGGGGCGTGCAGGTAGCGCATCACGGCGTTGCCGAACACGACGCCGATCGCGCCGTCCACGACGCGGTGGTCGAACGAGAACGACAGGTACACCATGTCCGCGGGCTTCAGCGCGCCGTGGGCGTCGTACACCGGGCGTTTCACCACCTTGCCCACGCCCATGATCCCGACCTCCGGGTGGTTGATGATGGGCGTCGAGATGAGGCCGCCGAGGTTGCCGATGGACGTGACCGTGAACGTGCCGCCGCGCAGGTCGTCGATCTTGATCTTCCCGGCCTTCGCGTCGTTGCTCAGGCGCTCGATGTCGGTGGCGATGGTCGCCACGTCCTTCTTGTCCGCGTCCTTCACCACGGGCACCATCAGCCCGTTGTGCGCGGCCACCGCGACGCCCACGTTGTACTTGTCGTGCAGAACCACTTCGTTCGCGGCCTCGTCGAACGAGCTGTTCACGATGGGCACTTCCTTGAGCGCCCGCGCGACGGCCTTCACCATGAACGACAGGTACGTGAGCTTTACGCCGGACTTCGCGAGCGCGTCGCGCAGTTGGGCGCGGAGCCGCACGAGGTCCGAGAGGTCGCACTCGTCGATGTAGGAGTAGTGGGGGATGTGCCGCTTCGATTCGACCATGTGCTCCGCGATCTTGCGGCGCAGACCGATGAGCTTCATGCGCGTGCCGGCGGTGCCGAAGTCGAGCTTCGGGGCGTCCGGCGCGGCGGGCGCGGGCCGCGCGCCGTTGGCGGGCTTGGGCGCGAGGTACGGGGCGAGGTCGTCGAGCAGGATGCGGCCGTGCGGCCCGCTGCCGCGGACGTGGGCCAGATCGACGCCGAACTTGCGCGCCAACATGCGCACCGACGGGGCCGCGGGGGGCAGGGGCGCGCCGTGGCCGTTGGGGGAAGAACCTACCCCCCCGGCCCCCTTCCCTAAGAGGGAAGGGGGGGCCAGAGCCGTCGCGCTCTCGTGTGGGCCGTTTGTGCGCTGGGGCGAGCCAGCCTCTTGCTCCCCCGTCCCTCTTAGGGAAGGGGGCCGGGGGGGTAGGTTGCCTTCGCTGGGGGCAGGTTGCGCCACCTCGCCCACGGCGTTATAGCTGAGGAACGTCTGCCCCACCTTCACCTTCGTGCCCTCTGTGGCCGCGAGCGCGGTGACGGTGCCCGCGAACGGCGACGGCACCTCCATGTTCGCCTTGTCGGACATGACTTCGGCGAGGCTCTGCCCGCGCGCGACCGCGTCGCCCGGCCGCACCAGCCAGCGCACCAACTCGACCTCGATCAGCCCTTCGCCCACCGGCGGAAGAGGAAAGTCCATGGTCGCTTCGCTCCCAGTGCCAGTGTCAGTGGCTCGTGTCAGGGAAGAACGCCGAAGAGTGAAGGCAACGCAGCTTCCGCTCTTGTCTTTCACTGCCGTTCACCGGCACTAGCCACCGGTACTGACACGACTCAGGCCGCTTCGGTCGCCAAGTCCCACAGCGCGGCGCGCACGTCGCCCAACTGCGGGACGCTGTTGGTCTCGTAGTTCTGGTTCATGCCGATGCCGGGGATGTGCTTACCCAGCAGTGTACGCGGGCGCGTAACGAGGTCGTAGAAGTGCTCGTCGATCACCCGCCGGAGCAGGTGCTCGCCGAAGTTGGTCACCTCGGTGTCCTCGTTCACGATCAGCACGCGCCCGGTCTTCAGCACGCTCTTGGAGAGCATATCCCAGTCGTAGGGGAAGATGCTCCTCAGGTCGATCACGTCGAACGTGCGGCCGTGGTCGCGGGCCAGTTCGTCGGCGGCCTGCGCGCACAGCGGGAGCGGGCGCCCGTAGCTGATCACGGTGCCGGCGGTGCCCTCGCGCACCAGCACCGCGCTCCCGATGTTCACGGTGTAGTCGCCCACCTCCGGCCACTGCGGCTCCCAGTTCGAGCGGTCGCCGATGGGGGCGTCGATCATCCGGCTCAGCTCTTCCGGGTCGGCCGGCTCGCCCGGAATCAGGCGCGTGTCCTTCGCGCGCATCAGCGCCTTCGGCAGCAGCACGAGCACCGGGTTGGGGTCTTTGATCGCGGCGAGCATCAGGCCGTAGGCGTCGAGGGCGTTGGACGGCATGACGACCTTCCACCCGGCGAGGCGGCTGGCCCAGCTCTCGAAACTGTGCGAGTGGTACAGGCTCCCGCGGATGCCGGCCCCGTTGGGCGTCATGACGACCATCGGCAGGGCGAACGTGCCGGCCCCCGCCCAGCGCTGGTTGCCCGCGACCTTGAACAGGTCGAGCACGTTGAAGGCGTAGTCGCAGAACTGGATCTCGCACACGGGCCGGCCGCCGGCGTAGGCGATGCCCATGGCGGTGCCCATGATGCCGCGCTCGTCGAGCGGGGTGTTCCACGCGGTCTTGAGGCCCTGCGTGGCGGTGAACACGCCGCCCAGCGGCGGGCCGACGTCCTCGCCGAACACGTCCGTCACGCCGAGGTGCGTCTCGCCGTAGTGCAGGGCCATGCGCACCGCTTGCGCTATACTCGCCACTGTGAATCCTCCACAAACAATTAGCCGCGAGCCGCAGGCGAGCGCGCCGCCTCAAACTGAGGGCGCGCTCGCCTGCGGCTCGCGGCTAACGGCTTCAGCGCGCGCGGGGTAGCCCCGTGTAGTCCAGTGGGTAGACCGAATCGACGGCGCTGGGCGCGTACGTGTGGGTGTACACGTCCTCGCGGGTCGGCTCCGGCTCGGTCATCGTCTGCACGACGGCCGCGTCCGCCTCGGCCTTCGCGTCGTCCTTCAGCGCTTGCACGGCGGGCGTGTCGATGGCCCGGGCGTCGATCAACTTCTGCTCGAACGCCGCGAGCGGGTCGAGGTCGTTCCAGTTGCGCTGCGCGCCGCTACTCGACGAGTGCCCGTGCAGGCGGCTGACGAGCGCTTCGAGGAGGAACGGCTTGCGCTCGCGGCGGCAGTACCGCATGGCGCGGTCGATGGCGGCCCACGCCGCGACCGGGTCGTTCCCGTCGGTGATCTCGTGGCGGATGCCGTACGGTTCGGCCCGGTCCACGATGGGCCGGTGCGTGTGGACCGTGTCGAGGTCGGTCGAGATGCCGAACTTGTTGTTGGTCACGAGCATGAGAACCGGCAGCTCGCGCCCGGGGCGCGTGCTCCAGTTCATGCAACTGTCGAAGTCGCCCTCCGCGGTCCCGGCCTCGCCCCCGATCACGATACTGATGCCCTCGTTCTCGTTCGGGTTCTTGAGGCCGTGGCGCTTCTGGACCAGTGCGGTGCCGGGGGCCATCGCGTACTGCACCTCGATCACCGACGTGACCGGGACGACGTTCCAGTCGGGGATCGCGTAGTGCCCGACGAAGTTCCGGCCCCACGAGTGGGCGTCGGTCTTCCGCATGGCGAGTTGGCGGGTGTGGTCGATCATCGGCATGCCCATGGCGAGCAGAATGCCGGCGTTGCGGTAGTGGAGGTGCAGGTAGTCGTAGGCGGGGCCGCGGCCCTTGTGAACTTGCAGCCCGAGGCACACGTTGAACGCCTCTTCGCCCGGCCCGCCTATCCAGAAGTAGGCCTCGCCGGACTTCGACATCTTGATGCTGCGCTCTTCGAGCGCGCGGGTGCGGAGCATCTGGCGGAACACGGTCAGCGCGAGCTCGACCGTCATCGAGTCGCGGCCCGAGCGGATGACCGAGGGGGCCGCGGTTCGGGTGCCCCGCCGCAGCAGGGCGTCTTCAAGATCGGGCGGGTCCTCGTTCGCGTCTGGCATGAACGGCTACCTCCCGGCACGAGGGCGGATTGGAGAGGGGACCGACCAAGGTCCGAATAACGACAGTTCCGGGACCGCTTCGCGTTGGGCGAGTCGCCCGTGTTTCTTTTCGGCTCGCGGGGGTGCAGGAATCGGGCCAACCGCGGGGCCGGGACGAAACAGCGGGTGCGCCGCACGCAACATTACCGACTACAGCATTCTACGCCACGCGCGCGCCGCGGGATGCGGCAATTCGTGCGGAATGTTCGGGCAGCGGTCGCCCGCGGCGCGACTATTCCGGTATTCGTTGAACGTTCGCGGGGATTGTACCCCGCGAGCTGCCGCGCGGCCGGGCACGTCGCGCCCCGGACCTCATTCGCGCGTGGGTTGTTTCGGTCGCCTCGCGACCGGCGGGCTTACGCCGCGCCGCTCGCCGGCGGAGTCGCACCCGCGCCCGCGTCCGCCCCTTCCACTTTGTTCCCGAACGCGGCCGACAGCAAATAGAATCCGGCCGCGACGCACAAGAGCAACTGGAACCCCAACACGACGGACGTGTTTTCCGCCAGCCCGCCGACCAGCGCCCCGGCCACGTTCGCCCCGATCACGCGGTCGGGTTGCGTCGTGCGCTTGAAGCTGGTCGCGAAGATCACGCCCGCGAACGCGATGGGCGCGAACACCAACAGGCACGCCAGCGCGATCTGGACCGTCGCGCTCAGCCCGAGGAAGGTGTTCAGCGACACCACCATACCGATCCCGATGGTGATGAACAGCCCGATGTAGTACGGCTCCAGCCGCTTCGGGTTGACGCGCCCGGCGAACAGGTTCCCGGCGAGGCTCATCACCAGAATCGCCGCGAACACCGCGGTGTTCACCATCCACGTGCCGCCGAACAGGAGCGCCATCTGCGTCACGGCTTTGGTTTCGACGAGCATGAACCCCGCGCCGAGGAAGAAAGCCCGGAGCATGGAGCCGGAGTCCGGTTTCGCGCCGGCCCCGGTGCCGAGCGCCTGCCGCCCGCCGAACAGCATCCAGATGCCCAGCGACAGCACCACCGTCAGGGCGACGCTGATCGAGGTCTGGAGCGGGACCAGCGGCTCGCGGGTGTACAGGAACGGCCAGTCGTCGGTGGCGATGCGCATCTCGTCGCCGCGCGGCTCCACTTTGGCCGTGATGAGGCCCATCCACACCGGCGGCACGTCCTCGTAAACGAGGTCGCCCTTCTCGTTCTTGACCGCTTCGGTCGTGTCCTCGCCCTTCGCGTCCTTCTTGTAAAGGACGCGGCGGACCGGGTGCGCCGGCTTCGGGGGCGGGTCCGCGGGCGGCACCGCGGAGAACCGCGCCTTGGTATCGACGGACACGCCCGTGAACCACGGGTACCAGTACCGCACCGGGGTCGGCACCCCCTTCGCGTTCGGCTCCGTGCGCGCGAACGCCTTGCGCAGCGGCTCCACCACCTCGGCGCGGCCTGCGAAGAACCCGGTACTCGAACTCGGGTCGAACTCGTCGAGGAGCACGCGGTTGAGCTCGGGCAACTTCGGGTCGACGCGGTTCACGATCACGACCGGGTCGGTGCCGAACGCGAGCTTCAACTGCTTGTTGATGCGGGCCGCGATCCACCCCTGCCGGAAGAAGTTGTACACCGCGTAAACGCCGGTCGGCTTCAGCACGCGCCGCACGTCTTGGAACGATTCGAGCGTGAACAGGTAGCTCTCGAGGCGCAGGTTCGAGTACCCGGATTGCAGCACCAGCGAGTCGATGAGGGCGAACACCACGAGGTCGTAGGTTTCGGCCTTCGCCTCGCGGAGGAAGTTGCGCCCGTCGTTGATGTGGACCGTGACGCGCTTATCGGCGAACGGCTTGTCCGGGTGGTCCCGGCTGCCCAGTGCTTGGATCACCGGGTCGATCTCGACGGCGTCGATCTGGGCGTCCGGCGCGGCCCACATCAGCGCGCGGGCCACGTCGTTCCCGTTCCCGGCCCCGATGATGAGCACCTTCTTGAACGGCTGCCACAGCGGTTTCGGCTGCTTGTCCGGGCCGAGGACCGGCTGCCCGTCGGGCCCGCGCTCCACGAGGTCGCGCTGGAACAGGTACGGGAGCGCGTACGGCACGGCCGCGGCCGTCGGCAGGTCCTTCGGCTCCATCTGCTGCTGGCTGATGAGGTTGGTGATGATCCCGTGGTAGTCGGCGCTGTAGTCGATGCGGTAGTACTCGCTCCACGTGACCGAGCGCCCGTTCACCGTGGTGAACCCGGACGTGGCCGCCGACCCGACGCCCACCAGCGCGAGCGCCGCCAGCGCCCACACTGTACACCGGGGTGCGGGCCGCGCGCCGCCCTCCGCCGCGGGCGCGTCCCCGGCCCGCGGCCCCCGGCACAGCAGGTACGCCAGCACCGCGATGATCAGCCCGAACCACACGAGCGGCGGCAGCCGCAGGTACGAGCACCCCGCGAACATGCCGATCCCCACGAGACTGCCGAGCAGGTTCGCGCTGTACGACGTGGTACGGTTCGGGACGCGGTTGAACGCCCGGCCCATCTCCTGACCGGGGCCGACCATGACCGCCGCGATGATCCCGAAGAACAGCGCGCCGACCAGTTCGATGGGCACCACGAACGGCAGCGGGTTCTTGTGCGTGACCGTGCCCTCGGTGCCGAAGTACACCACGTCGGCCTGCGCTTGGTTGCCGACCGCGAACACCGTTTGGAGGTAGTCCGAGTTGTAGCCCACGAGCAGTCCCAGCCCGATGCCGAGCAGCAGCCAGTACGGGGTGTGGCGGATGTAATCGGTGGGGCGGCGGGCGACGAGGCACCCCACCGACATGCCCACGAAGCACGCGAGCAGCACGAGGTTCACGAAGAACGTGAGGAACAGGACGTGCGACGGGAACCAGCGGATGCAGGCGAGTTCGAGGAACAGCACGAGCCACGAGATGAGGAACAGCTCAAGGGCCGGGCGGTCGCGCATGGTGCAGGCTCAGTGGGGAACGGCGAAGGCGTGCGAGCGAACGGGCGTATCAGAACGGTTTACGAACCCCGCGCCACCGCGGACACCCGACGCGCCGAACGTTGGTAGGTGCCACTTGCCGAGCGGCACCGGCGAACATGAGTGGAGCGTTCCGAATACCGCCAATCGCTCCCGCGCGCGGGAACGGTGCCGCTTGGTGTGGATTCGAGGCGAGCGCCGAGTTACCCCCAGAGCGCCAAAAAGAGATCGTCAATTCCCGACCCAGAGCGCCACATCCCCACCCCAGAGCGCCAACTCTGTTGGAGTGGCGCTCTGGGTGAAACGCTTGTTTTTCCAGTGTTTAGTACCCCAGAGCGCCAGAGCGCCAGAGCGCCAACTCGTCTGGGGCGGGCGTGCCTTGTGAAATGTTTCACAGACTGTCGTTCGCCTTTCTGGA
The DNA here is from genome assembly GCA_016872595.1 of Planctomycetota bacterium. Lineage (GTDB taxonomy): Bacteria > Planctomycetota > Planctomycetia > Gemmatales > Gemmataceae > Gemmata. The sequence goes on from VGZJ01000030.1 coordinate 34,146, forward strand.
AATAATCCCGACTCGCGGGTTTGCGTTCGCGCGACCGAATGCGCACAATCGCGTGCAGTGGACATCGGCTCACAGCACCACTCAGGACGAACGCCCATGTCGCCGCGCACGATCACCGCCGGCACCGCGACCACCGAGTGACGCGGATACCAGACCGAACCACGACCCGCCCGCGGCCCAACGCCGCGGGCGGTTGTCGTTGGTGGGTATCCACTTCCGACTTTTTCAATTTTCTTTACCGACGCGCGACCTTTGGCGGCAACTATGTGGTTGAGCCGAGGGAATGATGCGCAAGCAAAGCCCCCACGCGCTGGCCGCGATCCTCCGCACCGCGACGGAGATCCCCGACGCGCGCGCCGGCGAACTGTGGGAGAAGTACCGCACCACCGGCGACCCGAACACGTTCAACGTTC
>VGZJ01000031.1 GCA_016872595.1 Planctomycetota bacterium
AAGTGCCGGTATCGGTGGTCACAGATGTGCATCAGACGCCCGCAGAAGGGGCAATCCCGATCGAGAACGTCGAGTTCCAGGAGGGCGAAATCGGTATCCTTGGGCCAGTGGTAAGGCATCCTGCCGACCTCCACGTTTGAGCCGCCTCCAGCGAAAAGATGATCACGCAAGAGTTTACACACAGAATACGCTACCTTCTAGCCCTCTCGCGGATCGTTGTATCTTTATCCTGTATTCATCTTGTTCAGCCTGTCAAAACTCTTCTGCCTTCCTGTTCCGTGTCAGGCCGGTTGGAGCGCGGGGACGGGTGTGCCGTCGGTGGGGGGGACGATGTTGGCGTAGAAGGCGTCGGCGACGGCCTTGCGTGTGGGCAGCAGGAACAGGCGGCGGAGCAACCCCGGCCCGGCCCCGGACGCGCGGAACAGCGTCGCCGCGATCAGCCGCAGGTCGAACCACAGGCTCTGGTTTTCGACGTAGTACAGGTCGTACACGACCTTGTAGCGCACACTGGTCACGTCGGTGTCGGCGGGGAGCAGGCACTGCGCGAGGCCGGTCACGCCGGGCTTGATGCGGAGCCGGTGCCGGTAGCAGGGCACGAGCTGGTTCAGCCCCTTCGCCTGAATCACTTCCGGGCGCTCCGGGCGCGGCCCGACGAGGCTCATCTGACCCATCAAGACGTTGAAGAGCTGAGGCAGTTCGTCGATGTGTGTGAGGCGCAGGAACCGGCCGACCCGCGTGGTGCGGCTGTCGCCCTTCTGCGACCACTGGATGCCGGACACGGCTTCCACGTTGGCCCGCATGGTGCGAACCTTGATGATCTTGTACTTGCGGCCGTTCAACCCGACGCGGGTCTGGGTGTAGAACACCGGGCCGCGCGACGTGAGCTTCACCGCGACCGCCGCGAGCGCGATCAGCACCAGCGCCGGGGGGAGCATGGCGAGCGCGACGCAGTAGTCGAACGTGGTCTTGGCGGCGGCGTACCACCCGAGGTTTGCGGGCAGGTCCACGACCGTGTCCGCCGTCGTCGGCTCGTTCAACAACCTCGGGCACTGGTACGGGGGCAACCTCGGCCACTGGTACCCCGGCGGGTTGAAGAACGGCAGCGGCATCATCGGATACGGCGGGGGCGGCGGCTACGCGGGCGGCGTCGGCGTCGGCCCGACGGTGGGCGGGGCGCGCGGCGGCGGTGCGCAAGGGCTGCTGAACGGCGCGGCCACCGCCGGGGCCGCGATGGGCCAGCTCCGGCGCTAAGAGTCGGCAACTCGCTCCGCGAGTTGCCATTTCTTCTGGATCACAACGACAACTCGCGGAGCGAGTTGCCTACCATCACGGAGGTCGAGTATGAACCCGGCAGTCTTGGTTCGGTCGGCGCTGGTGGCGATTGCCGGCGCGTTCGCGTGGGCCGGCGCGTCGGCAGCCACCGCCGCGGACGTGACCCCGCCGCCCCCGCCACCGGTGTACGGCGCGCCGGTCGCGGTGGGCGACCCCGGTTGCGAGACCTGTCAGCACGGCACCGCGAAGGCCAAGTGCGCCAAGTGCGGGAGCCTGCTGAGCCTGCACCGCAACGGGAAGACCCCGTACCCGGTGAACCTGTGCCCCGGCGCGTGCTTCGGCTACTTCCAAACGCAGTGGCGCAAGTGGGACGAAGTGTGCCCGTACCCGTACCTCGGTGTCGGCGTCAGCGACGCGCCGCGCCCGCCGGCCGGGGTGCTGAACCCGGGCGGCCCGACCCCGCGCCCGCTCGACCCGAAGATGATGGACCCGAAGTTGCCGGACCCGAAGCCGTTCGATCCGAAGCTGCCGGACCCGAAGCCGCTGGAACCGAAGAAGACTGGGGCCGCGCCGACGATCCCGCCGATCCCGGTCGTGCAGAGCAAGTTCACCGTGCCCGGCTAACGTGTCCTAAACTTCTCGCACTCGCCCGCCCGACCGTTCCGCGGCCGGGCGGTTTCGTTGCGCGGAGGAGCGATGCCCGGAACCTATCTCGTGACCGGCGGCGCGGGCTTCATCGGCTCGCACCTCGTTGAGGCGCTGACCGCGGCCGGGCGCGCCGTGCGCGTGTTCGACGACCTCTCGACCGGGTTGGCGTCGAACCTCACGCACATCGTGCCCGCGCCGGAACTCGTTCAAGGGTGCGTGACCGACACCGCGGCGCTCGCGCGCGCCGCGGCCGGGTGCGAAGTCGTTTTCCACCTCGCGGCGCTGGCGTCGGTGGCGAAGAGCGTCGAAGACCCGCCGGCCAGTCACGCGGCCTGCGCCACCGGCGCGCTGAACGTGCTGCACGCGGCGCACAAGGCCGGGGCGCGGCGCGTCGTGTACGCCGGCAGCGCCAGCGCATACGGCAACGCCAGCGACCCCGCGGGGCAGGACGAGGAGACGCCGCTGATGGCGCTCTCGCCCTACGCCGCCGCGAAGCTCGCGGGCGAGTTCTACGCGCAATCGTTCGCGCACAGCCTCGGACTCGAAACCGTGCGCCTGCGGTTCTTCAACGTGTTCGGCCCGCGGCAGCGCGCCGACAGCCCGTACAGCGGGGTGATCGCCATTTTCGCGGCGCTGCTCGCCGCCGGGCGCGTAGCGACCGTTCACGGCGACGGCCTGCAATCGCGCGACTTCGTGTACGTGTCCGACGTGGCGCGCGCCTTGATGCTGGCGGCGGAAACGCCCGGCGTGTCGGGCCGCGTCTACAACGTCGGCACGGGCGGCAGCGTGACGCTGCTCGACCTGATCGCGGAACTGAACACGGTCCTCGGCACGAGCGCGGTCCCGGTTCACGGTCCGGCGCGGGCCGGCGACGTGCGCCACTCGCGCGCGAAGATCGACCGCATCCGCGCCGACCTCGGCTACGCCCCACAAGTGCCGTTCGCGGTCGGCCTGCGCCAAACGCTCGACTGGGCGCGCGGGAAGTAAAAGTATTCGTAGCGTAGCAACGGGCCGGAAGCGTGAGCGACGGACAAGCTTTGGCGCGTGAGGGCCTTCGACGCCCCCATTGCGATGTAGCTTGTCCGTCGCTCACGCTTCCGGCTCGTCGCTGCGCGACGAAAATGCCACGCGCACTCCTACCGCGCCAGCTTCGCGGCGAGCGCGACGGCTTGCACGAAGCTCGACACGTCCGCGACGCCCTTCCACGCGATGTCGAACGCGGTCCCGTGGTCGACGCTCGTGCGCACGATGGGCAACCCCAGCGTTACGTTCACCGCGTCCTCGAAGGCCAGCGCCTTGAGCGGAATAAGTCCCTGATCGTGGTACATGCAGACGTAGGCGTCGCACGCGGCGCGCAGCTTCGGCAGGAACGCGGTGTCCGGCGGGAGCGGGCCGCGCACGTCGATCCCCGCGGCGCGCGCCGCTTCGATGGCCGGCGCGATGATACGCTCTTCCTCGCCACTTCCGAACAGTCCGTGTTCGCCGGCGTGCGGGTTCAGCCCGCACACCAACAGGCGCGGCGCGCGCCCACGAATCCGCCGCATCGCTTCGGCCGTTAGGTCGATGGTGTCGCGCACGCTCTCGACCGTCAGCAGCGCCGGCACTTCCGAATAGCCGACGTGGACCGTGACGAGGCTACAGGTGATCGCCTCCGCGGTCAGCATCATGCAGTGTCGCGGCGCGCCGGTGCGACTGGCGAGAATCTCGGTGTGACCGGGGAAGGGCACGCCGGCCGCGTGCAGCGCCTCTTTGTGAAGCGGCCCGGTGCAGATCGCATCGACGCGCCCCGCGAGCGCCTCGTCGATGGTGAACGTGACGTACTCGTACGCGGCCCGCCCACACGCGGCCGACACCGCGCCCGGAACGAGGGTGTCGGCGTCGATGGCCCCCAGATCGCGAACCGCGGCGCGGTCGGGTTCGGGCCAACCGAGGTGCCGCGCGACGCGCGCTAGCACGCCGGCGCTCCCGAACACAAGCGGTACGCACAGCGCGCGCACGCGCTCGTCGCGCAGCAGACGCAGACACAGCTCCGGGCCGACGCCGGCCGGGTCGCCCATCGTGATCGCGATTCGCGGCAATTGGGACATGCGGACGCCCGGCGGTTCCCGTTAGAATGCGGCGCTATTGTAGCCGGACACTAGCGGGCGCGCGCCGCGCGCGGGGGAACACACGATGTCGTCTCAGCCGTTCGCGCCCGCCGCTCTCCCCGTCGCGCGGGTCGCGTCCGTGGATGCGTACCGCGGTCTCGTCATGTTCCTGATGATGGCGGAAGTGCTGCGCTTGGGCGCGCTCAAGACCGCGTTCCCCGAGTCCGAAGTCGCCAGTTTTCTCGCGTACCACCAAGACCACGTCGCGTGGCGCGGGTGCTCGCTCCACGACCTCATTCAGCCGTCGTTCTCGTTCCTCGTGGGCGTGGCGCTGCCGTTCTCGCTCGCGGCGCGCCGGGCCCGCGGCGACGCCGCGTGGTTCCGCTGGCTTCACGCGATCTGGCGCGCGACGCGCCTCGTGCTGCTCGGCGTGTTCCTGCGCTCGGTGGGCCAGAAGCAAACGAACTGGATGTTCACGGACACGCTCTCGCAGATCGGCCTCGGTTACGTCTTCCTGTTCGCGCTGGGGCACCTGCGCGCGACGTGGCAGTGGATCGCGTTCGTACTCCTCCTGATCGGCTACTGGGCGCTGTTCGCGCTCCACCCGTTACCGGGGCCGGAGTTCGACTACACGGCCGTGGCCGGGCTGCCGGCCGACCAGCGCCCCACCGGGTTCGCGGCCCACTGGGACAAGAACACGAACGCCGCGGCCGGCTTCGACACGTGGTTCCTGAACCAGTTCCCGCGCGAGAAGCCGTGGAGCCACGCGGTCCACAACCGGGGCGGGTACGCGACGCTCAGCTTCATCCCGACGCTGGCGACGATGATCCTCGGCCTAATTGCGGGCAACTGGCTCCGCGCCGCGCAGCGCCCGTGGGCGACGGTGCGACACTTCGCCGCGCTCGGCCTCGCGCTGCTCGCCGGCGGATACTTGCTCGACGCCACCGGCCTGTGCCCGAACGTGAAGCGCATCTGGACGCCGGCGTGGGTGCTGTTCAGCGGGGGCTGGTGCTTCCTGTTGCTCGCCGGGTTCGCGGTCCTTCTCGACACCGGCCTGAAAGGGCGGTGGGCGTTCCCGCTCGTGGTGATCGGGGCGAACAGCATCGCGGCCTACGTCGCGGCCGGGCTGCTGAAGGGGTTCGTGACCGAGTCGTTCAAGACGCACTTCGGGCAGAACGTGTTCGCGCAGGCCGGGCCGTACCAGCACCTCGCGAGCGGGGCCGCGGTTCTGGGCGTGTTCTGGCTCGTGCTGTTGTGGATGTACCGGCGCAAGGTGTTCGTGAAGATATGATCGCCGTCGCGCCGGGGCGCAGAACTGCGCCGCCGCGTGAAATCGCTGCAATAACTGATGAAAACCGCGCCCGCACCTCACTTTCCGATTTCGCGCCGCACCGCGATCCGTTCTAGGGTCCGTTCAACGGCCCCTACTCCAGACCACGGCACCCATGCACACGCTCCCCGGTACGGCCCCGGATACGCGGTACGATACCGCCCTGCACTCGACGCCCGCCCCGGTGCGCACGCCGACCCCGGCCCGCGTCGTGCCCGCGGACGCGCCCACGATCCTACTCGTGGACGATTCCTCGGTGCAGCGGCGCATTGTGAACAGTCTGCTCGAGGCCGCGGGCACGTGGCGCGTGGTGCAGGCCAACGACGGCGTCTCCGCGCTCGCCGCGATGGAACAGTCGCAGCCGAGCCTCGTGCTGACCGACGTGTACATGCCGCGCATGGACGGCCTCGCGCTGGTCGAACAGGTGCGCGACCGGTTCCCCCACATTCCGGTCGTGCTGATGACCGGGATGGGGAGCGAGCAGACCGCGGTGGCCGCGCTCAAGGCCGGGGCCGCGGACTACGTGCCCAAGCGGTGCATGGTCAGCGAGCTCGGGCCCATCATCGAGCGCGTGCTGGCGAACGCGCGGGCCGAGATGGACCGGCTCCGGCTCCTCGACGGCATGACCGGGCGGCTCACGCGGTTCGTGCTGGTCAACGACCCCAAGCTGGTGACCCCGCTGGTGGCGCAACTCCGCGACGACCTGCTCGCGGTCGGCGTGTGCAACCGGCACACGGCCACGCGCGTCGGGATCGCGATCGAAGAGGCGCTGCTGAACGCGGTGTACCACGGCAACTTGGAGATCAGTTCGGAACTGAAGAAGAACGGCGACGCGCCGTTCCACGCGCTGGCCCACGAGCGCCGGACGCAAGAGCCGTACGTCGCGCGCCGGGTGCGCGTGCTGTCACGCGTGACGGAAAAGAAGGCCACGTTCGTGATTACCGACGAGGGGCCGGGGTTCGACGTGGCCGCGCTCCCCGACCCGACCGACCCGGAGAACCTCGACCGCCCCAGCGGGCGCGGCCTGCTCCTGATGCGCACCTTTATGGACGAAGTGCGGTACAACGCGGCCGGCAACCGCTGCACGATGGTGCTGGCGCGCAAAGCCGGGGCTTAGCTCCACGGTCCGTACAACTCGTTTTGGTCGCGCAACTGGCGCGGAAGGTGGTCCAGTCGTAACGGCTGTGCTGTTTTCCCAATCGCGCCAGTTTCCCCCGTTTACCTTTGACGGATTTTTCCTGTAGTTCTACCATCCTCATCACGGAGGGGATTGCCTCCTTCGGCCCGTCCCGAAACGAGAGGATTCGATCCATGTACAGCATCGTGATGCTCACCGCGATGTCGGCCGGGGCCGACGTCACCCCGCCGCCGAAGCCGGCGACCCCTGTTGTCGTTTCCCCGGTCGGCTGCGGCGGGTGCAGCGGCATCGTCATGAGCGGCTGCACCGGCTGTAGCGGGTACACGTCGTGCCACGGGTGCTGCGGCGGGTTCCTCGGCCTGCGTAGCGGCGGCCTGTTCCACCGCAGCTCGTGCCACGGCTGCACCGGCTGCACCGGGTTCTCGTGCAGCGGGTACGCCTGCCACGGGTCGTGCAGCGGGTCGTGCTTCGGCTCGTGTCACGGCTCGGCGTGGGGCCCGCCGGTCGGCATGCCGCCGTACACCCTGCACGGGTACAACACCGGCACCGCGACGTGGACCGCCGGCGCGCCGGTCACCATCTACGGCCGCACGCACAGCCCGAACCCGCCGCCGGTCATGGTGATCCCGATGATCCCGCCGGCGAAGACCGGGTCCGACGCGCCCCCGGTCGGCGCGAACCTGATCTTCAAGGTGCCGGCCGACGCGAAGGTGTACGTGGACGGCAAGAAGGACCCCGAACCCGGCGCGGGCACCACGCGCGCGTTCTACACCCCGGCGCTGGCGACGGGGAAGAAGTTCTTCTACGAGGTCGAAGTGAAGGTGAAGGTCAAGGACAAGGAAGAGAGCGAGAAACAGACCGTCGTGTTCGAGTCCGGCGAGACGAAGACCGTCGAGTTCAAGAAACTGGTCGCCGCCGTCGAGAAGGCCGGCGCGGTCGCGGGCAAGTAAGGCGCGCTGTCGTCCCACACGCAGGCCCACCGACGCAGTCGGTGGGCTTGTTCGTTTTATGTTCCGCCCCTTCAGGGCGGAAGATAAAGGACTCGGCGCGCTCAACGTATCCCGATTGGTCATGCCCCTCACTTCTCGCGCGGCCGTGCCAGCATTACGATCAGGCGCTCGACCTGTACGCGCTCCGGCAGGGCGTTGCCGCCCTTCACGCCGTAGTTGATTTCGACCAACCAGTCGCCGAGCTTGTCGAGCCGGCGGCGGCCGAGGTGCTTCAACTGGCGCTCGAACGCGGTGCGGGCCTTGTCCCACTTGGGCACGTTGGCGGCGTCCATCGCCGGGCCGAGGGCTTGCCCGGCCGCGGTGAGCCGGCCGACGAGCGCGAGCTTGCGCAGTTGCGCCGTCATCGGGCCGAGGATCGCGAGCGGAACCTCGCCCTCCGTGAACAATTCTTCCAGCACGCTCAGCGCTTCGGTGGGGTTGCCGTCGCCGATGGCGTCGAGGACGCGGAACACGTCCGCGGCCTTGCTGCGCCCGACCATGCGGGCCACGTCCTCGGCCGCGATGTCCGGCTTCGCGCCCACCGCGACCGCGAGCTTACCCAGCTCCTGATCGAGCAGTCCCATCGAGGACCCGATCCGGTCGAGCAGCAGTTCCGCGGCGTCCGGGGGCAACTTTTTCTTGTGCGCGGTCTTGGCCCACTCCGCGAGCCACGGCTTGAGGTCGTAGAGCTTGTACGCGGGCGGCGCTTTGCAGACGATCTTGGCCGCGTCCGGCAGCGCCTTCGCGAGCTTCGTGTTGTCGGGGAACGTCTTCACGTCCAGCACCAGCACGCCGACGGAACTGGGCTTCGCGGCGTAGGCCTCTAGCGCCGGCCGGTTCTCGGTCACGAACTTGTCGGCCTCTTCCACGACCACGATGCGGCACGGCGCGAGGAACGGGAGCGTTTCGAGTTCGTTGCGCGCGGTGGAGAAATCGAGCTTGTCGCCGGCGTACACCCCGACCGCGAACGACGGGTCTTCGTCGCCCAGCGCCGCGGCGATGATCTTCTCGCGCGCGTGGCGCTTGAGAAAGTCCTCGTCGCCGACGAGTGCGTACACGGGCTGCCGCGGTGCGGCTTTCGCTTTCAGGAAGGCGAGTGCGTCCATTGGGCTTCAGGTAGGTGCCGCCTGCCGGGCGGCACGGCTGAGGACCTCATTCACTTCGACGCGACGGCCAATTGCGCTCGATAGCGGTGCCGCCCGGCAGGCGGCACCTACTTTCGGCACCGATATTCCTCCACCAAAAACCGCGGCGCGCCAATGTCAATCACGTGAACCTCGCCGGTCCACGCGCGCGCGCCGGGGTTGAGGAAGCCGCGTTTGGGGGCTACGAACGTCGCCGTGTGGGTCGCACGCACGCACGGGCCGAGCGGTTCCCCGGTGTCGCAGTCGAGGCCGGAAGGGAGGTCGATGGCGAGGACGGGCTTGCCCGAAGCGTTCACGAGCGCCGCGAGTTCGTCGAACGGCGCGCCGAGCGCGCGGGTGAGGCCGTTGCCGAAGAGCGCGTCCACCACCCACGCGGCCGGGGCGAGGTGGCGCGCGAACTGGTCGCGGTGCGCGGCGTCGAAGTTGTCCGGGCGGTACTGCGTGAACGCGATGCCGGACGTGAACAGGATGTCGAAGTTGATATCGGCGTCGCCGGGGGAGGCGCGGTTGTGGCGCGCGAACACCTGCACATCGACGGGCCACCCGGCGTTGTCGAGGTGGCGCGCGATCACGAACCCGTCGCCGCCGTTGTTGCCGGGGCCGCACAGGATCGCGACCGGCGCGCGGTCGGGGTTCAGGCGCATCAACAGCTCGGCACACCCGCGGCCGGCGTTCTCCATCAGCACGAGTCCCGGCACGCCGAACCCGTCGATGGCCCGGCGGTCCAGTTCGCGCACCTCGGCCCGCGTCAACGTGAATGGCGGCATAGGAAACTCCAGAAGAACCCTAACCCCCCCGGCCCCCTTCCCTGAAGGGAAGGGGAGCACGCGCGTCGAACTTGCCGCGCCGTGCTGCTGACCGAATCTGCAACCACGACCCCCCTTCCCTTCAGGGAGGGGGCCGGGGTTGGCTTTCTTCGTCTTTCTCCCTGTCCACTCTCTCCGGTTCAGATATTCTCCCTTGAAACCGCGACGGCGCGCCCCTAAAAATGGGTGAGCCGAGATGACATGCGGGTGTAACTCAGTGGTAGAGTACCTCGTTGCCAACGAGGTTGTCGTGGGTTCAAGTCCCATCACCCGCTCTGATTGAACCGAACTGCGTGAGCCGGGAAGTCGCGGGCGCTCGGCGGGGATCGAATCCCGCCGCCCACCACTTCCCGGCTCGTGCGTTTTCACCAGACACCACCGCGCCCGAGCGCGCGACGCCGACGGAGGAGAACGACCATGGCCGAAGACGAAGTCAAGACCGCCCCCACCGACGAAGCGGCCACCGCCGTTGCCGACGCCCCGGCCGCGGAGCCGACCGAAGAGGAACTGGACGCGATCAAGGTCACGCAGACCGTCGAGATCAACGACGTCGGGCCGTGCAAGAAGCACGTCAAAGTGACCATCGACCGCGGCGAGATCGACCGGCAGTTCGACCGCCGGTTCACCAAGATCGTGTTCAGCGACCAGCCGCAGGTCCGCGGGTTCCGGCCCGGCAAGGCCCCGCGCAAGATGATCGAGAAGCAGTACTACGAGAGCGTCGCGGACGACCTGAAGGGCCAAGTGCTGATGGCGAGCCTCGAAAAGCTCGCCGAAGATCAGGCCATTTCGCCGCTCAGCCCGCCGGACTTCGACCCGACCGTGCTCAGCATCCCCAAGGAAGGGCCGTTCGTCTACGAGTTCGACATCGAAGTGCGCCCGGAGTTCGACCTGCCGAACTACAAGGGCATGAAGCTGCGCCGCCCGGTCCACACCTACACCGCGGCCGAAGTGGAAGCGGAAAAGGCCCGGCTGCTCGAGCCCTACGGCCAGCGCGTGCCCAAGGAACCGGCCGTCGCCGAACTGAACGACGTCATCACCGCCGACGTGACGATCTCGTTCCAAGGCAAGGAAATCAACAAGCTGCAAGAGGTTCAGGTCAAGGTCGAGCCGCAGTTGGCGCTGTCGGACGGCGTGGCCGAGGACTTCGGCGCGAAGATGACCGGGGCCAAGCCCGGAGACGTGCGCACCGCCGACATCACCCTCTCGCAAGAGACCACCGACCTCGCGCTCCGCGGGGCGAAGGTGCAGGCCACGTTCGCCATCAAGGACGTGAAGACGACACGCCCGCCGGAACTGACCCGTGACTTCCTCGAAGAGGCGTTCTCCGTCAGCACGCCGGAGTCGCTGACCGAACTGATCGAGGCGGTCCTCGCCCGGCGGCTGGAGTACACCCAGCGCCAGAGCGCCCGCCAGCAGGTGCTGGAGCAGATCGCCACGGCCTCGCAGTGGGAGCTGCCGCAGGACATGCTCCGCAAGCAGGCCCGCAAGACGCTCGCGCGGCGCGTGATGGAGATGATGAACTCCGGCATGAGCGAGGAGCAGATCAAGGGCCGCCGCCGCGTCCTCGAACAGGACGTGCTGAAGAACACCGCGGCGGCGCTCAAGGAGCACTTCGTGCTGCAAAAGGTCGCGGAGGTCGAGAAGATCGAGATCGAGCAGGACGACATCGACGCCGAGATCGACCGCATCGCGGAGCAGAGCAACGAGAGCTTCCGCAAGGTGAAGGCGCGGCTCGAAAAGGAAGACCTGATGGAGGCGGTCGCGGCCGACCTGTTGGAGCGCAAGGCGCTCGACCTGATCCTCTCGAGCGCGACCTACGAGGACTACGAGCTGAAGGCCGAGGACCGCGCGGGTGAGGTCGCGACGGTCGAACAGAACGTGCTGCCCGAGTTGCCGGCCGCGCCCGCGCCCGCCGAGGGCGAAACGCCGAAGACCAGTTGACCGCGCGCGTACAGTGTAAATAACCCGGCGCGCAGTGCGGAAGTGATTTAACCACAGAGTCACAGAGGGCACAGAGGAAGACAAGGCAGAGAGAAAGCAGTAGGCCGGGAAAAATACAGACCACTGCGTTCGCTCGCTCTCCTGCTTGTTGTCTTCCTCGTCTTCCTCTGTGACTCTGTGGTTAAATCTCTTCTGCCTTCATCGTGCCCCCGTTGGAGCCTCGCATGATTCATTTCGATCCGACCGTCGCCACCGGCCCGATCCAGCCGGTGGCCCAGCGCGGCCAGTACGCGCGCCAGCGGATGATGACCCTCTCCGACCTGCTGTTGGAGAACCGGATCATCTTCCTCGGCGCGTCCGAGGGGTACTCGGACGGGTACGGGCGCGGGCCGATCACCGACGCCCTCGCCAGCGTCATCATCCAGCGGCTCCTGTTCCTCCAGTACGAGAACAAGACCGCGGACATCCACATGTACATCAACAGCCCCGGCGGGAGCGTGTCCGCGACGCTCGCCATCTACGACACCATGCAGTTCCTCGAAGCGCCCATTCACACGTACTGCATGGGCATGGCCGCCAGCGGCGCGGCGGTGCTGCTCGCGGCCGGCACGAAGGGCAAGCGGTACTGCCTGCCGAACTCGAAGGTGATGATCCACCAGCCGGCCGGGTACGTCGGCGGGCAGATCTCGGACATCGAGATTCAGGCCGCCGAGCTGCTGAAAGAGCGCGAGCGCCTCAACGAGATTCTGGCGAAGCACACCGGCCAGCCGGTCGAGGTGATCGCCCGCGAGACCGACCGCGACAAGTACTACCACGCGGCCGAGGCCAAGGCGTTCGGCCTCGTCGACGAGGTGCTCGTCCGCGCCGAGGGGAAGAAGTAGTTCTTCCGCCTTCCTCTCGAACAGGGGGCTTGCGCCCCCCGCTCGCCACGACACGTACAACCGGCGCGCGCGGCGCGCCGACTCCCCGAACCCGTTCAGCACCGCTCACCAGCCGCGAGCCACCGGCCCGATACCAGAGGGCGCGGCGGTTCGCCCGGAGGACCGAACATGCCGCTCGTACCGATTGTGGTGGAGAGCCGGGGCCGCGAAGAGCGCGCCTACGACATCTACAGCCGGCTCCTGAAGGACCGGATCATCTTCCTTCAGGGCACGGTCCACGACGACATGGCGAACCTGATCGTCGCGCAGATGCTGTACCTCCAGTTCGAGGACCCGAAGCGCGACATCAGCCTGTACATTAACAGCCCCGGCGGGAGCGTGACCGCGGGGATGGCGATCTACGACACCATGCAGTTCATCACCTGCGACGTCGCGACGTACTGCATGGGCCAAGCCGCGAGCATGGGCGCGATGCTGCTGACCGCGGGCACGAAGGGGAAGCGGTACGCGCTGCCGCACGCCCGCGTGATGATCCACCAGCCGCTCGCCGGCAGCGAGGGCACGGCCGAAGAGATCATGATTCACGCGAAGGAGTTCCTGCGCACGAAGCACACGCTGAACCAACTGCTCGCCCACCACAGCGGGCAACCGCTCGACGTGATCCTCAAGGGCACCGACCGCGACAACTTCATGTCCGCGACCGAGGCCCGCGACTTCGGGCTGATCGACCGCGTGCTGGAGCGCATGCCCGCCGAGGGGCTGGGTAGCCGCGCGGCGGCCGAGTAGGAGACGCAACCCACCCCCACCCCCTCCCTAAAGGGAGGGGGAGGAAGAACAGGCCCACTCGCGACACGCGGGCGGGGAACTGGGGGGACAACGGACGGCAGGATGCGACACCACACGCCTAACGCGCTCCGGTTCGCGCGCCGCCTCGCGGCTTGTGGTGTCGCGTCCCTTCTCGTTCTGCCACTTCTGGGCTGCCGCACAAACCCGCGGTACGACGTTCTCGAAGCCGAACTGCGGACCCGCGAGCGCGAACTGGCCGATGCGCGCGCCGCACTCGACCAGTCGCGCAACCTCCTCCGCGCCTACGAAGCCTCGCAGTCCCGTGGCGGTGCCGCGCCCGCGGCCGGCGGCGGGCCGTTCCTCCCCGTCAAGGAAATCGCCCTCGCGCGCGGCACCGGCGGTGTGGACGAAGACGCCGCGCCCGGCGACGAGGGGTTAATGGTCGTTATCGTGCCGAAGGACGAAGACGGCTCCGCGGTAAAAGTGCCGGCGCGCGCCCACATCGCCGCGTGGGAGGTCTCGCCCGCCGGCCTGAAGACGCCCATTGGCTCGTGGGAACTGTCGTCGGACAAGCTGCGTCGCACGTGGAAAAGCGGCCTCATCAGCACGGGCTACTTCGTTGCGCTGCCGTGGCAAACGCCCCCATCGACCGACCGCGTGCGAATCGCGGTGCGGTTGGTCACAACGGACGGGCGCACCTACGAAGCCGACCGCGACGTGAGTGTGAAGCCGCCGCTCATGGCGGCCCCGCGCGCGCCGGGCGCGCCGCGCGTCCCCTCGCCGCTGCCGCCGGACACCGAGGAATTGCCGCCCCCCGCGCCCGTCGAGCGCGGCGCGCGCTTCCTGACCCCTGAGAAGCAGTAGGGGCAATACAATTCGATCACCTCGTTCCTCTCCTCGTTAGCCGCGAGCCGCAGGCGAGCGCGGCCTAAATGGTTTGGAGGAGAGAAGCCGCGCTCGCCTGCGGCTCGCGGCTACCGAAAGCAAGCCCTACCCATGCCAACCCTATCGCACTTCGATGAGTCCGGCGCGGCGCGCATGGTGGACGTCGGCCCGAAGGCCGAGACCGCGCGCGTGGCCCGCGCGTCGGCGGTCGTGCGCATGACGCCGGCAACGCGCGCGCTGATTCGCGACAAGAAGCTGAGCAAGGGCGACGTGCTCGAAGTGGCCCGGCTCGCGGGCATCATGGCCGCGAAGAAGACCGCGGACCTGATCCCGCTGTGCCACCCGCTGGCGCTCACCTCGGTGACGCTGGATTTCATGTTCCCGGGCGACGACGCGGTGCGGATCGAGGCCGCGGTCGCGGTTTTCGCGCGCACCGGTGTTGAAATGGAGGCGCTCACCGCGGTTACGGTCGCAGCCCTGACGGTGTACGACATGTGCAAGGCCGCGGACCGCGCGATGACCATCGAGGCGGTGCGGCTGGAGGAGAAGGACGGGGGGCGCAGCGGGCACTTCGTCCGCGACCCCGGTTCGGCTCCGAGTTGACCGGCGGCACCGCGGGCGTATGCTTTCCGGGTTGCGGCGCGCGCCCGGCGAGCGGGAGGGCCGCGCGATGGGGACCGCTACCGCGATGGGAACCGTTTCGCCCGCCGTTTCGAGCGGCGTGCCCGTACCCGCCGCGAAGCCGCCGGGCTTCGCCTTCGCCCCGGTCGCCGCGGACCTCGCGGAGGCCGAGCGCGCGTTCGAGCGCGCCCTCGCCCCCCACCGCGGGCCGTTCGGCCCGCTCCTCGACCACCTGCGCCACTACCGCGGCAAGCGGCTCCGGCCCGCGCTCCTGCTCCTCACCGCCCGCGCCTGCGGCACCGTCGCGCCGGCCCACCACACGCTCGCCGCCGCCGTCGAGATGATCCACACGGCCACGCTCGTTCACGACGACGTGCTCGACGAGGCCGCGCTCCGCCGCCACGCCGCGACCTTCAACGCCCGCTGGGGCAACACCGTCAGCGTGCTGCTCGGCGACATGCTCTTCACGCACGCCTTCTACTTGACGAGCACCGTGGACGCGCGGGCCGCGCAGCTCGTCGGCGAGGCCACCAACCGCGTGTGCGCCGGCGAGCTGCGCCAGATCACCGAGCGCGGCAACTTGGACCTGACGGAGGCCGACTACTTCGCCGTCATCGACGGGAAGACCGCGGCCCTGACCGAGTGCTGCGCGCGGCTCGGCGCGCTGTACGCCGGCGCGCCGGACGAGACCGTCGCGCGGATGGCGAGTTTCGGCCGCGCCCTCGGGCGCGCGTTCCAGATCGCCGACGACGTGCTCGACCTCGTGGGCACCGAGGGCACCGCGGGGAAGACGCTCGGCACCGACCTCGCGCAGCAGAAGCTCACGCTCCCGGTGATCCACTGCCTGACCCGGCTCCCGGCCGCGGACGCGGACCACCTGCGCGACGCGATCCGCGCCGGCGCGCCCGACCTTCCCCCGCGGGTCCTGCTCGTGCTGGAGCGCACGCAATCGGTCGCGCACGCCAAGCGCCGTGCGGAAGAACTCGCGCGACAGGCGCGCCAAGAGCTGGAGTGCCTGCCCCGCGGCGAGTGCCGCACGATCCTCGAAAGCCTCACCGATTGGAGCGTCCGAAGGGAGAAGTAAAACGATTCACCGCGGAGACCGCAGAGACCGGAGAGGAGGACAGGAGAGGAGTTTTGAAATAAACTCTGCTCTCTCCTGTCCTCCTCTCCGGTCTCTGCGGTCTCCGCGGTGAATACGAACCCGTCACACGCCGACTTCGCGGGGGGCGGCGAGGGTGTAGCGCAGGTCGTCGGGCAGTTCGCACAGCACGCGCTCGCGGACGGCCGCGGGCAGTTCGTGCTGGAGCGCGCGGGCCGCGCCCGTCAGCACCGCTTGGAACACGTCGCCCTGATCGCAGTGGTCGAACGCGAAGTGGTCTTCCAGCATCTCGATGACCCACTCGGCGATCTCGCGGCCGGCGCGGTCGTTGGCGAGGTTCACCCCGCGGATCATCTCCGCGGTCTGCCAGTAGTAGAAGTCCGGGGGCACGGCGCGCGGCGAACTGACACCCGGCAGCGGGGCCGCGAGCAGCGGTTCCGTTTCCGGCGCGCGCTGGAGCATCTGCATGACGAGCGCGACCAGTTCGGGCTTGTCACGGGCTTCAAGGTCCGTGTACACGTCGTCGATGCGGACGAAGCGGTTCGGCGCTTCGAGGTACGCGAGCAGGGCGGCGGCGACGTGCTTGCACCGGCTCCGGCCGCACGTCTGGCCGCGCCCGACCGGGCACGAACACCCGGCCCCGACGATCCCGCC
This sequence comes from Planctomycetota bacterium, assembly GCA_016872595.1. Classification (GTDB taxonomy): domain Bacteria; phylum Planctomycetota; class Planctomycetia; order Gemmatales; family Gemmataceae; genus Gemmata. Next base: position 16,286 of record VGZJ01000031.1, read on the forward strand.
GTCGGCCGGCTGCGCCCAGACGCGGTACGGGCGCGTGCGCGTGCCCTTGACGCACGCCTTGAGTAAGCTCCCGGAGTGGGCGCACCCGGTCACGGCCGCGCCCTCGGCGTACGGCCGGCCCTTGCCGATCTCCGAATCGCCGACCCACGCGCGAACGGCTTCGATTGTGAACAGCGGCAGTTCGTCCACGGCTCGTGTCCTCCGGTGGGGAGTGGGAGAAACTCCCGTCAGGCGCGAACACATTCCCCGGAAAACCCGCAAACCCGGCGCACAATGAACACCGACATTCTAACCCGCTTTCTTACGCAATCACTGGCCGACCGCAAGCTCTCGGGGGGCGAGAAATCGGCCCTCGCGGACTGGCTGGCCCAGAACGTGACCACCGACCAGCACCGCGGACTGGCGCGGCACGTCGCCTTCGAGGTGGCGCGCGGGGCGCTCGCCGACCCCGCCGCCGCGGGCGCGCTCGACTGGCTCGAAGACGTGATGAAAGTACTCGCGCCGCTGAGCGGCAAAGAACAGGGGGCTGACGCCCCTCGCTCGCCCATACAAGATGAGGCGTTCTTCGCGCCGGGCGAGGAGTGCCTGCACCGGATCGTACACCGGTTCGGGGCGGCGCGCCGCACGGCCGACGTGTGCGTGTTCACCATCACCGACGACCGCATCACGCGCGCGATCCTCGACGCGCACCGGCGCAAGGTGGCGGTGCGCGTCATCGCCGACAACGAGAAGCAGCACGACGCCGGGTCCGACATCCAGAAGCTGCGCGCCGCGGGCGTCCCGGTGAAGACCGACGACATGCGCGCCGCGGCCGACCCCGGCCTGAACGGGCACATGCACCACAAGTTCGCGGTGTTCGATGGCGCGCGGTTACTGAACGGGAGCTACAACTGGACCCGCGGCGCGGCCGACGTGAACTTCGAGAACGTCGTCGATACCGCGGACCCGAGAATGGTCGCCGCGTTCGCCGCCGAGTTCGCCCGCTTGTGGAGCCGGTTCTGAGGCTCCCCACGGTAGGCCGTTGTGGTTGCTCCGGCCGCGGGGTATCCTTTCCACCATCTCGAAAACGGTTCACGGCCCGAACTCGAACGGGGGGCGGGGTATGAGCGAATTCCAGGTCGTCTTTAGTGGCGTAATTGCCTACATCCTTCTCGCGCTCTACGCCGGCCTCGTTGGTTACATGACGTACATGGTCGCCAAGCACAAGACCGCGGATTTCCCCTCGGGGATCACCATTACAGCGACGACCGTGGGGGGCCTCGTGTCCGCCTTGGTGGTTGCCCAACTCGCCACCGCGAAGCCCAACCAACCTCCGGCCCTTCCGACGCTCGAAGCGAAGGCTAAGGGCGAAAACCCCAGTTCGATCAACGTGGGACTGACGATCGCGTACATGGTAGTGTGGCTGGTGACCGGGTTGAGCGCTCTGATCGTCGGGGTGATCATCCGGTCCGGTGTGAACAAGACACTGGCCGCGATCGGGACCACTTGGCTCGGCCTAGCCGTGGCGACCGCGTATGCGTTCTTCGGGTTGAAACCTTAGCCGCCGGACGGGATCGATTCCCCACACCCGGCGGACGGCGCGGTTGTAGACCGCGGCCCGTCGGGCTACACTTTCCACGACCGCTCGCACTCCCCACCGCTCGCACTCCCCGCCGGAGCCGCTATGCCTCGTACACTTCTCGCCGTTGCCGCCGCCGCGCTCGCGGTCGGTGTTTCGCTCGTGCCGTCCGGGGCGCAGCCGCCGAAGGACGCACCCGCGGGCGAGTACGTCAACAAGGGGAGCCGCGCGGCCAGCGCGTCGGCCACGCTCGCGTCGCACAAGCTCCCGACGCTCGAAGGGAAGTGGTACTTCGCCGGGCCGTTCGACAACACCGAGCGCGCCGGGTTCGACTTCGCCTACCCGCCGGAGAAGAAGGTCGATCTGAAGGCGACCTACACCGGCAAGGGCGGCGCGAAGGTGGAGTGGAAGGAGTTGACGGGCTTCAAGCCCGGCCAGATCTATGACCTGATGGCGCTGTTCCCCAAAGCCAAGTCGGACGCCGTCGTTTACCTCTACCACTCGTTCACCTCGCCGAAGGCGTACAAGTGGCCGCTGTCGTTCGGTAGCGACGACACGCTGAGTGTGTTCAGCAACGGGAAGCGCGTGTACCACGAGCCGCACTTCCGCCCCGCCGCGCCGGACCAAGACCGCGTCGAGATCGACGTGAAGGAGGGCGCGAACGAACTGCTCGTCAAGATTTGCCAAGAGGGGGGCGGGTGGCAGGTGTACGCCGCGCCGGAACTGCCCGCGGGCGTCGTGACCGAGACGATCCGCAAGCGCCTCGACCGCGACTTCCCGTCGCGCTCGGAGGCCGCGCTGGTCGCGCCCGCGAAGGGCGAGGACAAGCACTACAAGATGACGACGATCCCGCTCCCGGCCGATTGCGTGCTGGAAGTGGGCGGGCTGGTGTTCCGGCCCGACGGCAAACTGCTCGCCTGCACGCGCCGCGGCGAGGTCTGGCTGATCCACAACCCGATGGCGGACAACCCGGCCGACGTGAAGATGACCAAGTTCGCCACCGGGTTGCACGAGGCGCTGGGCCTGTACTGCGACACCAACAACGTCGTGTACGCGGTGCAGCGCGCGGAGCTGACGAAGCTCGTCGATAACGATGGCGACGGCCGGGCCGACGAGTACACGACGGTGTGCGACAAGTGGGGCGTGAGCGGCGACTACCACGAGTTCGCCTTCGGCCCGGCCCGCGACAAGCAGGGCAACTTCTTCATCTCGCTGAACGTCGGGTTCGGCGGCGGGCACCAAGCGAAGGCCGCGTGGCGCGGCTGGTGCGTGAAGGTCTCGCCGGACGGCAAGATGGAGCCGTTCGCCTACGGCCTGCGCTCGCCCAACGGCATCAACTTCTCGCCCGACGGCGACCTGTTCTACTGCGACAATCAGGGCGAGTGGGTCGTCACCAACAAGATGCACCACCTGAAAAAGGGCGTGTTTGTCGGCCACCAAGCCGGGCTGCGCTGGGTGAAGGACTCTCAGTTCGCCGGGAAGGTGCCGGACAAGGTCGCCAGCGGGATGCGGTACGACGGCGTCGATAAGCAGGGCAAGCAGACGGGCACCTACCCGGACCTCAGCCCGCCGTGCATCTGGTTCCCCTACGGGCGCATGGGCAAGTCGGTGACGGAACCCGTTTGGGACACGACGAAGGGCAAGTTCGGCCCGTTCGCGGGCCAGTGCTTCGTGGGCGACCAGACGAACAGTGTCATCATGCGGGTGGCGCTGGAGAAGGTGCAGGGCGAGTTCCAAGGGGCGTGCTTCCCGTTCCGCGCGGGGTTCCAGTGCGGGGTGAACCGCCTCGCGTTCGCCCCGGACGGCAGCGTCTTCGCCGGCCAGACCAACCGCGGGTGGGGGTCGAGCGGCGGCAAGCCCTTCGGCCTGCAGCGCCTCGCGTACACCGGCACGGAGCCGTTCGAGGTTCACCACGTTTCGCTGAAGAAGGACGGCTTCGAGCTCACGTTCACGAAGCCCATCGACGCGGACACGGTGGGCAAGAAGCCGGTGTCGGTCAGTTCGTTCACCTACGTCTACGAGAGCCGCTACGGTGGCCCGGAGGTGGACACCCGCGCCGAACCCGTGGGCGCGGCGACCCTTTCGGACGACGGCAAGACGCTGTTCGTGCCGGTCGAGAACCTGCGCAAGGGCCGCGTGTACGAGTTCCGCATCGACGGCCCGAAGACCAAGGACGGCGAAAGCCCCCTCCACGCCGAGGCGTACTACACGCTCAACTACTTGGCGAAGTGAGCGCGAATCGTGGCCCGAAGGCGTGGTATCATGCCTGTGGAGGTGAGCCGTGCCGATGCACGACTGGACGACGGTGCCCGATGGTATCTTCCACGCCTTCCACCACTCGTGGATCGAGGAAATCGGGCGCACGTTGAACGCGGGTCTGCTGCCGCGCACACTGTACGCTTTGCCGGAGCAGGTGGCCGGCGGGTTCGGGCCGGACGTGCTGGCGCTGCAAGCCGATCACGACGACGATTCGCCGACCGCGCCTTCGGGCGGAGGGGTGGCGACGGCGATGCGCGCCCTTCAGCCGCGCACGGTGAGCAAGATCACGACGCAGACCGAGGGCGAGTTCTACCGGCGGAAGAAGAGCGCGATCGCGATTCGGCACGTCAGCGGGGATCGCGTCGTCGCGATGATCGAGATCGTTTCGCCGGGCAACAAGGCCAGCAAGAACGGCGCGCGAGCCTTCGTGAACAAGGCGTGCGAACTGCTCGAAGCCCGCATTCACCTGCTGATCGTCGACCCGTTCCCGCCCGGCCCGCGCGACCCCGGCGGCGTCCACGACCTCATCTGGAACGAGATCACCGACACCGAGTTCCGCCCGCCCGCGGGCAAACCGCTCACGCTCGTCGCCTATGAATCGGACCTCGTGACGCGGGCCTACCTCCAGAACGTCGGCGTCGGCGACGCGCTGCCCGACATGGAACTGTTCCTCGAACCGAACGGCTGCGTGATGGTGCCGCTGGAAGCGACCTACACCGCCGCGTTCGCGGCCCAACCCCGCCGCTGGCGCGACGTATTGCAGCCGCCGCCGAAGGGGTGAGCGGCGCGCTCATACGCCGCGCGGCCCCGCGTCTTGCTCGAAGCGCTCGCGGTAGTGCTCCATTCGGAACATCGGGTAGCGGTCGCAGAACCGCTGGTGTTCGTCCCAGAAGTACTCTTCGTCGAACCCGTCGAAGTCGTTCGCGGAGAACGACGCGAGGTTGTGGAGCCAATCGGCGATCACGCCGACGCGCTGGATGCGTGACGCGGCCAGTTGGGACTGAGACGGTCCCTTGGTCGGCGGTTCCGCTTCCGCGGCCCAGTACACCAAACGAATGTCGATCAGCGCGTAGTACAACAACGAGCGATACGCACGCTTCCGCTGGTCGTTCATGAGTGCAGCCTCCGGTTCTCGAACAGGGGGCTTACGCCTCCCGCTCGCCAAGGACGGGCTTACGTCCCCATTCGCCAAGACGTCGAAAATACGCTCTGGCATTCGGCCCGCGTCAGATTATACTTGGGTGAAGTTGCCCGCCCTGCCGATAGCTCTCCCACCCGCCGGGCCGAAGCGCCTACCCGCCTTGTCAGGAGCACCCTTCATGCGGCTCCGTTTGCTGCTCGCCGTCGTCGCGATTGCGTGCGCCGCGCCGTTCGGCCGCGCCGCCGAGGTGCCGCCCGCGAGCGTGCCGGTCGAGAAGGCGATCGATCAACTCATTGATGCCTCCATCGCCGACGCCGGCGCGACCCCCGCGGCGCAGGCCGACGACGCGACCATCATCCGCCGGCTCACGCTCGATCTGGTCGGCCGCATCCCGACCAGCGGCGAGGTCGAGGCCTATGTGAAGTCGAGCGACCCGAACAAGCGCGCGAAACTCGTGGACCGGCTCATCGCGTCGCCGGGGTTCGTGCGCCATCAGGCCGCGCTGTTCGAGATCATGCTGAACCCCGAGGGCGACCGGCGCGGCTCGGGCGCGCTGCGCACCTACCTCGCGGACGCGCTCCACGAGAACCGCCCGTGGGACCAAATGTTCCGCGAGATGATTCTCCCCAACGAGTCCGACGCGAAGCTGAAGGGCGCGGCCGACTTCCTCCGCGGGCGCATCTCCGACGCCGACAAGCTGACGAACGACGTGAGCGTCGCGTTCTTCGGCGTGAACGTGAGCTGCGCCCAGTGCCACAACCACCCGAACGTGAAGGATTGGACGCAAGATCACTTCTACGGCATGAAGGCGTTCCTCGCCCGCACCTTCGACAACGGCGGGTTCCTCGGCGAGCGCGGCTACGGCGTCATCAAGTACAAGCCGACCAAAGGCCCGGAGCGCGTCGCCAAGATGATGTTCCTGACGGGGGCGACCGTCGAAGACGCGAACGCCAAGGAGCCGACCGCCGCGGAGCAGAAGGCCGAGAAGGAGGCGCTGGACAAGGCGAAGGCCGCGAAGACCGCGCCGCCCGCGCCCAAGTTCAGCGGCCGGCAGGAACTGGTAAAGGTCGCGCTGAAGGGCGAGAACGCCGACTTCTTCGCGCGCAGCATCAGCAACCGCATGTGGCACCGCTTCTTCGGCGGCGGCCTCGTGAGTCCGCTCGACCAGATGCACGCCGAGAACGAGCCGACGCACCCGGACTTGCTCGCGTGGCTGGCGCGCGACACCGCGGCCCACAAGTATGACCTCCAGCGCCTGATCCGCGGCATCGTGATGAGCAAGGCGTACTCGCGCAGCAGCCAGTACGACTCCGAGAACCGGCCCAGCAACAAGCTGTTCGCGGTCGCGCGGCTCAAGCCCATGACCCCGCAACAGCTCTCGACCGCGCTCCGCATCGCCGCCACCGACCCCGCGAGCTTCGACACCCTGAAGCCGGACGAGTTCGAGAAGCGCATCGAGCAGATCGAAATCGTTGCGCGCGGGTTCGCGAGCCTGATCGCGCAGCCGACGGACAACTTCCAGATCGGCGTGGGCGAAGCCCTGCTGTTCAGCAACGGCGACCGCGTGCTGCGCGAGGTCCTGACCGACGGCGCGGGCACCGTGCTCGGCCGCGTGAAGACCATGCCGCCGAAGGACGCGGTCGAACTGCTGGTGAAGACCGCCTACGGCCGCCCCGCGACCGCCGACGAATCAAAGGCGCTCGTGGCCTACGTCGAGAAGCGCAAGGGCCGAGAGGCCGACGCCTACAAGCAAGTGCTGTGGGCGCTGGTCACGGGCACGGAGTTCCGGTTCAGCTATTAGGGCGAACCCCGACCGCAAGGTCGGAAGTGCTCTCTCAACACCCTGCTGAAACACCCCCGACCTTGCGGTCGGGGTTCGCCAAACTCAGGAGCCGCTGCCATGCCTCGTAACACGTTCTGCGGGTCCGCCGCTCACGCCATCGACCGCCGCGCCCTGTTGGGCGGGGCGCTCGCGGGCGCGGCCCTCGCGTCCGACATGACCGCGCTCAACGCGCTCGCCGCGCCAGACGTGAACAAGGCGCTGAAGAAGAAGCAGAAGCGCGTGATTCTGCTGTGGCTCGCGGGCGGCGCGTCGCAGCTCGAAACGTGGGACCCGAAGCCGGGCGCGACCACCGGCGGGCCGTTCCGCTCCATCCAGACCGACGTGCCCGGCCTGCGCATCTCCGAACTGATGCCCAAGATGGCCGCGCGCATGAAAACCACCTGCGTGATCCGCGGGCTGAACACCCGCAACGGCGACCACGGCAGCGCCGCCCTCACGATGATGCGCGGCCGGCGCGACGAGGCCGCACTGCGGTACCCCGACCTCGGCGCGGTCGTGGCCCGCGAGTTCGGCCTGACGGAAAGCAAGGTGCCCGATTACGTCACCTTCTACACGCAGACCGAAGGGCGCAGTATGGCCCCCGGCGCGTCCGGGTTCCTCGGCGCGCGCTACGCCCCGATGGAGCTGACGACGAACAACTACCCGGAGTTCATCAAGAAGCTCGACGGCATCACCGACCTCGACCACCTCGAGCGCGCCGACCTGCGCAACGTGCTGGGCAAGGGCTTCGAGAAGGGCCGCAGTTCCGACACGCTGAACAGCCAGAACGAGGCCTACCAGCGGGTGCGCGGGATCATGGCGAGCGAGAAGTTGTTCGACGTGACGCAGGAGCCGCAGAAGGTGCGTGACCGCTACGGCCCGACGCAGTTCGCGGAGCAAACGCTGATCGCGCGCCGGCTGGTCGAAGCGGGCGTGCCGTTCGTCCGCGTCGGCCGCGCGTGGTGGGACAGCCACGGCCAGAACTTCGAGACGCACCAAGAAATGGTGCCCGAACTGGACCACGTCATGGCGACGCTGCTCGACGACCTCGGCGAGCGCGGGCTGCTGGACGACGTGATGGTGATGACGCTCGCGGAGTTCGGCCGCACGCCGAGCATCAACGCCAGCCTCGGCCGCGACCACTTCGCGAGCGCGTGGAGCTGCACCATCAGCGGCGCGGGCATCAAGCGCGGCTCGGTGTACGGTAAGAGCGACCCGAAGGGCAACACCGTGGTGGCGGAGGAAGTGGACGCGGGCAGCCTGTTCGCGACGGTGTACAGCGCGCTGGGCCTCGACCCGCACAAGAACTACTACGTCGGCAGCCGCCCGATCCCGCTGGTCAACCCCGGCGTCGAACCGATCAAGGCGCTGGTGAGCTAATAAGGGTCAGCCGCAGGTGAGCAACTTACGCGCTCGCCTGCGGCTCGCGGCTAACGAAACATCCACCCACCACACTACCCACATCAACTCCATGAAAGCCCCTAACCCGGATACGCTCAAGCTCCACAAGGACCACTCGCGCCAAGTGATGACGTTCTCCGTTGCGCGCGCGGAGGGGTCCGACACCGCGTACTTCGGCTGCTCGGACTTCAAGGTGTACGCGGGCGACCTCGCCGCCGCCAAGTTCGAGCCGAAGGAGCTGTTCGCGCACGAGAGCTACGTCACCGGCGTCGCGCTCGCGGGCACTACGCTCGTCAGCGGCGGGTACGACGGCAAGTTGACGTGGTTCGACACCGCCGGCAAGAAGGTGATCCGCACGCACGACGCGCACGCCAAGTGGATCCGCAAGGTGATCGCGTCGCCGGACGGGGCGCTAATCGCCAGCGTCGCGGACGACATGGTGTGCAAGCTGTGGGACGCGAAGACCGGCAAGATCGTTCACGAGCTGCGCGGGCACAAGGAGAAGACGCCGAACGATTTCGGCTCGATGCTGTACGCGGTGTGCTTCTCGAACGACGGCGCGCTGCTCGCCACCGGCGACAAGGTCGGGCACGTCGTCGTGTGGGACGCGAAGAGCGGCAAAGAACTCGGCACCTGCGAGGCCCCGGTGATGTACACGTGGGACAAGGTGCAGCGACTGCACTCCATCGGCGGCATCCGCTCGCTGGCGTTCTCGCCGGATGGCAAATTGCTCGCCGTCGGCGGCATGGGCAAGGTCGGCAACATCGACCACCTCGAAGGCAAGGCCCGCGTGGAGGTGTTCGACTGGAAGGCCGGGAAGCAGACGGCGGAGTTCCCCGGCGACAAGTTCAGCGGGCTGGTGAACCGGCTCGCGTGGGCACTGGACTCGTCGTGGCTGGTTGGGGCCGGCGGCGCGGGGGAAGGGTTCCTCGTGTTCTTCGACGTGAAGGCCAAGAAGACGCTGCGCCAAGAGAAGGTGATGACCCACGTTCACGACTTCGCGATCACCGCCGCCGCGGACCAGATCACCTGCGTCGGGCACAACCGCATCGTGACGTACAAGCTGGGTGCGTAACCCGCCGGCGAAGAGCACCTGTCGCGCGCCACCGGATTCGGTGGCGCGCGGTTTTTGCGCCCCGGCCCTTGACGCGACTTGGCAATCCGTATACTATTGTGAACGGGTGTGCGGTTCGCGAGTGCGCGCCGGAACTGCCGCGCGCCGCGCGGCACCGACGAAGACAGGGGACATTCTGATATGCGCCAGTTGTACCAGAGTGATCCGTTTTGCAACTCGCGCGACGAGAGGACGGGCGTCGTGCAACCTCGGAGTCGTCCGCCGCTCCGCGGCGGGGCTGCGGCGCGTTGTGCAACCGATTGTGATTTCGTGCCGCTTCCGGCGCATCAGGTCGGGGTGAGCAGATCGGCGCGGCGCGCGGCGGGGAGCCGCGCGAACCCGGCGGCGGCGTCGTCGAGCGCCTCGTGGAGCGTCGTGCGCTCGTGGGCCACGTCGTTCTCGTTCTTGGGCATGCAGTCGTACCAATCATCAGGCACGGTCGCGGTGCGGATGTCGTCGGTCGGGTCGTAGTTCTTGGCCCAGCGCGAGTTGAGCCACACCCACGGGCCGCGCCCGCCCCACAGGGCCGGCGCGCGGCGCAGCAGACCCATCGCGCGGTAACCCTCCGCGCGCGGGTCGCCGCGCTCCTCCAACCAGTCGGCGAACACCAGCCGCGTGTGCCAGTCCGATGGCTCCGCGGCCAGCGCGCGTTGGAAGTCGGCTTCGGTCGTCATCGGGTCAGCGGCCGGCGGGCACGTCGAACTGCGCCGCCTGCACGATCTCCTTCGTCTTGTCGTTCTGCACGAGCGCGATCACCTTCAGGTCTTTCATCTCCATCGGCCGGTCGGCCTTCGGGAACGGGCGGGTCGCGGCGTAGTCGTCGAGGTACTTCGTCAGCGCCTTGCGCACGTCGCCGAGGTCGGCGCTGGCGGCGTGCTTGAAGGTCTTGTCCTTGACGGCGACGCCGTCCGCGCCGCCGGGCATCGCGCGCACCACGTGGTGGTGGAACCGGACGCGGTTGCTGCCGACGTAGCGCACGTTCTCTTCGACGACGAGGACGCGCAACTTGAGGTCCTCGCCGTCCGCGCCGGTCACCTCGAGGCCGATGTCGAGCTTGTCGCCGGCACGCGCGACCTTGCCGCTCACCTTCACGTCGGTCGTCTTTTCGAGGATCGGGTCGATGACCTCGGCGTACTGCTTGAACTTGGCCTCGGACGCGCCCATCGCGCCGCCGCCGGACGCGGCGCGGGTGCCGTTGAAGAACGAACTCGGCGCGCTGGTGATGCCGTAGTACCGGCCGCGCGCGACGGTGTCGGGGTTGGTGAGCGGGTCCGGGCCGGGGATGTGGACGTGGTACTGGATCAGCACGAGCTCGCTCGGCTTGTAGGCCTTCAGCAGCCCGTCGAAGGCGACGTCGGCGGCGACGCACGGCGGGCACTGCGCGCCGGTGAACAGTTCGAGCACCGCGACCGTGTTCGCGCCGTTGGTCTTGCGGCCCGCGAACGCGGTCGGCTTGAACGGGGGCACGGCCTTGAGGTAGTCGGCGTCGAGGACCGATTCGAGCTTGGCGAGTTCGGCGCTCACCGCCTTCGCCGCGTCCGCTTTGCCGGCTTTCGCCAGCGCGTTCTGGTACGCGGTCAGCACGGTGACGCGCGCCCCGGCGGGGTCGTCGGGGCTCAGCTTCTTCGCGCTCGGCTCGACGGCCACGAGCGCGGCCGCTTCGAGACCGGCCCTCACCAGTTCGTCGGCGACCGGGGCGAGGGCCACGCCCCCGAACACCGGGCCGTAGGGGTCGGCGTGCTTCTGGGCGACCTTCACGAGGCTCTGGGCCTCCTCCGCGGTCATCTTGAGCACGGTCGCGTTGCGGAGCAGGCCGACCGCGGCGTCGTACGCGGCGGGGAAGTGCGGGTGCTTCTCGACCACTTCGCGGTACAGGCCCGGCACCTTCTCGTCGGCCTCTTTGCGCGCCGCCGTCAGGTCCTTGATCAGTTCCGCGCGCTTGGTCGCGTCCTTCTCGAGTTGAACCTTGTTTTGCGCCAGTAGCACCTTCGTGTTGAACTGCGCGGCCTTCGCCATCGGCTCGACGAGCGGGTGGCGCGTGACCAGCTCGTCCTTCTCGAGCGCGTCCTTCGTGGTGGCGACGAGCTTCGCGCGGGTGCGGGCGGTGTCGGTGCCGATGCTCCCGGCGACGAGCTTCGCGTCGGTGCCGCGGACGCCGACGAACGCGATCTCGCTCGTCAAGGTCTGCTTGCCGACGGTGCGGGTCTGCTTCACCGTGAGGACCACGCGGGTATCGGTCACGCGGAAGTCGGTGACTTTGGCCTGCACGTTCTCCGGCGCGAAGGCGACGCTCGCGGTCGGCTTGCCGTCCTTCGTTTCGACCTTCACGACGCACACGGTCGAATCCGCGGCGGCGGTGCTGGTGACGAGTTGCCAGTTGCCCGACAGGTCGTCGGCGGCTCGGGTGGGGGTGATGAGCGCGGCCAGCACGAGGCCGGCGAGCGCGAACGGGACGCGGCGCAGCATGAGGGAACCCTCGCGTGTGGCCCCGCCGCGACGAGAGAGGAGCGCGGCGGGGTGCCGATAGTGTAGGCAACTCGCGCCGCGCGGTTCCGATTCTTACACGCTGGTGATCTGCTTGAGTGCGTCGATGAGGTGATCGATGTCGGCTTCGGTATTGAACGGGCCGGGGCTGACGCGCAGCAGACCGTCCGGGGCCGTGCCGCGCGCCTTGTGGACGTAGGGCGCGCAGTGCAGGCCGGGCCGCACGGCGATGTCGAACGACTGGTCGAGGATGGCGGCGAGGTCCGGCGCGGGCAGCGCCTCGCAGCGGAAGCTGAGCGTTCCGACGCGCCGGGCGTTGTCGGCGTGACCGAAGAACTCGAAGCCCGGCAGCTCCGCGAGCGCGCCGCGCAGCCGGTCGCACAGTTCCAGTTCGTGCTTCAAGATGCTCGCGACACCGCGCTCTTCGACGAAGTCGAGGCCGGCGACGAGGCCGACGACGCCGAGCACGTTGGGGGTGCCGCCTTCGAGGTGGTGCGGGAAGTCGGCGGGTTGGGTGGGCGTGAGCGAGTCGCCGCCGGTGCCGCCCTCGCGCCACGGGCGCACGGTCGCGCGCGGGCCGACGTACAGCGCCCCGGTCCCGGTCGGGCCGAACAGCGACTTGTGCCCCGGCAGCGCGAGCAGGTCGATGCACGCCGCTTGCACGTCGATGGGCAGCACACCGGCGGTCTGCGCGGCGTCCACGAGGAACAGCAGGTCGCGCGCGCGCACGATCCGGCCGATCTCCGCGACCGGCTGCACGGTGCCGAGCACGTTGCTGGCGTGCGTGAGCGCGACCAGTTTGGTCTTCGGGGTGAGCGCGGCGCGGACGGCGTCGGGATCGATGGTGCCGCCGGCGTCGGCCGCGACGCGCGTGAGTGTGATGCGCCCGGCTTCGGCGAGCGCCACGAGCGGGCGCGACACGCTGTTGTGTTCGAGGTCCGACGTGACGACGTGGTCGCCGTCGTTGAGCGCGCCCTTGAACGCCATGTTGAGGGCGTCGGTGCAGTTGAGCGTGAACGCCCAGCGGTCCGGGTTGCGGCCGTTGAAGAACCGGTTGAGGCGGTGCCGCGCGTCGGCGAGCGCGTGTTCGGAGGCCAGCGCCATGCGGTGCCCGGAGCGCCCGGGGTTGGCGAGGTCGTGGCGCGCGAAGCGGTCCATCGTGGCGTACACGCCTTCCGGCTTGGGGAAGCTGGTCGCCGCGTTATCGAGGTAGGTCACGGGAGCAGTTCCTTCACGGCGATCACACCGAGTTGCTTACCGGCAACTACGACCGGCAAGCTGTCGCTGGGGCCGTAGTCCGTGCGGGTCTTGTACGCCGGGGCCTTCCCGCCGCGCGGGTCCGTGTACACTTCGACGCGATTCTCGCTCACGTTCACGATCCAGTACTGCGGCACCTTTGCCTCGGCGTACAGTTCCTGTTTCGTGCCACGGTCGTAGCCGAGCGACGAGTCGGACACTTCGACCACGAGCACCAAGTCTTTCGGGCCGGGGTGCAGGTCGGCGTACCGCACGTCCGGGCCGCGCGCGGCGAAGAAGTATGGTTGCGGCTGACTGTCGGAAAGCGTGATCGGGTCGTTCGACCCGAACACCCATTCCGGCGGGGAGAACAGCGGCATCAGGTTGCGCGCCACGCGGCGCGAAACGGACGAGTGCGGCGGGTTGGGCGGCATGATGGTAACGATCCGACCGCGAATGAGTTCGCAGCGATCCTCTTCGCGGAGGATGCCGGTCGCGATCATACGGTGGTAGTCCGCGACGCTGAACAACCGGCTCGGCGGTTCTTCGCTCGGCGGGGGTGTCAAAGCAATTGCGGTTGTCATGAGTGGCTCCGTGCGGGTTGTTCCATCATACCGCGTCAGTGCCCGACGTACTTGGCGTACAGCGTGCGGGCCTTGTCCGGTTGGTCGGTGCCCTTGATGATCGCGCGGCCGTCCTCGAACACCGTGAACTCGTACGGGTCGCCGTTCTCCACCAACTGGAACTTCAGCAGGAACTTGTTGTAGCTCACTTCGCCCGACTGCTTCAGGACGGAGGCGAGGTACGCGAAGTCGAGTTTGCCCTTCGCGCGCTGGCTCACTTGCACCGCGTTTCGGCCGCACAACGAGGTGGTTTGCGTGCCGTGCGCGCCGTCGAGCCACTCGAAGTTGCGCTTCGCGCAGCACGGACACTGCCCCTTGCGCCCGGCGAGCGGGGCCACCTTAACGCGGCGGTTGGTGTTCTCCCACACGTCCAGAATCAGCAGTTCCTTGTTCACCGCGGCCTTGTTGCCGGAGAGCAGCTTGAGCGCTTCGGTGGCCTGATAGCTGGCAACGATGTTGACCGCGGGGGCGAGCACGCCGGCCGTTTCGCAGGTGCCCGTTTCGCCGGGCGCGGGCGCGGCCTCGAACACGCACCGCAGGCACGGGGTCTCGCCGGGGATGATCGTCATGGTCATGCCCTGACTGCCGACCGCGCCGCCGTATACCCACGGCTTGTTGTGCTTGAACGCTACGTCGTTGATGAGGTAGCGGATCTCGAAGTTGTCGCTGCCGTCGAGGATCAGGTCCGCGCCGGCGCAGAAGTCTTCGATGTTGGTGCGGTTGATGTCCGCGACGACCGGCTCGATTGTCACCGACGAGTTGATCTGCCGCAGTTTCACCGCCGCGGCCTCGGCCTTCGGCAGGTTGTTCGTCACGTCCGACTCGTCGAACAGCACCTGCCGTTGGAGGTTCGACGGCTCGACGAAGTCGCGGTCGACGACGCGCACGAAGCCGACGCCGGCGCGTACGAGCACGTTCGCGAGCACTGTGCCGAGCGCGCCGCACCCGCAGAGCGTGACGCGCGAGGCGAGCAACTTCTCTTGCCCGGCCTTGCCCATGCCGGGGAACCGCATCTGGCGGGAGTAGCGTTCGAGCGGGTTGGTGTCTGTCATGGTGTTGGCGAGCGGGGGGCGTAAGCCCCCTGTTCGATGTGAGTGCGTGATTGGGTCGCTCTGCAGAACAGGGGGGCTTACGCCCCCCCCGCTCGCCTCAAGCGCCGATACCGTTCTCTTTCAGGAAGTCTTGCAGGAAGCGGACGTGCTGCTTGGGCCAGTCCTCGGACTTGGCGAACCCGACGAGGGTAATGAAGTCCTCGCGCACGCGGCGCAGTTCGGCCCCGTTCAGGCGCTGCATGTAGCCGACGAGATACTCCATCGCTTCGTCGGCCACGGCCGGGTTCAGCACGGTGGCTTCGGACCCTTCGAGGAAGACGTAGGCGTGTAGGGCCGCGAGCAGCAGCGGGTGAACGCCCAACTCTTCGGGGATCAGCGGGAACACCGCCGCCCCGTCCGGCGTCTCTTCGGGCTTCGTCGCGTCCTCTGGCATTCAGCACCCGATAGCATTGACCAACAGAACTCGTTCATCTTCTCCGAGTACCAACTCCGGCGTGTAGCGGAGGTCCTCGCCGTCCACATCACGATACAGATTGAACCAGTCTGCCCGGGGTTGCCCATCCACTTGTCGAAACCGCGTGTACAGCGATGGGTGCAGTTGCAACAACTCCTGAAGGAGCGCGGGCAGAACCCGGTTGAACACGCGACACTCAATGCTGCCCGGCGAGTTGCTCGTCGGGTCAACGAAGCACGTCGGTATCACCACGACGGGCATTGCTCACCCACCTGCCACAGCGGGAATCAGCGCCAGAATCACCCCGTCTGTGACCTTCGTGTCCATCTCGTCGAGGTAGCGGATGTCCTCGTCGTTGAGGAACACGTTGATGTACGGCCGCAGCTTGCCGTTGTCGAACAGCTTCGCGGTGAGGCCGGGGTGCTGGCGCAGCAGGTCGTCGAGCGCGGCCTTTACGGTGCTGCCGGTCACATCGACTTCCGCCTTGCCGCCGGCCTGATCGCGCATCGGCGTGGGAATCTGAACTTTGATTGCCATATGCCCCTCGTGGCGAACGGCCGGTGTCAGCCGGCCGGTGCGTCCGCGTTGCTCCCACCGGCCGGCTGACACCGGCCGTTCGCCTACACCAGCGCCGGTTCCGCCGCGGCTAGCCCCGCGAGCGCGTCGAAGTCGGCCAGCGCGGGCTTGATCGTCGCGGGTTCGTCCAGCGCCTCGAACACGCAGTCCTGCGTCTTCAGACCGTTGCCGGTCACGCAGATGACGATCTCTTCGTTGCGCGGGATGCGGCCCTGCTCGATCAGCTTCTTGGCGACCGCGACCGTGGTTCCGCCGGCCGTTTCGCCGAAGATGCCTTCGGTCTTCGCCAGTAGTTGCATCGCCTCCACGATCTCGGCGTCGGTCACGTCCTCGGCCCAACCGCCGCTGTTCTTGATGAGCTGCGCCGCGAAGTACCCGTCGGCCGGGTCGCCGATGGCGAGGCTCTTGCAGATCGTGTTCGGCGTCTTGATCGGCTTGTGCCGCTCGCGATTGCTCTTCACACAGTCCGCGATCGGGTTGCAGCCCGTGGCCTGCGCGCCGTACATCTTCGTCGTCACCTCTTGATCGACCAACCCCAGCCGGCTCAGTTCGGTGAACGCCTTGTGAATCTTGCCGATGAGCGCGCCGCCGGCCATCGGGCAGACGACGTGTTGCGGGAACCGCCAGCCGAGGTCTTCGGCGATCTCGAAACCCACGGTCTTCGAGCCTTCGGCGTAGAACGGGCGCAGGTTCACGTTCACGAAGCCCCAGCCGTACTTCATCACGATCTGGGTGCAGAGCCGGTTCACCTGATCGTAGGTGCCGGACACCTTCACGACCTTCGCGCCGTACACCGCGGTGCCGTAAATCTTCGTCTTCTCAAGGTCCGCGGGGACGAGGATGACGGTGTCGAGGCCGGCGCTCGCGCCGAGCGCCGCGACGCTGTTGGCGAGGTTCCCGGTGCTGGCGCAGCCGACCATCTTCATGCCCAGCTCGCGCGCCTTCGACAGCGCGACGGACACCACGCGATCCTTGAACGACAGCGTCGGGAAGTTAACGGCGTCGTTTTTGATCCAGAGGCGCTCGACGCCGAGCGCGTCGGCGAGGCGATCCGCGCGCACGAGCGGCGTGCCACCGACTTGCGGGCCGACGGTCGGCTCGCCGTCGAGCGGGAGCAGTTCCTTGTACCGCCACATGTTCCGCGGGCGTGCTTGGAACTTGGCGCGGCTCACGGTGGGCTTGATCTTGTCGTAGTCGTATGCGACTTCGAGCGGCCCGCTGTCATCCGGGCAGAAGAAGTTCGCGGCCTTCGGGTACATCTTGCCGCACACGCGGCACTTCAGACCCAGCACGGCGTCGTTACTCGGCACGGTCGGCACCCCTGATGGAAAGTGAGCGGTTGCGTTCGCGAGCGGCGCGGCGTAAGCCCGCCGGTGCGCTGCGAATAACCGGCGGGCTTACGCCGCGCCGCTCGCTTCAAACTCAGGTGAGGGTTAGCCAGATGTGCCGCCGGGGTCCGGCGGGTGCGGTGAGATAAGCTAACGCCGGGGCCGGTTTGGGGCCGGCTCCGTGCGAGACCTTATCTTCCCCGGCCATACCCAGCTTCCTGTGAAGCGGGGCGTTTGCCGGGCAGGAGTTAGCACCTGCACCTCGGACCCGCGAGATGAATCGCGGGTCGTTCGGCCGGTTGCTGTGGCGTCGTCGGGCCTGGCCCCTCAGCCACTCTGGATAAGATGCTCACCAACTGAGTTGTCAAGGCCCGCGCGTGGCGCGCAGCGGGTTAGAAGGAAGGTTACGTCGCGAGCGCGCGCGCGGCAACAGCGGGGACCGGGATTTTCGCTCGCGTGCGACGATTCACGCCGTCATACGCAGGGCCGGGTTCGAGTTGTTCTCGCTCTTCTTGGCATCATCCGGTGGGAAGATGCGGTCCTTGAACACGAAGAACACCATCCCCAGCGCGAGGATCAACACGACGACACCGATTATGTTGCGGGTCATCGACGTGCCGGTTTTTTCCTCGTCGTCGTCGTCCTTACGCTTCTTCTTCTTCTTCTTCTTCGGCTTGTCGTCGTCTTCGTCGTCATCGTCCACCGCGACCGCGGCTTTCTTCTTCTTGGGTTTGTCGTCCTCGTCGTCGTCCTCAACGACGGCCTTCGCCTTCTTCTTGGGCTTCTTCTCTTCCTCGTCGTCCTCGTCATCGAC
>VGZJ01000032.1 GCA_016872595.1 Planctomycetota bacterium
ATCATGAAGAAGGCACGATCCAAGAAGAAGCGGCCAATACTCATGGCCGACTTGGAGCGAAGGTATCGCGAATCACCTGGGTTTTAGCCCTCTCGCGGATCGTTGTCTTTTTTAGCTGCCCGGCCGCAAACTCGTTTCCGCCCGCAGCGAGGACGCGCCGGCCGTCGGCGCTGAAGGCGACGTGGAGCACCGGCGCATCGAGCGCCGCCGACACCCGGGCGGGGTTCCCCGGGGCCACGTTCCAAACGGTCACGCGGCCGTTGCGCTCACCGGTGACGACGCGCGCCCCGTCCGGGCTGAGCGCGGCGCGGGTGATCTCCGTGTCGGCGCGAAGCTGTCGAACGAGTTCGCCCGTGGTCGCGTTCGTCACCCGCGCGGTGCCGTCGCGGTTCAGGGTCAGTACCCGCGTCCCGTCGGCGGACAGTTCGGCGAACACGACCGCGTCGGGTTCGGTCCACACGCGCACCGGCTTGGGGGTCAGCGCCGCGATTGAGGCGAACTTGATCCGTAACGTGCGTTCGAGGTCCGGGTCGACCAACTTCTCGGCGTCGAGTGTCGCCAAGCCGTCCACGAGCGCCGGCAGGGCCGCGACCGGGTCGCCGGCGTTGATCCGCTCGTCGGCCGCGGCGACCGTGAGGCGCACCAGTTGCCGGACGTTATCCCGGTTCGACTGTGCCAGTTTGCCGTTGGTCTGGCCGAGGTCGTCAACGGTCCGCTCCAAAGTACCGTTGACGCGGGTCAGTTCGTTCCCCTTGTTGCGCGCGTCGGTTTCGCTGGTCTTGGCTTTGTCGGCTTCGCGGTTCGCGCGCCGGGCCTCGGCCCGCGCGTCGAGTCCGAAGTAGATCGAGACCGCGGCCCCGATGACGAGCGTGGCGGCGACGGCGGCAAGGGCCCCGGACTCGCCCGGGTTCCGCTTCGCCCACTTCACCGCACGCTCGACGCGGCCCGCGGGCCGGGCGCGGATCGGCTCCCCGCGCAAGAACCGTGCGAGTTCGTCCGCGAGTTCCTTAGCATCCGGGTATCGCTCGTTCGGCTTCTTGGAGAGGCACTTGAGGCAGATCAGTTCGAGGTCGCTTGGAACGGCGGCGACGATGGCGCGCGGCGGCATCGGGGCCGCGGTCAGTACCCGCTTTAACGTGACCTGTGGGTCCTTGTCGTAGAACGGCTTCTCGCCGGTAAGAGCCTCGTACAAGATGACGCCGAGGGCCCAGACGTCGGCCTCCGGGCCGACGAACGGGTCGCCGCGGGCCTGCTCCGGGGCCATGTACGCCGGCGTGCCGCTCACAGTCCCAGCGACCGTCAGTTCGGGGTTGGTGCCGCGCGCCATAGCACCCGCGTCCGTTGACGCGTCGGGAGTCGCGACGCGCTTCGCCAGCCCGAAGTCGGCGACCTTCGGGACGCCCTTCTCGTCGAGGAGGACGTTTCCCGGCTTGAGGTCGCGGTGAACGATGCCCAGCGCGTGCGCCGCCGCGACGCCGCGGGCCACCTGAGCGATGACGGCGGCCAGCTCGCGCGGGGCGGTGGCCGCCGCAGGGCTTTTCGGAAGCAACCGGCCCAGCGTGCCGCCGGCGCAGAACTCCAGCGCCATGAACGGCTGGCCGTCCATTTCGCCGTAGTCGAAGACCTGAACCACGTTCTCGTGCTTGATCGCCGCAATCGCCGCGGCCTCGGCCAGAAAGCGCGCCTTGGCGGTGCCGCGCTCGAGCTCGCCGCCCGACAGCTTCATCTGTTTGAGTGCGACGTCGCGGTTCAGTTTCGTCTGCCGTGCCCGATAGACGACGCCCATTCCCCCTTTGCCGAGTTCGTTCACGAGGACGTAGTCGGGCGCGGCGCTCGTCGCGCCCGCGGGTGCGTCCTCGTCGGCGGGCGTGTGCGCGACGGTCATTGTGGGTGACGAAGAACCGTCCGCGACGTGATCGGTCGTGCGGTCGGGATCGCTCGCGCCGTCGCCGATCACGCGCGGCGCGGACTCGCCGGACAGCGGGTGCGGCGTTGGCGGGGTCGCGTTCGGGTCGTTCATCGTGGGCAAGCCCCTGTTCGTTAGCGTTCGTTCGACAATGCTACCGCCCATCGCCCGCGCCCACAAGCGCCTCGCGGGACGTGATCGACCGCCGGATAGCGCGGGACGCAGACCCCATTGCGTAGCAAGACAGGGTGGTCAACCGGAGGTCCGGCAGGTCAGACTCCTCACAAACGGCCGCTTCCCCCGTTGACCTTCGGGCCGCGGTCGGGTCTACTATCAGTACCCGCCGCGGTCCTGCCCCGCTCTCCCCCCTGCCACCCGCCATGCTCGATATCTTCGCTGCCGATTCTCGCTGTACGCGCCGCCGGTTCCTCACGGCCGGCGGGCTCGCGCTCGGCGGGCTGTCACTGGCCGCGCTCCGCGCCGCCGACGCCCCCGCGCCGCACCCGCTCGCCACCGGCAAGGCCGTCATCTTTCTCTTCCAACAGGGCGGGCCGAGCCAGTTCGAGACCTTCGACCCGAAGCCCGACGCCCCGGACGGCGTCCGCACGGTCGGCGGTGTCACGAAGACCGCGATCCCCGGCGTCACCTTCGGCGACACGTTCCAGCAGCTCGCGAAGGTCGCGGACAAGTTCACCGTGGTGCGGTCGTTCGCCACCGGCAACGCCGAACACAACATCAAGCCCGTCGTTGGGCCGGAGTCGCTCGACGCCAGCATCGGGGCGCTGTACGCGCGCGTCGTCGGCGCGACCCACCCCGTTACCGCGATGCCGTCGAGCGCGGTACTGTTCCCGCAGGCCGTGGACGCGACCGTGGCGAAGGGGCAGGGGCGCGGTGACCTCGCGGCGACCGGCTCTGTCGGCGGCGCGTTCGCCCCGTTCGTCCCCGGCGGTGGCGGGCAGCTCCAGAAGAACCTGCGCCTGAACCTCCCAGCGGACCGGTTCCACGAGCGCCGCGGGCTGCTCGACGGGTTCGACCGCACAAAGCGCGAGGCCGAAGAGCGGTTCGACGACTTCACCCGCGAACAGCGGCAGGCGTGCGAGGTGCTGCTGCGTGGGTCCGTGGCCGACGCGCTCGACCTGTCGCGCGAGAACCCGCGCACCGTGGCCCGTTACGACACGAGCCACCACGTCGCCAAGGACAACTGGGACAGCGCCCGGCGCGGCAAGCGCGGGTACTACACCGGGCACGCCAAGGCGCTGGGCAAGTCGCTGCTGATGGCCCGCCGGCTGTGCGAGGCCGGGTGCGGGTTCGTCACCGTTCACACCGGGTACGAGGGCGTGTGGGACATGCACGCCGACGGCGAGAACCTGAACATGAAGGACGGGATGCAGGCCATCGGGCGCTCGTTCGATCACGCCGTGGCCGCGTTCATCGAGGACGTCGAGGCCCGCGGGCTGGGCGACAAGATTCTGCTGGTGGCGTGCGGCGAGATGGGCCGCACCCCGCGCCTGAACAAGACCGGGGGCCGCGACCACTGGGCCCGGCTCTCGCCCCTGTTCCTTTACGGCGGCGGCGCGGCGGCGGGGAAGGTGATCGGCCGCTCGACGCGCGACGGCGGCGAGCCGGACGGCGACTACTGCGCTACACCGAATCTGATCTCGACGATCCTGCACACGGTCTTCGACGTGGGCCAACTGCGCCTCAAGCCCGCGCTCGGCGCGATCGCGAAGCTGGCCGAAGTGAGGCCGATTGTGTGAGTGCGGCTGTTTCGCTCAACGCGCCCGGCGCGCGAAGAAACCTAACCCCCCGGCCCCCCTTACAGAAGGGAAGGGGGAACCCAAGGTTCCCCCTCACCCACTGGGAAGGGGGCCGGGGGGTTAGGTTCTTCCTTCGAGGCCCCGCCCGTGCTCACACTCTCCTACGGCCGCCGCGATTTCCTGCGCCTCGGAGCGATCGGTTTCGGCGGCCTCGCGCTGCCCGACCTGTTGCGGCTCCGGGCCGCGTCGTCGCCGGTCGCGCGAACCCGCGACAAGGCCGTCATCTTCGTTTACCTGTTCGGCGGGCCGAGCCACGTCGACAGCTACGACCTGAAGCCGGACGCGCCGGTCGAGTACCGCGGCGAGTTCCGGCCCATCAAAACGAACGTGCCGGGGTTCGACGTCTGTGAACTGATGCCGATGCAGGCCAAGATCGCGGACAAGCTCGCGCTGGTGCGGAACCTGTCGTTCAACCCGAACTTTCACGACCCGGTCGAACTGTTCTCCGGGTTCCGCAAGCCGACCGAGGCAGGCCGCGCCGCGCGCCCGGACTTCGGCTCCGTCGTCAGCCGGCTGGCGCGCGGTGCCGCGCACGATCTGCCGCGCTACGTCGCACTCGACCGCACCGCGGGCGACGAGTACCGCAACGGCCCGGCGTACCTCGGCGTCTCGCACAAAGCGTTCATCGCCACGGGCAAGCTCGAAGGGCTGACCCCGCCGCGCGCGGTGTCGGCCGAACGGCTGACCGAGCGCACCGATCTGATGCGCCGGTTCGACACGCTGCGCCGCGACGCCGACAACGCCGGCGGCGACCTCGCGGGCAGCGACTACTTCTCGACCCTCGCGCTCAACATGATCCTCAGCCCGCGCGTGCGCGAGGCGTTCGACGTGGACCACGAGCCGCAAAAGACCCGAGACCGCTACGGCACCGACGAGGCCCTGCGCCTGCTCCAAGCGCGGCGCTTGGTGGAAGCCGGCGTGCCGGTGGTTACGCTCACGTTCGGGCGCGACCCGAAAGAGTGCCGCGTCGGGATGATCGCACAGGGCTGGGACACGCACGCGGGCAACTTCACCTGTCTGAGGTCGCTGCTCCCGCGCCTCGACCGCGCGGTTCACGCGCTCGTCACGGACCTGCACGACCGCGGGCTTGAGAAGGACGTGGCGGTGTACGTCGGCGGTGAGATGGGGCGCACGCCGAAGGTCGGGCAATCGACCGGGAACGGCGCGCGGGCCGACGGGCGCGACCACTGGCCGCGCGCCGGGTTCGGGCTGTTCGCCGGCGGCGGGCTGGAGACGGGCCTCGTGGTCGGGGCCACCGACCGCCACGGCGCGCTGCCGGTCGGCAAGCCGTACGCGCCGCAGAACACCCTCGCCACGCTGTACCGCGTGCTCGGCATCGACCCGGCCCTGACGTTCCCCGACCACACCGGCCGCCCGATGTTCCTGCTCGACGACCGCGACCCGATCAAAGAGCTGGTGTGAGGAAGCGCGCGCCGCTCGACCGCGACCGACACGAGCCGCGATCAAATCCCGGCGAGGCGCTCCTTCGAGTCGCCGAACTCTTTCAGTTCGAGGCCCATCTTGTCCATCAGCGTCAGGTACAGCGAGCACAGCTTGCGCTTGTCGTTGCCCGCTTTCAGGTAGTCGTGGGTGCGGCCGGTCTTCAGCGCTCCGCCCAACCCGCCGGCCAGCACCAGCGGCACGCGGGTGCCGTTGTGCGCGTTCCAGTGTTCGGAGACGAACATGAGGCACGAGTTGTCCAGCACGGTGCCGGTGCCCTCGCGCATCTTCGAGAGCTTCTCGATCAGGTAGGCGTACTGCTCGATGTGGCACTTCACGATGGCCTGATACGACTTGCCCTCGTTGTCGTGCGAGTAGCTGTGGTGGTCGTCGCGGACGCCGAGGAACGGGTACACCATGCCGGACAGGTCGCGCGACATGAGTAGCGTCGCGACCCGCGAGCGGTCGCTCTGGAACGCCAGCGCGATGATGTCGCACATGAGGCGGCTGTACTCGCGGAAGTCCTTCGGCTGGCCCGCCGGCGGACGCTTGTCGGCTGGAACCGCGGTGTCGTCCTTCGCCATCTTGTTCAGCCGCTGCACGCGGGCCTCGGTCTCGCGTACACTGGCGAGGTACTCGTCCACCTTCTGCTTGTCCGCGCCGCTCACCTTCCCGCTCACGTCCTTCGCCTGTTCGAGCACGTCGTCGAGGATGCTGCCGTGCAGCTTGCCGGCCTTGCCCCCGAACAGGCTGTCGAAGGCCAGCGCCGGGTACAGCTCGATGGGCACGGGCGAGTCGCCGTTGCGCCACGAGATGTGCGAGGCGTACACCATCGAGTACTGGCTCTCGTGGAACCCGCTGACCGGCTGCTCGCACCCCAGCACGAGGCTCGGCTGCGGGGTCTCTTCCTCGTAGTGCTTGGCGAGCACCTGATCCATGCTCACGCCGCCCTTGATGGTGCGGCCCCGTTCGAGCTTGGCCCCGGAGAGGATGTTGCCGGTGCAGCGGGCGTGCCCGCCGTCGCCCTCGCGGTTGAACAGCCCTTGAATGACGTTGAGCTTGTCGCGGAAGGGCGCGAGCGGTTCGAGGCTGGAGCCCAGTTCCATCTGCGCGCCTTCGCCCTTCGCCCACCAGTGCGGGGGCGAGATGCCGTCGCCGATGAACATGCACGCGAACCGCTTCGGGGCGGCCTTCGCCGCGGCCGGGGCCGCGCTCGCCACGGATTCGAGCCACGGCAGCGCGACCGTGACGCCCAGACCTTTGAGCAGCACGCGACGCGAGACGGGAGGATTGGCGGTCATTTCGGGCCTCCGGGCGGGGAGTATCTGGCGGGAGTGAAGTCTTTACACCGCTGGGTGCGGAACTGCGGGCTGGTGATGACCAACTCGAACAGTACCGACATCTTGTCGTCGTTCTTGTCGAACGCGGCCCGCATCTCGTCCAGCAGCGGTTGGTCGGACAACTGGAGCGAGCGGCCGAGGGTGTATCCGAGGAACTTCTGGCAGAGGGTCTTGGTGAAGTCGGCTTTGCGGTGGACCGCGAGGTAGGCACCGAACTCGGGCACGCCGCGGGCGACCTTGTCGTTCGGCAATACTACCACGTTATCGACGGCCCGTCCCGCCAAATCCTTCGCGCGAGAGCGACCGATGGGGTCGAAGCCCTCCATCGCCAGCCCGACCGGGTCGAACCGCTGGTGGCAGCTCGCGCACTTGGCGTCCGACACGTGCAGTTTTAGCAGCTCGCGTACGGTCGCCTTGCTGTCCGTCTCCTTCGCGGGAAGAACCGCCACGTCCGGCGGCGGCGGCGGAATGTGCTCGCCCAGCAGCTTGTGGACGACCCAGAACCCGCGCTTGACCGGGCTGGTGCGCTGCGGCTGCGAGTTCTTCGTCAGGAACACGGCCATGCCGAGTACACCGCCGCGGCCCTTTTCCCGCAATCCCGAAACGTAGACCCACTCGTCCGCGCCGGCGGTCGCGGGGAAGGGGATACCGTAGTGCGCCGCGAGCTTTCGGTTCACGAACGTGCCGTCGCCGTTCAGCAGCTCAGTGATGGGCCGGTCCTTCTGGATCAGGTACGCGATGAGGCGCGTCGGCTCCTCGAACATCGCTTGCTTGAGTGCGTCGTCGAACGCCGGGAACGCCTGCCGGTTCACGGCCTCTTGGGTGAAGAAGTCACGATGACCGAGCCACTGGCCGAAGAACTCGCGCGCGAACCGCTCGACCTTCGGGTCGGCAATCATGCGCTTCACCTGCGCGCGCAACACGTTCTCGTCGCGCAGCTTCCCGGCCTTTGCCAGTTTGAGCAACTCCGCGTCGGGCGGGCCGGACCAGATGGCGTAGCTGAGGCGCGAGGCGAGCGCGAGGTCGGGCAGCGGAGCGACCGACTCGCCCGCGGGCGTGGGGTCGAACCGCAGCGCGAAGTGGGGCGACACGAGGATGCGCGTCACGGTCGCGCGCACCGCGGCCTCGGTGCCGTGGTTCTTGTCGGCGCAGATGTCCGTGAACGTCTTCTCCAGTTTCGCGCGTTCAGTGGCCGTGAGCGGCCGGCGGTAGGCGCGCTCCGCGAGCGCCAGTAGGTCGCGCAGGTACACCGGCTCGGCGCGCTTCAGCGCCGCCGTCTGGCCCTTCAAGCCGTTGCGGACGTCGGTGAAGAAGACGCTGATCGGGTGCTTCGCCAGTTGGTCGCCCGTGAGCTTCACGTTGGCGCGACTCAGGTACACCGCCTGGAACCGCTCGAGCGTGTGGTCGTTCGTTAGCGCAGGGTCTTCTTCCTTGAACTCGTCGAAGTCCTTGTGTTTGAGGAAGTTTCGCTCCGAGCGCTCGAAAAACACGAACCCGCGGAGCATCTTCTCCCAGATGCCGGTGACGAAGTACAGCTCGCGCCAGAGGCGGTCCAGTTCGGCGTTCTCAGCGTCGGTCAGTACCGACTTGCACAGCGGGCGGTCGTCGCGAAAGAAGCCCTCGATGAGGTGAAACCCGGCGGAGAGGCCGCGCGTGTCGTCCACATAGAAGAAGCGGTTGGGGAACAGCGCGCAGAAGGCGTTTGCGGACGCGAGCATTTCCGGTGAAGCACGTTCGACCGGCAACAGAACGGGCACGGCCGGATAGAGGTAGTGCGCGCGGAACTTGATGAGCTTTGCGGGTTCGGCGGTGTCGCGCGTGTCAGCGGTCTTGCGCCGCCGCGCGAGGTGCTCGATGGGGCCGTTTCCGGCGTCCGGAATGATGAGCCGCGCTTCGGTCGGCGTCAGCTCCTTGCCGCGCTTCTGGGCGTCGGCCGCGAGCGCCCGTGCTGCAGATTGCACTTCGGCCGCGGTCGGGTTCTTGGGGTCTTTCGGTTCGGGGAACTTGGCCCATCGTTCGCGCAGCCACGCGACGTAGTGCTTGTCGGCCGATTCACTTTCCAGCACGTCCCACAACTGTTGAGCATACTTGGTACTGAGGCCACTCTTGGCGAGCCACGCACCGAGGTCGCCGATCTTCTTCTGCTGCGCGGTGTGCTTGTAGAGCCACAGTTCCGTGAAGTACCGCGCGTGATCGACGGTGTGCTTCTCGTAGAAGGCGATGATCTGCCGCTCGTAGAACTTCTGCCGGTCCGCGAACGCGACCGTCGGGTGTGGGGCGAACCGCAGCCCCTCGGTGGTCAGCACCGCGTGTTCGCCGACGAACTCGGCCGCGGCGAAGTACTTCTTGAACAGCGCCGGCGACATGGTGAGCGCCTCGCCGGTGTTGTTGAAGCCCTCGCCGCTGGCGGGGTCGACGGGGAACGCCTTCGCCGGGCGGATGTCCGCGCCGGTGAGGTCGCGAATCGTGTAGTCGTACTCGGCGTTGGTGAGGCGGCGCGGCGGCACCGCGCCCGGGTCGCCGGCCACCTTCCGCGCCTCGGTCAGCAACACCTTCTCGATGGTCGCCACCATCTCGGCCCGCAGCGCCGCGGTCGGCTGTTTGGCCTTCGGTGGCGGCATCTCCTCTTTCTTGAGGAATGTGACGACGTGTTCCCACTGGCGGAAGTCGTCGAGCAGCTTGGCTGCGGTGTCGTACTTGGTGAGGTCGAGGTCGCCGCTTTTCTTGTCGGCCTTGTGGCACTTCACGCAGTACTCGTTCAGGAACGGCTTGACCGTGTCCGCGAACGGATCAGCGGCACGAGCAGCGGGCGCGAGAACGCAAAGCACAACCAAAAGCGACAGGCGCACGAGCAGACCCTCGGCGGGAGTAAAGGCGGGACTATCAGAATACCGGAAGACGCGGTCGCGCGCATAGCGCCAACCGCGAACGGGCGGGGAATTGGTGGGGTAGTGGGTTTGAGACCGATCTCGATGGTGACTCGCGACCCAAGGGACGTGGCGGGGGTTGCTCGCGCTTTCCGAATACTACCGAAGCACACGACACTCCGGGAGGATCTTCATCAACTCGGCCGCCCCCGCCTCCGTAACTTTCGTCCCATTGACGTAGACCGTTTCGAGCTTTTTGAGCGGGGCGAGGTGCTTGAGTCCGGCGTCCGTCACCTTGGTGCCTCCGAGAGAGAGTTGGTACAACTCGACCAGCGGGGCCAACTCCTTCAACCCGGCGTTCGTCACGGTCGTGGCGTCGAGGTCGAGTAGGCTGAGATTGGTAAGCGGGGCGAGTTCCTTCAACCCGGCGTCTGTCACAGCCGTGTAAGCGAGATCAAGGGTGCCGAGGCGCTTCTTGAGCGGAGCAAGGTGCTTGAGCCCGGCGTTGGTCACCTTGGTCTTCCGTAGCCACAGGCGCTCCAAGTTCGTCAGCGGGGCGAGGTGTTTGAGTCCAGCGTTCGTCACTCCGGTTTCAAACAGGTCGAGATGGTCGAGCTTCTTGAAGCGCGCCAAGTGCTTCAGCCCGTCATCCGTCACCTTCGAGCCGCTCAAACTGAGCTCGAGTAGTTCGTTCAGCGGCGTGAGTGCTTCAAGGGTGGCGTCCGTTGCGCCTTGGCCCAACCGGATTTTCACCACGACGCCATCGATACGCTGGAACTCTCCGCCTGCGGCCTTCACCGCACGAAGGGCCGCGGCCTCTTTTGGGTGCGTGTACTCCCAAGCCGATGTAGAAAGGGCAAGTATCGCGACCGCGAGTAACTGCATGAGCAACCCTCCTTCGGTCAGGTTTGGATGAGCAGATACCGGCACCACCGCACGGCCACGACCGTTTACGCGTCTACTTCCCCGGTGCGGCGGTCAGCGTCTTGACGCGGATCAGCAGGCGCGGCGGCGCGGTCGCTTTCACCCCGACGCCGGCCTTGTGCGGCAGCCCCAGCGGGCGGTCCGGTTCGCCCGTCAGTACCACGGCCTTGCCGTGCAGCTTCAGCGCCGACGCCCTCAGCGCGTCGTTCGAGCCGAAGTCCAACGTCCAGAAGTCGTTGTAAACCGTCATGCACCCGCCGCCCTGATTCACGATGACGATGAGGCGGTCCTTGTTCACTTCGAGCGTGCCGCGAATCTCCGCCGTGAGTCGGACGTAATCGGGGTTGGCGTTCGCGAGCGGCGACACGAACAGCGCGAGCTGGCACAGGACGGCGATTGCCATTGGTCACTCCGGGAAAAGGCGGGGGCGCGACACCGAAGGCAGAACGGGCGACGGCGGCGTTCGTTTGCCGAAGGTGTGTCGGCCTCGCCTACTCTTGCTTCGCCTTCGCGCGAAGGTGTTCGAGCGCCTTTGCCAACTGGCGGTCGTTGAACTCCTTCGCGTCCTTCTTCGGGGCGTCGGCGCGGGCGATGATGCGGCGGGCTTCGAGGTGGGCGCGCAGGTCGTCGCGCTCCGGCTTCGCTAGCTCCACCGCGAAGCCGGGGTCGGGGGTTACGCCCCACTCGTCCGGGCGGTCGGCCGGGGCGGTGTCGCGGTCAAGGTGCTTGCCGCTCGGCCGGTAGGCGTGCGCGGTGGTGATGCGGAGCGTGCCGCGCTCCAGCGCGAAATAGTTCTGCACGCTGGCCCGCCCGCCGGTGCGCTCGCCCACGATCACCGCGCGCGCGTGGTCTTGCAGGCACGCCGCGACCAGTTCCGGGCAGGTGCCGCTTGTGCCGCTCGTCAGACACACCACGGGGAACAGCAGCCTGCTCCCGGTGCGCCGACCCATTTTCTTCTCCGCGCCGCTCGTGCGCCCGCGCAGTTCGACGATCAGGCCGTTATCAACGAACAGGTCCGCGACCCCGACCGCGCTGTCGATCAGGCCGCTGCCGGCGAACCGCAGATCGAGCACCAAGCCCTTGATTTTCTGGGCCTCGAACTTGGTGAGCAACAGGTTGAGTTCGTTCGCCAAGTCCGCGCGGTGGAAGTCGAATACGCGGACGTAGTATATGCCGAGCTTCTCATCGAGAACGTGGTCCCATGTGTCGTCGGCCAGTCGTCGGTGGCCGACCAAGCCCTCGCGCTTGACCCGCGCGAGCACAAGCGCGACGGGCACCGGCTTCGCGCCGGGGCGTGCGACCGTCAGTTCCACACGCGCCCCGACGCGCCCCCACAACACGCCGTCGGTGTCATCGGCCTTCAGTGTCGCGGGCGTGTGAATCGTCGCTTCGGTGAGCAGCTTGCCCTGCGCGTCCTCGAGGAGCTTGACCTGCGTGACGGCGTCGCCCGCGCGAACGCCGGCTTTGTAGGCGGGGCCGTCCTTGAACGGGGTCACGACCTCGATGCGGTCGGCGACCCGGCGTACCTGAAGGCCGACTTCGCCCAGCCCGTTCTGGTACTGCTGCGAGCGCATCCGCGTCATCGCTTCGGCAGTGAGCGCGGTGGTCGGCTCGTCGAAGGCACCGCACGCGTGGTTGAGCGCCGCGAGCACGTCGCGCGCGTCGGCCAGATCGTCGCGCTTGCCGAGCGCGTCGCGCGCGGCTTCCAGCAGCGGGCGCGGATCGACCGCCGCGCCCTTCGGCCGCCGCGCGCGCTCCTGTTTCACGGCGTCGGGAACGGCCTCGCCCGCGGCCAGATACAACCCGTCGACCGCGCGGTCGGCCAGTTCGATGCCCGGCACTTGGCGATAGGCGCGCTGGGTCAGGTACGTGGTCCCTTTCAGTACTTCCGTTGCGAAGGCGCTCAGTTCGGCCTTGTCCATTCGCACGAACACGCGCCCGGTTAGCGCCTTCTCCACAGCTTCGAGTTCCTTGGCAATGGCGTCGACTCGTTCGCCCTTGCGGGCCGCGGCCTCGACCGCCCGGCGCATCGCGGCGAGTTCCGCGGGCGCGACCCCCTTCGGGGCCGCACCCCCTTTGGCGAGCGCTTTCTCGAGCGCGTCGATCGCGCGCTTGATGTCGTCCACGTTCTCGCCGCGCTTGTCCGCGGTCGTGATCGCGTCGCGCAGGTCCGACAGGTCGACGGTCTTCGGCGCGTCGGCCGAAGCGCCGAGCGCGAACGCGAGCACTGCCAGCAAGCCCAACACGCGAGTACCGATACTCACCACGCCGAAACCCTCCGTCGTCGGTAGTCCGAGTCGCCATTCCAACACTTCGCGCGCCAGAAGGCAATACAAATCAGCTTGTCCGCGCCGCGTGAACCAAAATCAGTGAGCCAGTGCCATGAACCCGCGTGCCGGTCTGCTTCGCGTCGCGGTCGCGCTCGGTGTGGTCACGCTGGCCCCCGCGGTCACGCGCGCCGCGCCGCCGCACGTGCTGTACGTCGTGGTCGACGATCTGGGCTGGATGGACCTGCGCTGTCAGGGCAACGACAAACTGAACACGCCGCACCTCGACGCGCTCGCCAAGCAGGGCGTGCGGTTCACGAGCGCGTACGCCGCGTCGCCGGTGTGCTCGCCGACGCGGGCCGCTCTCATCACCGGGTTGGCCCCGGCGCGGCTCCGCATCACGCAGCACGGGAAGGACGGCCCGGCGTTCTGGCCGGCGAAGCGCGCGCTCCAGCCGCCCGCGGCCGAGCACGTGCTGCCGCTCAAGGCGGTCACGGTCGCCGAGCGCCTGAAGGATGTCGGTTACGCGACTGGGTTCTTCGGCAAGTGGCACCTGTCCGGCGACCGCGACCCCAAAGACCCGAACACGGGTGGCCCGGACTTCTGGCCCGAACATCAGGGGTTCGACGTGAACGTCGGCGGGTGCGGCTTTGGCGGGCCGCCCTCGTACTTCGACCCGTACCGCGTCCCCAACATCAAGCCGCGCAAGAAGGGCGAGTACCTCGAAGACCGGCTCGCCGACGAAGCGATTGCCTTCATGCAAGCGAACAAGAAGAAGCCGATGTTCGTCTGCCTCTGGACTTACAACGTTCACTACCCGTTCGAGGCCCCGGACGACCTGATCGCAAAGTACAAGGGCAAGGAAGGGCCGGGCCTCAAGAACCCGACCTACGCGGCGCAGGTCGAAGCCACCGACCGCGCGGTCGGCAAGGTGCTGGACGAACTCGACCGGCTGGGGATCGCGGACAACACGCTCGTCGTGTTCACCAGCGACAACGGCGGCTGGGACGGGGCGACCGACAACCGGCCGCTACGGTCGGGGAAGGGCGATCTGTACGAGGGCGGGCTGCGCGTGCCGCTGATCGTCCGCTGGCCGGGCGTGGCGGGGAAGGGCACCACCAGCGATACGCCGGTCACGAGCGCCGACCTGCCCGCGACGATCCTCGACGCGGCCGGGGCGAAACTCGGCCGCGACGAAGCACTCGACGGCGTCTCGCTGCGCCCGCTGCTGCAAGGCAAGAAGTTGGAGCGCGACGCGCTGTACTTCCACTACCCGCACTTCGCGTGGCACAAGGGCAACAAACCCGGCGGCGCGGTGCGCGCGGGGCCGCACAAACTGATCCGCCGCTACGAGGACAACGCGCTCGAACTGTACGACCTGACCAGCGATATCGGCGAGAAGAAGAACCTCGCGGCGGACAAGCCGGAACTGGCCGCGAAGCTCGACGGGCAGCTCATGCGCTGGCTGAAGGACACCGGCGCGCAGATGCCGACCGCGGCGAAGTGAGCCACCGGGCACGCGAAACGGGCCGGCACAGGTGGTCTGTGCCGGCCCGCGATGTGGCTCCGCGCGGCGGGTTACTGGAGCCGGTAGTATTCGGACCCCATGAGCATCGCGATCAGTACGTCCTCTTGCTTCGCGCCGTTCGTGAACTGGTTCAGGAACGTCGTCAGCTCCGTGTTGGTCGCCGCGCGGTTGAGGTACTTGTTGAAGAAGCCCTGCGGGTTCGAGGTGTGGCTCAACAGCCGCTGCCGGTACTCGGCGGTCTCGAGTATCTGCAGCGCGACCGTGTTACGCGCGTTCGAGAGGACGGCCTCGTTGTTGGGGTTCGTGTTGCTGTTGAGGA
The DNA here is from genome assembly GCA_016872595.1 of Planctomycetota bacterium. Taxonomy (GTDB): domain Bacteria; phylum Planctomycetota; class Planctomycetia; order Gemmatales; family Gemmataceae; genus Gemmata. The sequence continues at coordinate 14,409 of VGZJ01000032.1, forward strand.
ACGCGAGCTGCTGCACCGAGGTCGCGTCGCCGTTCGTGCCGCGCCCGAGCAGCGCTTGGTACACCTTCTCCAGCCAGTTGGAGTTGGACGCGCCCGGCCCGCTGAGCGGGTCGTACTCGGCGGTTCGGACGATGGCGGCGATCACGCGCTCGAGGCGCAGGCCGTTCGCTTGGTACACGCTCTCGTACGAGGTCAGTTCGGCGGCGGTGGGCGCGCGACCGAGGAAGAACGACGAGTAGTCGCGGTAGAACCGCTGCCGGGTCTCGACGTTGTTGATGATGGTGCTCAGGTTCGACTGCCGCGCGGTCGTGTACCCGCTCAGGTTGAGCAGTTGGTTGAGCTTCAGGTCGAACTCGCCGCCCGGCGTGACCACGTCGATGGGGGTGCCGAGGGCACGGCCGAGCACCTCGTCGTACACGCTGCGGAGCCACTCGAAGTTGCTGTTCCCGTTCAGCCGCAGGTACTCCTGCGAGCCGAGCAGGGCGACAATGAGGCGCTGGTCGCCGCTCAGTTGGCCGGCGGCCGGCCCGCTCTTCAGCAGGGTCGTGAAGTTGAACAGCGTGCCGGTGAAGACCTCGGCCGAGTAGGTCGTGGTCTCGTCGAGCCGCGCGTCGTTGGCGACGCGGTTCGGCGTGCGGCCCAAGACCCGCAGGAAGTACTCCGAGATGGTGCGCTGGATCGCGGCGTCGCTGAGTACGAGGTTGCTGGCGAACGTCGCGCGGGCCGGCGTGCCGGTGTAGGTCGGGGCCGTCGTGCCGGGCAGCACGTCGCGGTAGATCGCGTTGGCCCACGCTTGGTTGTTGCCGCCGCCGCCGTACACCACGTTGTTGAAGTACTCGTCGCTGGCCAGCAGGTTGATGACCAGTTGGCGGACCGACAGCGTACCGTTTTGGATTGCCGTGGAGTTCGCGGCGAGGTCGCCGCCCGCCGCGCGGCGCAGATACCGCTGGAACGTCTGTTCGACAAGCAGGTTCACCTGCTCGGCGGACCCGACCAGCCCGTTCGCGATGTTGGTGAGCGCCTTCAGGCGCTCCACCTCGACGGTGCCGAACAGAGTGATGAACGTGGCGTTGTCCGGCTCGCGCCCGCCGGCCCCGGTGCCGCGGAAGTCCTCGAACAGGGCGGAGAGGAACCGCCCGGTGTCGCTGTTGTTCACCACGAGCCGCGTCGAGAACCGGTCGCCCGGTGCGGTGTCGTACGGGAACTCGCCCTGCGGCACCTCGCCGTTGCTCCCGTCCCGGTCTTGGTTCATCGCGTTGCCGGTGTTGACGTAGCTCCCGTTCAGGTCGATGAAGTCCTTGAGGTTGATGCCCTGACCGTTCGGCCCGATGAACAAGCGGTAGGTCGAGTCGAACAGGCGCGGCGCGAACGTGAGCGTGAACGTCATGTTCGTGCTGTCGGTCGGGGTGATCGACAGCGGGGCGTACACCCCGTCGGTGCCGTTGAGGTACGCCAGCGCGTTCCGGGCGAGCACGAGGACGAACGAGTCGCGCTCGGCTTGGGTGAAGGGCCGGTTGGCCTGCGACCGGAAGATCCAGTCGAGCCAGTTCCGGTCGGAGGCGACCTTCATCAGGCCCTGTTGGGCACCGACGTACTGCGAGACGAACTCGCTCCCCTCGTACCCGAAGGCGGCATCCACGATGCCGTCTTGGTTGGTGTCGCCGAGCGCCACCACCGAGGGCAGGGTGCCGGTGATCGGGTACGCGAACGGGGCTTGGAAGGTGATCGCGTCCGGGGCGCTCGGGGCGTTCACCGTCGTGTTGTAGAGCACGGTGATCGCCCCGCCGACGAGCGACTTGTTCACCACCACGGCGTCGAGCTTCCCGTCGCCGTTCATGTCGGCGAGCTTCACCGACCGCGGCGCGGTGCCGGCCGGAGTGGTGAACTGGCCGGCTGCGGGGAACGCGCCCGAGTCGTTCCGGAACAACAGCATCTCGCCGGCCGCCGCGTCCGAGGTCGCGACGATGTCGTTGTCGGTATCGTCCACGTCGAGGTTCCCGACCGCCACCGACGTGGTCGGGGTGTTCGTGAGCCGGGCCGCCAACAGCGCGCCCGTGAGGTTGCCCGGGGTGCTGGTGTTGTTGAACACCACGAGGCCGTTGTCGCCGGAGACGATTAGATCGGGCCGTGCGCCGCCGGTCACGTTCGCGACCGCCAGCCCGGTCGGGGCCGACAACTCGGCCCCGGTCGGGGTGGTGTCGCCGATCTTGACCGCGACAGGGGCCGCGAAGTTCCCGCCACCGGTGCCGAGGCGCACGTTCACGTTAAAGTTGTTCGACACGGTCGTGCGCCCGGTCGTGATCAGGTCGAGGACCGCGTCGCCGTCGTAGTCGGCCGCGGCCACGGCGATGGGGTTCTCGCCGCCGTTGAGGTCGGTGCGCGCCGCGAAGCTGAGGTCGCCGACGGCCGCGCGGTTGTTGAAGAACACGCTGACGGAGTTGTTGCCGCCGGACGCGAGCCCGGAGTTGGCGACCGCGAGGTCGGCCATCCCGTCGCCGTTGAGGTCCGCGACGAGCAAGTCGGCGGGGTTCGCCCCGGCCGGGAGCGCGAAGTTCAGGGTCGGGGTGGTGGCGAACCCGCCGCCCGCCTTGCCCTGATAGATGAGCACGCGGTTGCCGTTCGTGGCGACGGCCATGTCGAGTACGGGCACGTTGGTCCGGGTCGCCCCGGTGCCGTTGTCCGAACTGACCGTCCTGCCGGTGAAGTTGCCGAACGCGATGGCCGTGGCCTCGGTGCCGGACGGCAGGCCGAGGTCGTTCCCGAGCTTCGAGTACGCCTCCGTCGTCGAGATGATGCGGGCGTTCACGTTCCGCAGCAGACCGCGCCGCTGGAGCGTCGCCACCTGTGTGTCGATCTCGGTGCTGCTGGCCCCGACGGCCGGGTAGTTGCGGCCGAGGAACTTGTTGAACAGCGAGGCCACGAGGTTGGTGTGGAACTCCTTCGACAGCGGGTTGATCGTGGCGTACGCGCTGTTCGGATCGGCGTTGTTGACGCGGTTCACGCCGGTCAACTGGAGCGCGATGCCGAACCGCGTGGCTTGGCCGGGGTTGGTCTGGAGTTGGGTCAGGAACGCGGCGGCGGCCGCGTCATCGTCCCCCGTGGAGAGGGTCGTCAGCCCGGACGAGCGCCCGAGCAGGTCGAGCCACACGGACTCGAGCCACTTGCGGTTCTCGTGCTCAGTGGCCGAGATGGCCCCGTCGATCGGGCGCATGTTCGAGACGGTGGTGACGTAGTTGTCCGCGGCGACCAAGAAGGCGGTGTAGCGCAGCTCGCCGTCGTCGCGGGTCCGGTTGATGCTGCCGCCGGCCAGAGCCGCGTCGGGCACCTGTTCGATGTTGCCGCTCGCGTCTTGGAAGAAGAACGTGGGCCGGGCCGCGCTCACGTCGCCGGCGTTCGCGACGCGCCGCTGGTACTGTTGGATCAGTTCGCGCACGCGCACGTCGGCCACGTCGGTCGTGGTCAGCGCGATGAGCGAGAGGACCGTGCGGGCGATGTTGTTCTGGTCGGCGTTGAACGTGCGCGGGTCCAGCGGGGTGTTGAACGTCACGTTCACCTGCGTGAGCGGGCCGTTGTCGACCGGAGTGGCCGGGGTCACGTCCACGATGGCCGGGCCGGAGCGCGCGGTCGAGATGGTGAACACCCCGCGCCCCTGAGTCGCCGCGGCGAGGATTTCGAACGTCGGGTTGAACTGGAGGTCCACCACCGGCGCGGCGGGCAGGCCCGCGCCGAGCGGGGTCCAGCTGGCCCCGTCGGTCGAGGTGAAGACGCCGCGGTCGGTGCCGACGTAGAACCGGCCGTTCGGCGCGCCTGTGCTGGGCCGGCGGTCGATGATCATCTTGTACGACGCGGCCAGCGGCAGCCCGCCGGTCACGGCGACCCACGACGCCCCCGTCACGGACCCGGCCGCGTTGCGCGTCAGGGTGCCGCGGAACACGCTGTTCCGCCCGTTCGCGGTCGCGGCCATTACGTACACGCTGTTCCGGTTCGTCGGGTCCACCGTGATCCCGTTGATCCGGATCGTGAGCGTCAGCCCGATCAGCGTGGCGAGGTTGTTCGTGATCTCGACGAAGTTGTTGCCGGTCTTGGACTTGATGAACACCTTCGCCTCGTCGGTGCCCGCGAGGTACTCGCCCTGACTCGGGGAGAACGCGAGGGCCGAGACGAACCCCGCCCCGAGGTTGCCGCTGATCGCGTCCCAGACGTTACCGCCGGTGCGCGTCAGGTACACCTTGTTGGTGCCGAACAGGAGTTCGTCGAAGAACTGCCCGTTCACCTCGGCCTTCACGGAGTTGATGGCGAGGACCGGGGCCAAGTTCGAGGTGTCCTGCGAGCTGATGCCCGCGGACCCGGTGGTGTCGAACGACCCGCCGGCGTCGGCCGAGACCTCGGGGATGAGCGACCCCGCACCGTCGAACTGCCACGTGCGGTACAGCGTCGTGACCGCGTCGGCGGGCGCGTCCGGCGCGAGGTTCGCGGCCAGCACTTGGAACGAGTTCGGGATGCCGAGGTTCCCCAGCGTGGCGGTGTTCGGGCCGGTCAGCCCCATCGTTTGCCACGACGTCAGGCCGCCCGGGGTGAGCCCGCTGCCGACGCCGGCCGCGGACACGTAGAACCGGCTCCGGTCGGTCGGGTCGATGGCCACCGAGGTCAGGTCGGTGATCTGGAGGTTGTTGTTCAGGTCGGTGATCGTCATGCCGGGCGGGTTGAACGCCGAACTGCCGCCGCTCGCGAGGATGCCGGCGAAGCTGCTGCGGAAGTCGTACCCGAACCCGAGGGGAACGCCGCGGAACAGGCCGTTCTCGGTGCCGATGATGAGCCGCCCTTGCGGGTCAAAAGTGAGCCGGTGGATCGACGGGGGGAGCCGCCGCCGGGTGCTGCTGTCGCTGGCGCGCGACTGCTCGATGTCGTACCAGTACACGCCCTCGCCTTCGTAGTCGACGCCGCCGATGGTGTTGCCGCTTTGGTCGGTGCCGGTCGGGTAGATGTCGCCGGCAAGGGCCGCCGCCCCCGCCTTGTCGCGGTCGTCGCCGTCGTTGGTCAGCCCGTCGGCGTCCGTGTAGTCCGTGTCGCGCATGTTCCCGGTGTCGACGCGGATGAGGGCGTGCTGCGGCGGGTCGCCGGGGTCGGTGAACCGGCGCGACCCGCCCACGTACACCACGTTCGGGTTACTCGGGTCCACGACCAGCGCGCCGACGTTCCCACCCTCATTCCCGAGCAGTTCGATGTCCTCGTAGATCTCCGTGAACCGGGCGTGCCCCAACCCCGGTTGCCGCAACATCACCTTGGTGAAGTTGAGCATGTTGTCCTTGGACTTGTACAGCCCCATGTACCCGCCTTGGTTGAACTGGTTCGTCGTGCTCACTGCGTCGGCCATCATCACGTACACGAACCGCTCGTCGCCCACGCGCCCGTTACCTTGGGCGAGTGTGACGCGGCCGACGTTCGCACCGAACGGGAGCGTGCCGTCGTAGGTCGCGTTCTGAAGCGCGAGGCTGTCGCCGCCCTCGATCCGGTCCCACGTGGACCCGCCGTCGATGGACTTCCACACCCCGGCCCCTTCGCCGCTGATGAACTGGCCGATGTTGCCCAGACCGACGATGACGCGGCCGGGGTTGAACGGGTCGACGATGATGTCGGTCACCGAGGCCAGCCCCTGAGACAGACTCAGCAGGGTGTCGGTCCGGTTGTTCACGAACATGTTCGCGGGGATCAGGACGTTCGTCCACGTCGGGGTGGCCGCGAGGCCGTTCGTCGTCTTCAGGATCATCGGGGCCTTCGTCGTGGTGTCCCACGACGTAACGGCGACGTAAACGATGGCGGGGTTGCTCGGGTCCACGACGACCTTGGACACCCGCGCCCCGGTGAAGATGCCGGGGATGATCGCTCCGGCTGCGTTCCGCGTCGCCCCGCCGAGTACCCGCCACGTGCGCCCGTCGTCGAGCGACTGGAGCACCCCCACGCTGGAGCGCGAGGTGAAGGCGTTGTCGTCCACGCCGGTGGCGGCGTAGATCACGCGCGTGTTGGTCTGCGGGTTCACGCCCAGCGTCAGCCCGCCGGCCGAGACGTTGATGCGCTCGCCGGTGGCGTCGCGCACGTTGTCGGTGAGGGCCAGCCAGTCCTCGCCCCCGTCCACGGTCTTCCATACGCCGCCGTTGGACGAGCTGACGTAGAACGTGTTCCCGCTCGGGTCGCTCGGGTCCACCGCGACGCCCGTGATCTTGCCGGACACGGTGCTGTAGTTCAGCCCGGCCCCGGAGATGTCGATCGGGCCGGGGCCGGCCGCCTGCCAGTTCGTGAGGCTCGGCCCTTGCAGGATGAACGTCGTGGTCTGCTGCGCGAAGTTCCCGGCTTGGTCGAACGCCCGCACCGGGACCGTCAGGAGCCCGGGGAGGAGCGTGGTGGGCGTGAACGTGAAGTACCCGTTCGCGTCGAACGTCGTGATCGACACGTCGTCCGCGCCCCCGAACCCGTTGTTCCCGAGGTCGAACGTGAGCTTGCTCACGTTGTTGATCGACCCGTTGTCGGTGATCCGCCCCACGAGCGTCGGGTCCGTCGATTGCGGCGTGTTGTTCGCGCTCGCCAGGAACGTCGGGTTCCGCAGGTTCAGGGTCTGGATCACGGGCGCGGTGTTGTCCGTGAACACCACCTGCACGCGCGCGTCGTCCACCCCGACCATCAACTTCCCTTGGTTGTTCGTGGCCGCGAACCGGACGCGGATCGTCTGCCCGGCGAACGCGCTCAGGTCGAACGAGCCGTTCCCGGTGAACGCCAGTGTGCCGTTGGTCGTCGTGTTCGTCTGGGTCTTGAACAGGTTCTGGCGCACGTTGGTGCCGAGGCCCAGAATGTTGTTGTTGATGGACATGATGTCTACCCGCACCTGCTGGTTCGGGTCGGTGGTGCGGTAGTCGAGCAAGGGGTCGTCGGTGTTGGCCGTGCCGCTCGCGCCGATCTCGGTGAAGGGGTCGTCGCTGTTCAGGTACAGGGTGAACGACAGGCGCGCGCTGGTGGCGTTGCCGGGGATCGTCACGTCTTGGTACAGGGCGTGCGACCCGGCGTAGCTGGCGTCGTCGTTCGGGTTGGTGTTCCCGCTGAACGGTTGGAGGTGCTGCTGGTCCAGCATGGCCCGGTACCGGCCGTTGGCCGGGGGCGGCACCGTGGACAGGCTGAGCGGGCTGTTCGCTCCGGTCTGTGCGAGGAACTGGCCGGCGCTGCCGCGCGTGGTGTCCGTGAGGCGGAACACGTTCCACCCGTCGAGGTTGCCCTGCTCGCCGGAGAGCGCGCGGTTCTCGAAGCTCCCGTTGCGGAGCAGGTTCGCGCTGACCGTGGTGCCGCCCACGTTGAACGTCGAGAGCAGCCGGAACGGGTCGCTGACGACCTCGACCGCGGACGCGAACGGGACCGGGGGCGGGCTGGTCGCGCTCGGCCCGGCAACCGTGTACTGGTTGACCGTCGCGGTGAAGCTCCCGTCGCCCGCGCCGTACAGCACGAAGGTGTTGTTCGCCGGGTTCGGCGTGTCCTTGTCCGGCACGCCGTCCGCGCCGTTCTTGGTCGTCGTGTTGTTGACCGCGTCGATGATGCCTGCGGTCACCACGAGGTCGATGAAGGCGTCCGAGTTCACGTTCACGGCCTGAAGCCGGTGTAGGACGCTCCCGTTGACGATCGGGTCTGTCGTGAGTTGCGTGTGGATTGCCGACTGGAACCCGGTGCCCACGTTGTTCAGCAGCACGCTGATGTTCTCGGTGGTCGAGTTACTCCGGCTCGCGGTGGCGATGTCCGCGAACCCGTCCGCGTTGAAGTCCGCGACCACGACCGACGTCGGGTTCGCGCCGACCGTGTACGTCGTCCGGTTCCCGGACGGGAACGAGCCGTTGCCCGAGCCGAGCGCGACGCGCACGGTGCCGGTCCCGTTGGTCACGTCGTCGGTGACGACGACGTCCGTGAACCCGTCGCGGTTGAAGTCGCCGACGGCCAAGCTGCTGGCCCGTGGGGTGTTGGAAAGGCCGAAGATTTCGGTCGAGTTCTGGAACGTGCCGTTGCCGTTCCCGAGGCGCAGGGTCACGCCGCGGCTCTTGCCGTTGTGCGCGACCAACAGGTCGAGGTCGCCGTCATCGTTCACGTCGGCGAGGACGACCTGTTTCGGCGTGGAGCCGACCGTGATCCGCGTCTGGTTGTTGACCGTCCCGTTGCCGTTTCCGGTGAACAGCGCGGCCACGTTGTCCCGCTGGCTCGCGACGACGACGTCCAGTTTGTTGTCGTTGTTCAAGTCGCCGATGGCGACGGAGACCGGCTCGCGGCTGTTCCCGCCGGTGGTCAGCGACTTGCTGCTGGGCGCGCCGTAGCCGCCGCCTGCCAGACCGAGGAAGATGTTGATCGTGTTGTTCTTGAAGTCGGTGGCAACGAGGTCGGGGATGCCGTCGCCGTTGAGGTCGCCGACCGCGGTGGCGCGGGGCACGCCGTTCGTGAGCAGCGGCAGGCTCGTGTTGGCGAGGAACGTGCCGTCGCCGACCCCGGCGGTGCCGCTGCCGCTGTAATACGACAGGCTCCCGGTGGTGTTGTCGGTCTTGTTCGAGGTCACGAGGTCGAGGATGCCGTCGCCGGTGAAGTCGGCGAGGGCGAGGCCGGTGGGCGTGGCCCCGGTCGCGTACACCGGCAGCGCCCAGCTCGCGGTGTTGGCGTTATACGTGCCGCCGATGGCGGTGGCCTCGGTCCCGTTCAGCGCGAACGTATCGGCCGTCAGGCGCGTGATGTAGAACGTGTTGTTAATCACCGTGGTGCCGGTGGCCCCGGTGATGGTGACCTGCTGGCCCGAGCGCAGCCCGTGGTTCGCGCTCGTGATGACGATGCGGTTCAACTCAGGGGCCGTGGCCGGACCCTTTACGGCGTTCTGGATCACCTGTGGCGAGGCAAAGAACACGCTCCCGGTGTTGTTGTTGGCGTTCCCGGTGAACGAGGCGGTGCCGTTGAGGGTGAACGTGTTGGCCCCCCCCGGCCCGGGGACGGTGACGGTGAACCCACCGTTGGCCTCAGGGAAACCGGTGACCCCGCGGATGATGACGAAGTCGCCGGTCGAGAGGCCGTGTCCCGGGGCGGTGATCTCGATGGGGTCGGTGCCGTTGCCCTGCGCGTCGCCTACGTTCGCGACGCTGCGGAAGATCGGGGCGCGCGAGACCGCGCCGCCGGCCGCGGCCCCGTTCACGTACACCAGTTCCTGCCGCCCGTCGCCGGTCAGGTCGCGCATCTGCAACCCGATGGGCGACGCGACGCCGGCGGTGAAGCTCGGCGCGGCGTCGAACGCCCCGGTCCCGTCGTTGACAAACGAGATCACGTTACCGGCCGTCGTGGTGGCGACGATGTCCTGTGTGCCCTTGCCGTTCCCGGGAATCCCGGTGCCGGTGGTCAGGCTCCCGGTCGCGACCGAACTGGCCGTGATGCCGGTGATGCCGATGGTGCTGACGCCGAACGTGGGGGTGGCGCTGTTACTGGTGTTCGTGAGGACCGAGAGGAACGTTGTGCCGCTGACGACGAGGTCGTCTTGGGTGTCGCCATTGAACCGGCCGACCGCGATCCCGGTGGGACTGACCGTGCCCGAGGGGCCGCTGGTGCCGATCACGAACGCGGTGGTCGCATTGAAGGTGCCGTCGCCCTTGCCGGTGATGACGTTCGCCGTGTACTGGTTGCTGGCGTCCAGCCCCGTGTTAGAGACGGCGAGGTCCACGTTGGTGTCGTCGTTGAACAGGCCGGCGACGACCCCGCTGGGGGTGCTGCCGACGCTGTAACTGGTGCCGGAGTCGAACGCCAGCGAGCCGGGCGCGGGGTTCTGGTTCACGAACACCGTCACGGTGCCCGCGGCGCTGTTCACGAGGACGATCTCGTTCTTGCCCGCGTTCGCCGCGTCGCCGTTCAGTTCGGCGAGCAGCACCCCGCTGGGCGAGGCCGAGAGGCCGATGGTGAGGTCCGGGGAAGTTGAGAACCCGTTCCCGTTGCCGAGGTGGATGTTCAGGCTGTTCTGGCCGGCACTGGTGACGATGAGGTCGGGGATCATGTCGGCGTTGACGTCACCGGTCGCGACCCCGGACGGCAGGTAGTTGTTCGTGCCCTGAATCGGCAGCGAGATCGTCGACACCGCGCCGAGGCCGGTGCCGTTCAGCGCAACAGTCGAGAGGCTGTTGCGTCCGGCGTTGGCGACCACGAGTTCGCCGGGGCGCGCCAGAGGCAGGTTCTCGTCCACGTCGACGATCTGATCGCCGCGCAAGAACAGCGAGTACACGCCCGCGGGGAGCGCGCCGCCGTTCACGGTCAGGTTCGAGGCCAGAATCGTGCTGGTGAAGGTACCGGCATTGTACCCCACCGACGCGATGTTCACCGGCGTACCGTCCGAGGCAAACATCAGGAAGTTGTTCTTGTTGTTGGCCCCCATCACGTCTTCCGAGAACACGACCTCGATGCGCTGGGGCGCGTTCAGCGGCGGCGCGCCGAGCAACCCGCCGGTGGCGGGCGTGGTGCCGACCACGAACGGGGCCGCGGGCACCTCGCGCACTTCCAGCTCTTCGAGCCGCAGGCGCGGGCGCGCGGCCTTGCTGATCGGGGCCTTCTTTTTGTTGCCGAGCAGCCGGAAGTACTTGAACCAGTTCATCGGTGAGGCCTTTCCCTGTGGAGAATGCGCGGTGCGGGCCGACCAGTTCCACGCGCCCCGGGTGTCGGATAACAGCGAGTATGAGAAAGAGTAACGGCGACCGGAAATGGGGTCAACGCGCCGTTCTGGTCGGGGGCGCGTCGGCCCGCCCGCGCGGGGCGTCCGGTCGGTCCGTTCGAGCGGGTGATCGTTGGGCGGGGAGTGCCGTCGCGCGGGGCCGCGGAGCGAAGGCGCGGCATCGAGCGGGTTGCGGCGGCGGGCCAGAACAGAGCGGTGCGGCCGGAAGACGTTATGGTAAAAGTCCGGTCGGCGTTCGGTCGCTGCCCGCCCGTTCCGGGCGGCTCCCCAGCGAGCGCGCTCGCACGGGATACGTCAGCAAACCCCATCGTGAGAAACAGGTTTCGGGCGGAATGTGTCCGGGAACCGGATACCGCGGGATTCAGTTTCTTCTCATTCTTGGGAGCGCGTTGTGGTTCCGAGGTGCGACCCTGAGCGCGCGGACAAAGCCGCGCGCTCGCGCGCGGCCCGCGACTGTCGGCTTTTCGGGCAGTTCGCGGCACCCCAGACCCATCCCTTCCTTCGGTTGCGGTCTGTCGCGAGTGGGACGTGGGCCATTCATCGTGTCGGGCGCGGGGCGACCTGAGAGAGCAAACGCGAAACGGCCGCCGTCGTGACACCCCGCGCCGCCCCGACCGGCGGGCGCGAACGAACGCACGCGACTGCACGAATCACACCGACACGGGCGACCCGCCGAACCATCACCGTTGTTCGTGCGCCGTAGTGGGCGGATTCACGCGGCGAGTCGCGTGCCCGAAAAAAAACGGAAAGTCGTTGCAACCGTCACAACCCGCGTATACCATCCGTCGTGGGAACTGGATTCTCGCTTCGCCCCGGCACCCCGGACGGACTCGCGACATCTCATGCCGGACCTTTTCCGTCGCACCCGTCCTTCCCCCGTTCTCGGGTCGGAGCGCCGTTCGAGGTCGTCCCGAAGGAGCGACACGATGAGCACCTGCACCGATTTCGCACCGGAACCCGCGGACGTTCTGACCAGCAGCCCACTGGGGCAACTGCGCCGGCTCGTGGTCGAGGCCGACGCCAGCCGCGTCATCATCAGCGGCCAAGTCAGCAGCTACTACCTGAAGCAGATGGCCCAAGAGACCGTGCGCCCGGTGCTGGGCGACCGCACGTTGTTAAATAACGTCGAAGTTTGCCCCGACGCGGCCTGACAAGAACCGGCGCTCACTTCAGCACGGCGTCGATGACGTGAATGACGCCGTTGCTGCACTGCACGTTCGTGACCACGAGTTTCGCCCCGCCGACCCGAACGCCGTCTTTCGTCACCTCCACTTTCAATCCCGCGTCGGCCAGCGAGCGCAGTTCCTTGCCGTCCAGCGGCGTCAGTTCCTCGGTCGTGTACTTGCCCGTTACGAGGTGCGCGCGGATGAGCGCCTTCAGAGCCTCTCTGTCCGTGGCGAGTTTTTGAACGGTCGCCGCGCCGAGCGCGCGGAACGCGGCGTCGGTCGGCGCGAACAGCGTGACCGGCTTGTCGCCTTTCAGCAGAGCGATTGTGCCCGTCTCCTTCACCGCGACCTGCACGACGGTGTGGGCCTTCATCGCGAGGAGCGTGTCGTACACGTTCGCGGTGTCGGCGGCGCGGACCGGCGCGCCGTTCAGACAGGCGAGTGCGACCAGTGCGAGTAGCTTGTTCGGCATCGCCCGCCCCGTTTCGGTGTTCCCAAGTGCGCCGCAGTTGTTAGACTACCCGCGTACACCACGTTCCACAAGCGGCGAACCGGACATGAGTCGCGCCCCCACGGACGGGAAGAAGCAGGCCCGCTTGTTCCCCGACACGTTCGACGGGTTCGGCCCGTGCCGGTTCCGCCCGGCCGACGAGGTGCCGCCCACGCACGAGCTGCGCGGCACGCGCCCGAGTAAGCTCAAGGGCGGGGTGAGGAAGCACGCCCCGAAGTTGCCCGGCGTGTACGGCATGATCGACGCCCGCGACCGCCTCGTGTACGTCGGGAAGGCCAAGAACTTGCGCGCCCGGTTGCTCTCGTACTTCCGCACCAACAGCCGCGATCCGAAGGCCGGGAAGATCATCGGCCAGACGCGCCGGCTCGTCTGGGAGCAGACCGGCGACGAACTGGCCGCGCTTCTGCGCGAGTTGGAACTGATCCAGCGCGTGCGCCCGAAGTTCAACGTCCTCGGCGTTCCGGGGTTCCAGCGCCACCACTACGTGTGTCTCGGCAAAGCGCCCGCCCCGTATGTGTACGTGACGACCAAGCCCACCGGCAAGGAACTGGGCGTTTACGGACCGTTCGTGCGCTGGTACCGCTCGGAGGACGCGGCGCGCCGGCTCAACGACTATTTTAAGCTCCGCGACTGTCCGCAGACGGTCGCGCTGTGCTTCGCGGAGCAGGGCGAACTGTTCGACCACGGCCGCGCCGCGAAGTGCCTGCGGTACGAACTGGGCACCTGCGCCGGGCCGTGTACCGGCGGTTGCACGCGCGCCGCGTACTCGGCCGGCGTCCGCGGGGCGAAGGCGTTCCTCGACGGCCGGAGCCGCGCGCCGCTGAAGGCGCTGCGCGAGCAAATGGAGGCCGCGTCCGCGGCGCTACAGTTCGAGCGCGCCGGCTCGCTGCGCGACAAGCTTCAGGCGCTCCAGTGGCTCGACGACCGCTTGAGCCTGCTCCGCACGGCACGCGACCAGAACGCGTTCGTGTACCCGCTGCGCGGGGTCGACGGGCGCGACCGCTGGTACCTGATTCACCGCGGCGAGGTCCGGACCGTGGCGTTCGCCCCGACCGCGGCGACGGGCGCGGCCCTCGTCGCGCTGATGGCCGCGACGTTCACCGACGCCCCGGCCCCGGCCGTGCTGACCGATACAGCGGTCGATAGCGTGCTGCTGGTGGCGGCGTGGTTCCGCAAGCGCGCCGACGAGCGCGCGCGGTTGCTGACGAGGGCGAAGGCGGAATTGCAGATTGCAGATTGTCGATTTGTGATCGAAGACTGAAGACAACCGCGGCGCACCTGTCGTTCAATCATCAATCACCAGTCTTCAATCAAAAAGAGTCACGTGGTGTACAACGACGGGACGTGCGGCCAGACGTACAGGCTCATCATCATGCACCCGGCGACGACCGCGGCCAACCCGCCGACCATCATCGAGAACACCGCGAGGGTGTTGCCCGCGTACTTCCCGTCGGACGATTGCACCTGCTTCATGGCCCAGCCGCCGGTGAGCGCCGCGGCGAGACCCAGCCAGAACGGGAGCACGAACGCAACGATTTGGAGCGAGTAGTTGGCGACCTTCGAGCGCCCGGTCAGGTCCAAGAGCTTCGCGTCCACGTCACCGCCGAAGACGCCGGCTTCGGCCTTCACAACCTGTCGCCCCAGCGCGGTTTCGGGCTTGGCCGGTAGCCCGCTCGACCCGCGGGCCTCGCGCAGCGGGCTGTGCGCGAGGTGCTTCTCGGCGTGGATGGAGCCGTACAGCGCGAGTACGCCCGCGACCACGGCCGTGACGATCCCGGTCCACGACATGAGGTGAATCGGCACCCGCGCCGCACTCGTCGCCATCGGGTTTCTCTCCCAGCAATTCGAACAGGGGGCTTACGCCCCCCGCTCGCCTCGGCTATTCTCGGCGGGTCGCTCTCCGCTGCCTCACGCTGCCGCTGCCATGAACACCGCTCTCGCGCCCGCCCTTTCCCCGTGGCGGTGGTGGGTCTGCTTTCTGCTCATGCAGGCGACCGTCATCAACTATATGGACCGAATGGCCCTGAACCAACTGGCCGCGGAGATCCAAGCGGCGTTCGGGTTGAACAACACGCAGTACGGGTGGCTCGAGGGCGTGTTCTCGTTCGCGTTCGCCATCGGCGCGATCAGCACCGGGTTCCTCGTGGACCTCGTGAGCGTGCGGTGGGTGTACCCGCTCATGGTCGTGGGGTGGTCGCTCGCGGGCATCCTGACCGGGTTCGCGCACACGTTCTGGATGCTCCTCACCTGCCGGTTCATGCTGGGGCTGTTCGAGGCGGGGAACTGGCCGTGCGCGATCCGCACGCTGCGGACCATGCTCCCGCCCGAAGAGCGGTCGTTCGGGAACTCGCTGTTCGGGAGCGGCACCGCGCTGGGCGCGGTGGTTACGCCGATGCTGGTGCTGGTGATCCTGCGGTGGGCCGCGGCCAACGGGTACGCGGACCCGTGGCGGGTGCCGTTTCAGGTGATCGGGGCCTTGGGGCTGGTGTGGGTGGCGCTCTGGTTCCTGACGGTGCCGAACGCGCTGGTGAACCCGACCGATGCGACCGGCGCGCCGCCGGCGCATCAGGGCGCGGTGCGGTTCGCCGACGTGTTCCGGGACCGCCGGTTCTGGGCGCTGCTCGCGACCGCACTCGCGGTCAACGTCACGTGGCACGGGTACCGCACGTGGCTCCCGCTGTTCCTCCGCAAGGAGCGCGGGTACACCCTCGAAGAGATGAGCCGGTTCACGACGGCCTATTACCTCGTGGCCGACGTCGGCACGTGGACCGTGGGACTGGTGACGCTGTTCCTGTGCAAGCGCGGGGTGCGCGTCCACTCGTGCCGGGTGATGATGTTCGCGATCTGCGCGGTGCTCGCGCTGGGCACGCTCGCGGTGCCGTTCCTCCCCGACGGCTGGCCGCTGCAAGCCGGGCTGCTCGTGGTCGCGTTCGCGGCCCTCGGCCTGTTCCCCACGTACTTCGCGCTCAGCCAAGAGCTGTCGTCGAAGCATCAGGGGAAGGTGACGGGCACGCTCGGCGCGTCGGCGCACCTGACGCTGGCGGCGCTGTACCCAATTGAAGGGTGGCTCTGCGACGCGACCGGCACCTACGCGTGGGTGCTGGGCGGGATCGGGGTGTTCCCGCTGTTAGCGCTCGTCGTGCTGTTCCGGCTCTGGCCGCCGGAGTTCGAGCCGCCGGACCCGCAGAAGCCCGACGACGGGAACTCGTCGTGAGCATCCGTTCGGTCTGGCGGCGCGGCCCGCGCGTCGCTATCTCAGCTACTCGCGTTCCCCGCCGCCACGCCCTCACAGGCCCGCCATGCTCGCTCAACCTGTCGGTGCGGCGGTTGAACCCCGCTTCCGCGTGCTGCGCGCGCTGCGCACCGCGGCCTCGGCCGCGCCGGTCGTGCTCGTCTATCTGGCGCTGGTCGCAATCCCGTTTGTCGAAGTCGATCCGTGGTGCTTCGCCGTGCTCGGCGGGTGCTTCCTCGTGATCGGCCTCGCCGCCACCGCCGGGCTGCACCGCTACTTCTCGCACCGCTCGTACAAGACCTCGCGCGCGTTCCAACTCGTGCTGGCCGCGCTGGGGTGCCTCGCGTTGCAGAAGGGGCCGATCTGGTGGGCCGCGAAGCACCGCGCGCACCACCGCCATTCGGACGAGGACCGCGACCCGCACTCGCCGGTGCGCCGCGGGTTCTGGTACGCTCACATGGGCTGGCTGTTCGGCCCGGACCAACTCGCGGTCGATACGAAACTGGTAAAAGACCTGACGAGGTTTCCTGAACTGGTGTGGCTCGAGCGCCTGTGGCTGGTACCGGGGGTTCTACTCGCCGCGGGGTGCTACCTCGCGCTCGGCTGGGGCGGCGTCGTGGTGGGCTACGTCCTCGCGGTCGCCGTGATCTATCAGGTGACGTTCCTCGTGAACTCGGTGGGCCACCTGTTCGGCCCGCAGCGGTTCCAGACTGGCGACGCGAGCCGCAACAACCTGTTCGTGGGGTATCTGGCGATGGGCGAGGGGTGGCACAACAACCACCACCGCGTGCCGTACTCGGCGCGGCACGGGTTCGCGTGGTACGAGGTCGATTTCTGTTACGGCGTCATCTGGCTCCTGTCGAAGCTGGGGCTGGTGTGGGACGTGAAGCTGCCACCGGGCGACCTGATGGCCGGCCGCGACACCCGCGCCGTGCCGCAAGAGGCGTTGGCCCCGTCCGACCCCACTTCCGAGGCCGCGTAAGCCAACAGCGGGTTACTGATCGACCAGCCCGCAGCGCCAGCAAGGGTGAGTGTGCTGGTCGATTGCTTCCCGCACGTGCCTAAGTGCTCGCGTCCCGCAACCCGGCGACTGACGGCGACCTGTCCGGGACGTGACAACACGGGGTCACTCCCAATACTCGTCCCACTTCGCGCCGATGGCGCGCTTCAGGCGCGCGAGGTAGGCGTAGGTTTTCACCTTCACCATCCACGGCCCGTCGGGGCCGACTCCCTTGCACACCACGCCCTCGGCCACGCCGTACTTGCCCTCGCGCACGTCTTCCAGAAACGTGCCGGTCAGCTTGCCCGTGTACACCACGCGCGGGGTCGGCAGGTGACCGAAGTCGGCCACGAACTGGCGCGGGGTCACGAAGCCGGAGCCGTCGGTCCACACGTCGAATAGCAGAGTTTGTTTTGGGTCGCCGGGGACGTGCGCGCCCGCGAACGAGTTCGGGCCGACGAACTCGGTGAACGCTTTCACAGTGCGGAAGGTCGCGTAGTTGGGGTGGTCGCGCAGCAACGCGTCGAGCGGGTTCGCGAGCGTCGCGAGGAACACCGGCGCGGCGGCATCCAATCCGGGGTGCACACGGCCGAACGCCGCGACGCCGGCCGCGCCGAGGTCGAACTCGTCACGCCGCGTGCCGAAGGCGTGCCAGCCGGAGTCGCGCTCCCAGCACCAGTGCAGATTGGTGCCGTCGAGCTTGTCGAACGCGACGCAATGCGACAGCGGTGCCGCGCCGCTGCCGGGGATTTTGGGGTAGTGGAGCATGGTGCCGAACGGACACCGGCGGCGGGCCGGGGTTCGGCATGCGCCGGATCACATTAGGCCGGGGATCGGGTCGCCTTCGGTGAGGATGTTCCCCACGCGGCCGAGGCCGGGCTTCAGACGCACTTCGGGCAGGTCGAGAACCGTACCCATGATGGTGGCGAGCAGGTGCTTCGGAGTGTAGCGCTCGGTCGTGGGTTGCGACGCGGTCTTGTCCGACTGGCCGATCACTTGACCCATCTTCAGGCCGCCGCCCGCGAGCAGCAGCGAAGTGAGGTTGGCGTAGTGGTCGCGGCCGCCGTCCTTGTTGCGGCGCGGGGTGCGGCCCATCTCGCCCGTCACCGCGAGCAGAATCTTGTCTTCGAGGCCTCGCTCGTGCAGGTCTTCGATGAACGCGGCGACCGCGTGATCGACCTGCCGGGCCATCGGGTCGAGGAGTGCCATCTGCTTTGGGCTGTTGCTGTTGGCGTGCATGTCCCAGCCGCAGTCGGACACCGTCACGAACCCGGCCCCGGCCTCGCACAGCCGGCGCGCGAGCAACATCTGCTTGCCCAGCAGGTTCGTACCGCGCTTCATGTCGTACCACTTGGTGATGTCCGCGAGCTTGAACAGGCCGCTAGTGTCGTACTTAGCGATGGTCTTGGGGTCTTCCTTCGAGAGGTCGAAGGCCTCGCTGACGCCGCGGGCGATCACGTCGAACGCCTGCTGTTGGAACTTGGTCGCGCCCTCCATCACGCCGGTGGCGTCGAGGTCGCGGCGCACGGTGTCGAACCCGGCGAGCAGCTTGCGGCGGTCTTCGAAGCGCTCGGTGGAAATCTTCAATTCGAGGTTCTTGCGCAGGTTGTCGCCGCCGCTCGGGTCGAACGCGGCGTAGGACGGGCCGAGGTCGCCGGGGCTGGTGAGCGTGGGCAGCGCGCCGGTCTCGAAGTTGCCGCCGAGTTTCAGCTTCGGGTCCACGGCTTCCGGCAGCACGAGGCAGTTCGTGGGCATGCCGGTTTGGGGGTTGTTCGTGCCGACCACGCGGGCGTACAGCGCGCCCATCGCGGCCTTCAGCGGGTTGTCGCCGCTGGTCACGGACAGGTACGTGTGGCCGGCGTTCATCGAGGCGTAGGAGCGCAGAACCGAAATCTTGTCGGTCATCTGCGACAGTTTCTGGAACGAGCCGCCGAAGGTGACGCCGGGCAGTTTCGTCTGCACCTCGCCGGTGATGCTGCGAATCTCCGCGGGCGCGGTCATCTTGGGGTCGAAGAACTCGATGTGCGACGGCCCGCCTTGCAGGAACAGCAGGACGACGGACTTGTCCTTCCACGTCCGCCCTTCGGCCGCGGCCCGCGCTTTCGCGGCCATGAGTTGCGGCAGACCGAGACCGCCGAACAGCGCGAGGCTGCCGACGCGGAGGAACTCGCGGCGCGACGAACCCTGACAGTGGCGCACGGGGCGCGGGTCGCTGATGGTGAGCACGGGCAACCTCGACAAAGGCGGGGACCGTTGCGGTCCGTGTGGCGGGGCGCGGGAGGCGGGGCAGTCAATAATAGCATACCCGCCCGCGAG
>VGZJ01000033.1 GCA_016872595.1 Planctomycetota bacterium
ACCTTGTCGAACTCGTCGGCCGAGAGCCCCGTGAACATGCGGAACAACAACGGCTTCCGACGCAATTTCTCGTAATTCGTCATAACCCTATGAATAGGCCATCGATCGCTATTGCGCAACGAGTCTGCTGTTCATCTGGAAACGGTACAGCTTGTCGGCCGTAATCGGGACCAACACTTCGGCGCAATAGCCGGTGAAGTTGCGGTCGAGGCCTTGAGTGCCGAATTCACGCTGCGGCACCTCCCAGCGGAACACACCAGCCGTACAGACCGCTTCCTTGCCCTTCCACTTGTACTTGAACTGCTCCCTCGGTTCTAGCTTGGTGTAGAACACCTCGAGTTCCGGCTCCTGTGCCAAAGCACGGGGCTGGACCGCGAGCACGACGGACAGAGCCGCGACGAGAGCCAACAGTCGGGCACGCAGGAAGTTGCGGGGCATGATAAGCGATCTCCAGCGGGGGCGCTAGGACCGGGCGCTTGCGGGCCGCGCGACGGAACGCGACCCTGTCATTCAGACACTACCCGGACAACGGGTGCTGTAAAAGGCCGATTTACCCGGAAAGTCCCGCGTTCCGTACGATTTGTCGGGTGGCGCGAACTGTAACGGTTATTTCGGCTCTGCCAGAAGAGAAGTTTACTTCCGGCAACGTGTGTCGAGAACTTTACGCCCTTGCCCTGCAACATCTTATATACACCGCGCGCGGCGCACGGCTGCTATAATCGCAGGGTTCCGGTGTTGTATAGCGGGCGGGTGGCATGTCTACGGGCGAATCGAGTACACGTGCGCGGATTTCTCTCCCGCTGTGGCAGGAGCGGTTCGCCGCGCCGTTTGCCCCAACCACTGGCGCGGAGATGCGCGCCCGCGGGTGGGACGCGGTCGATGTCGTGTTCGTGACTGGCGACGCGTACGTCGATCACCCGTCGTTCGCGATGGCGATCCTCCACCGCGTCCTCGAGCGCGCCGGGTTCCGCGTCGGCATCCTGAGCCAGCCGGCGTGGAAGTCGTGCGACCCGTGGCGCGAATTCGGCCGCCCGCGGCTGTTCTTCGCGATCAGTGCGGGGAACATGGACTCGCTCATCAACCACTACACCGCGAACAAGAAGGTCCGCAACGACGACGCCTATTCCCCCGGCGGGCGCATCGGCTTGCGCCCCGACCGCGCGACGCTCGCCTACTGCCAGCGGGCGCGCGAGGCGTTCCCCGGCGTCCCCGTCATCGCAGGGGGCGTCGAGGCCTCGCTTCGCCGCCTCGCGCACTACGACTACTGGTCCGACTCGGTTAAGCGGTCGATCCTGCTCGACTCGAAGGCCGACCTCGTCGTGTACGGCATGGGCGAGCACAGCATCGTCGACATCGCCCAGAAGCTGCGCGCCGGCGGCACGCTCCGCGACCTGCGCGCGCTTCGCGGCATCACATACGCGCTCGGTGCGAAAGACTCCGACGCGCTTCTGGCACAAGGTCTCGATTCGCTCGGCGAGAAGGTCGAACAGGTTCCGAGTTACGACCAGGTGCGCGACGACAAGTTCGCCTTTGCCGAGGCGACGCGCATCATCCACACGAACACGAACCCGTTCAACGCGGCCACGCTCGTGCAGTTCCACGACCGGCAAGCGGTCGTGCAGAACCCACCAGCGCTGCCGCTCGATCAGCCGGAAATGGACGCGGTGTACGACCTGCCGTATAACCGCCGGCCGCACCCATCGTACACGGAGCCGGTGCCCGCGCACGAGATGATCAAGGACTCGGTCACGATCCTCCGCGGGTGCTTCGGCGGCTGCACGTTCTGTTCGATCACGGCGCATCAGGGCCGCATCATCCAGAGCCGCTCGTCGGACTCGGTTCTGAAAGAGGTGAACAAGCTCGCCGCGGACCCCGAGTTCAAGGGCATCATTTCGGACATCGGCGGCGCGACCGCGAACATGTATACGATGCGCTGCACGCGCCCCGAAGTGGAGGCGAAGTGCAAGCGCCTCTCGTGCGTTCACCCGACCGTGTGCAAGCTGCTCGGCACCGACCACGGCCCGCTGATCCAACTGATGCGCGAGGTGCGCGGCGTGGACGGCGTGCGCAAGGTGTTGGTGTCGAGCGGCATCCGCATGGACCTCGCGCAGCTCTCGCAGGAGTACGTGCGCGAACTGGCGGAACACCACACCGGCGGGCGGCTGAAAGTCGCGCCCGAACACACCAGCCCGAAAGTGCTGGAGCTGATGAAGAAGCCGAACATCGACAACTTCGGGACGTTCGCGGAGCAGTTCCGCGAGGCGAGCGCCGACGCCGGCAAGCCGAAGCAGCAGATCGTGCCGTACTTCATCGCCAGTCACCCCGGCACCGACCTCGCCGAAATGATCGACCTCGCGCTGTATCTGAAGCGCAACGGCTACCGACCGGACCAAGTGCAGGACTTTATCCCCGCGCCGTTCGACATCGCGACGTGCATGTATTACACGGGCCTCGACCCGTTCACGAAGAAGCCGGTTCAGACCGCGAAGAACCTGAACGACCGCAAGCTTCAGCGCGCGCTGATGCAGTTCTTCAAGCCGGAGAACTACTTCGCGGTGCGCGAGGCGCTGATCAAGGCCGACCGCGCGGACCTAATCGGCGGGTGCGACGGCCTGATCCCCGCAAACCCGCCAAAGGAAGCCCTCGACGCCCGCCGGAAGGACGCCAACGCCGATCACTACCACGCCGTCCCGAACCCGACCGCGGGCTACCGCCCCGGTCGCAAGTCGCAGGCCCGCCGGAAGAAGCCCGGCCGCGGGCCGCGGTAACACGGAGCCGTTTCCCATGCCCGACCGCGACCCGCGAACCGTCTTCGTGGCCGACAACCCGCGCCTCGCCGAGGCCGTGATTCAATTGCTCGCAGCCAACGGCATTCCCGCCGAGATCGAACAGGTTCCGCCCGCGCCGGTGTCGGCCTTGACCGGCATGAGCGAGGAGCGCGCGGAAGAGTTCCCGATCCTCGTTACCGAGCCGAAGAAGGTCGACGAGGCGCGCGAGCTGCTCACGCTCGCGGAGAACAAGACCGCGGTATACGTGATGGCCGAGAAGCGCGCCGCGCGCACCGGGGACGTGACCGCGACGTGCGAGGAGTGTGGCAAGGAATCGACGTGGCCCGCGAAGGCAATGGGCACAACGGAAGTGTGCCCGCACTGCGGCGGCTACATGGACGTCCCCGACCCCGACGACGACTGGTCCGACGTGGACTTCGGGACGGAAGAAGGGGACGAGGAAACAGGGGCGAAGGAGTAGCGATGGCGCTCGCACTCGAACCGTTTGCTGTTTCCCCGCAAGAGGCCGGGTTTACGCTCGCGAAGGTGCTGCGCTCGCGGCTCGGCGGGCCGTCGTGGGGCGAGGTCCGCGGGCTCATCGCGGCGCGGCGCGTCCAGATCGGCGACGCCGTCTGCTCCGACGAGGCGCGCCGGCTCAAGGAAGGCGAACTCGTCACGCTTTTCGAACACCCCAAGCCGCTGCCGCGGGCCGCGCACCCGGAACGGCTCGTCGTGCGCCACCTCGACGAACACGTCGTTGTGGTCGAAAAGCCCAGCGGTGTGAACACCGTGCGGCACCCGGCCGAACTCGAATGGTCCGAGGAGCGGCGCGAGCTCGATCCGACGCTCGAAGACCTGACGCAATGGGCCGTAGCGCACCAGCAGGGCCGCCCGGCGCGCGAGCTGCCGCGGTTGCGGATCGTCCACCGGCTCGACAAGGAAACGAGCGGCCTCGTCGTGTTCGCCCGGTCGGTACTGGCCGAGCGCGATTTGGGGTTGCAGTTCCGCAAGCACACGGTCGTTCGCCGCTACCTCACGGTCGTCCCGGGCACGTTGACCGCGCGCACAATTCGCTCGAACTTGGTCGAAGACCGTGGCGACGGGCGGCGCGGCAGCACGAAGTTGCCCGACGTGGGCAAAGAAGCGGTGACGCACGTTTCCGTTGAGGAGAGGCTGAACGGGTACACGTTGCTCTCGTGCCGGCTCGAAACGGGCCGCACGCACCAGATTCGCATTCACCTCTCGGAAGCCGGGCACCCGGTGTGCGGCGACAAGGTGTACGTGAAGCGGTTCAACGCCCCGGTGTTCTACGACCGCAGCGCCGCGCCGCGGCTCGCGCTGCACGCGACGGAGTTGGGGTTCACGCACCCCGCGACCGGAGCGGCCCTACACTGGTCGATGCCGCTCCCGAGCGACCTCGTGCGGTTCGTCGAGCGGCTGCGCGGCTGACCTCACTTCACCAGCCCGTACTTCTCGATCTTGCGGTCGAGGGTCGAGCGCTCGATGTTGAGGATCGCGGCGGCCTTCGACTTGTTCCAGTCGGTGTGCTTCAGCGTGTCGAGGATGTGACGCTTTTCCATGTCGTCCAGCGATTCGGGCTTGTACGGGGCGAACGCGCTCGCACCGATCACCGGCGCGCCGAGGTCCATGTCCGCGAGCCAGATGTCGGCGGTGTCGAGCTGCGGGCCGGAGCCGAGCGCGACGGCGCGCTCGATCACGTTCTTCAGCTCGCGCACGTTCCCCGGCCAGCGGTGCCCGGTCAACTTCGCCACCGCCGCCGGGGTGAAGCCCTTTATCTTGCGCCCGGTCTCGCGCACGTACTTTTTCAAGAAGTGTTCCGCCAGCAGCGGCACGTCGTCGAGGCGGTCGCGCAGCGGCGGCACGTCGAGCTGAACGACCTGCAAGCGGTAGAACAGGTCGCGGCGGAACGTGCCGGCGCGCACGGCCTCTTCGAGCGGCCGGTTGGTCGCGGCCACCACGCGCACGTCAACCTTAATGGGTGTATTCCCGCCGACGCGCTCGAACGGGTGGCCCTCCAGAACGCGCAGGAACTTGGCCTGAGTCCCGGGGGCCATTTCCCCGATCTCGTCGAGGAAGATGGTGCCGCCGTCCGCGGCCTCGAACTTACCGATCATGAGCTCGGTCGCGCCGGTGAACGCGCCTTTCTCGTGCCCGAACAGCTCGCTCTCGAGCAGCGTTTCCGTGAGTGCGGCACAGTTCAGGCACACGAACGGCGCAGCGCGGCGCGGGCTGTTCTGGTGGATCGCGCGCGCGACCAACTCCTTGCCGGACCCGCTCTCGCCGCGAACCAGCACCGTCGCTCTCGTCTCGGCCACGCGCCCGATTTGCGACTCGATCTGTTGGAGCGGGGCGCTCGTGCCGACGATTTCGCTCTCGATCCGCAGTTGGTCGCGCAGGCTTCGGTTCTCGGCGGAAAGTGACGTCGTCCGCGCGAGTCGGTGCCACACGATTCCCAGTTGCCGGGCTATCGCGAGCGTGAACTCGAGGTCGTCGTTATTGAGTTGCCCGTGGCCCGACGTGCGGTACAGGTGCAACAGGCCCAGCACCTTGTCTTCGAACAGGATCGGCGCGCATATCAGGCTCGCGACCTTCATGTCCGCGATGCTGTCGCGGTTCTTCAGCGACTTGTCCGCGGCCACGTTCTCGGCCAGAACCGCGTGCTTGGTCGAGAGCACCTCGTTGCTTACGTACTGGGACACCTTGTGATACGTCTCTGGTCCGCCGCCGCGGGTGCGGTGGACGGTCAGTTCGAGTTCGCGCGGTTCTTTCAGTGCGAGTACGGCAACAACCTCCGCCGGGGTCGCGCGAAACACCGCGTCGGCGGCGAGCGCGCACAGCTCGGCCGTGTCCGCGGCGGCGGCCATATCGAGGGCGAGCCGGTACAGCACCCCCACCGCCTGCGGCGGCGCGACCCGGGGTTCGGCCCGCGTCGTGTCGCTCGCCGTCGCTTCGACCGGCGGCGCGCCCTGTTGGTAGCGGGTCTGGCCGAGCCGCTTACGGATTTCGAGGCCGTCGGACTTCTCTGCGGGCTTGGGGGCCGCGCGCGGCATGTCCGGCAACTGGCCCATCTCGTCCACGAACAAGAACCGCGTGCGGCCGACGCGGACCTCGTCGAGCGGGCGCAGCGGGCGGTCGGCGCGGAGCTGTTCGCCGTTGAGGTGCGTCCCGTTCAGGCTACCGAGGTCGCGGACGTGCCACCCGCCCTCGACCGCGAACACTTCGGCGTGTTCGCGGCTGCACAAGTCGTCGCGCAGTACGACGCGGTTGGTCGGCGCGCGGCCGAGCGTGTACCGCGTGCCGGTGTGCAGCGGGAACACGTCGCCGAAGCCGTCGTCGCGCCGCGCGACGAGGAACGCATTGGCGGTCTGGGGCATGAACGCGAATCAACGGGAACGGGCGGTCTCCTTCACCATAGAAGGCGACCGCCCGCGCGTGCAAGCGGGAACCGCGGCCCGGCGCGAAACGGCCCGCGCGCCGCGCCGCATATTCCGTCAGTAGGCGTGCTTCTGCTTCGAGAACACCATCCGCCACACGGTCAGGAACATGATCCGCAGGTCGAACACCGGGTTCCAGTGGCTGATGTAGTAGAGGTCGAACAGGACGCGCTTGCGGAGCGACGAGTTGCCGCGCCAGCCGTTCACCTGCGCCCACCCGGTGATCCCGGCCTTCACCGCGTGCCGGGCGTTGTAGTTCGGAATCGACTTCGCGAACTGGCTTACGAACACAGGGCGCTCCGGGCGCGGCCCGACGAGGCTCATGTCTCCCCACAACACATTGAAGAACTGGGGCAACTCGTCGAGGTTCGTCGCGCGCAGGATCGTGCCGAGCCACGTCCGCCGGTCGTCGTTGGCCTTCGCCATCTGTGCTCCGCCGGACTCCGCGTCCACCTTCATGCTGCGGAACTTGAGCATCATGAACGAGCGCCCGTTCAGCCCGCAGCGCTCCTGTCGGTACAGCACCGGGCCGGGGCTGGTGAGCTTGATGAGCGCCGCGATCACCGCCATCACCGGCGCGAGCAGCACGATGGCGACGAGCGAAAGCACGATGTCCATCGCGCGCTTCACGACGACGTTCAGCCCGTGGTGCGGGTTCTCGCGCAGCCCGATCACGTTCATGCCGTGAATCTGCGTCGTCGTGAAGTTCATGCCGGAAATCGCCGGCAGGTCCGCGATCAGTTGCACATCGACGAGCGTTTGCGACAGTGCCGTGAACACGCGCCGCGCGTCCGGGTAGCGGTTCAGCGGCAGCGCGACGAACACGTGTTCGATGTGGTGCCGCTGCACGAGTTCGGGCAGCTCAGCAATCGTGCCCAGAACCGGCAGGTCAGAGCCGGGGCCGCGGTTGGTCTCGTCTTCCACGAACCCGACCGGCTGGATGCCGGACCAGTTCACGGCGCGGAGCGTGCGCACGGTGCGCCGCGCGAGCCGCCCGGTGCCCACGATGAGGGCGTGGCTCTGGTTCACGCCGCGGGCGCGGAGCCGGCGCATCGCGGTCCAGCTCGCGCGCCGGGCCGCAGTGATCCCGACCAGCGCGAACCCGGCGAACATCAGCATCGCGCCGCGCGACTCGTGCTGCGCTTGCCGCGCGAAGCTCGTCGCCATCGCCAGCAGCGCCA
The DNA here is from genome assembly GCA_016872595.1 of Planctomycetota bacterium. Lineage (GTDB taxonomy): Bacteria > Planctomycetota > Planctomycetia > Gemmatales > Gemmataceae > Gemmata. The sequence continues at coordinate 7,405 of VGZJ01000033.1, forward strand.
TCAGCGCGACGCCCTTCGCTACAGCCGCGAGTTCCTCGCGGAACCGGCGCAGGCGGTGGACCTCGTACATGCCGGCGATGCGGTACGCGATCATACCCACGAGCAGCATCAGCGGGAGAGCGCGCACGTATAGCGCGAAGTCGGGCACGCCGCGCTTGACGGTGAACAGCCCGCTCTGGAACCGCACCGCGTACGCGAGCAGCCACGCCCCGGCGGTCAGGGCCAAGTCCCACAGCAGGAACCACGCGACCAGCGATTGACTGACTCGGCGCACCATTCGAGGCGACTCCGGCCCGCGCGCCGAATCCGTGACGCGCGCGGCGGGACGGTAGCACCCGCGCCGCGCGGCGTCAAGACGGGTAGAATCGCGAAAGGCCCAACCCCCGGAGGAGTTACCCGTGCCGAACGCCGACCAACTGCTGGCGAAGCTGTACGCGCTCCGCAAGGACTACGCCGACGACCCCGAAGACGAAACGTACATCGCCCTGCACCACGCCTTCCTGTTCATCAGCTACAACATGGGCGCGTTCAAGGACTACGTGAAGCACGAGGCCGAGAAGAAGGACAGGAGTGACCCGTAACTGATCCGCAGGCGAGCGAGGAGTCGGTCATGGGGTTGTACCGCTGGGCGCTGTTGAGGGTCGCGGGCATCATGGGCCTGCTGAAGCCGCGGCGCTACCGCGTCACGCTGTTCGGCGAGTCGCTGGGCACGTACCTGATGCCGCGCGGCCACCACTTGGCGAACCCCAACGGCGAGAACCGGCCCGTGCTGACACGGCCGTTCAAGTCGTCGCCGGTTCTCGAACAGTTCTACCTGTACTGGGTCGAACAGAAGGCCGACGGCGCGGCGATCATGGTTCATTGGGTTCCGGAGACGCCGGACGAGACCGAGAGCGCGCACAGATTCTTCAACGGCGCGCACGGGCTGCGCGCCGACGGCACCCCGGACCCCGCGAAACAGCAGCCGCTCCCGGCGCGCACCAGCGAAGAGCTGCGCCTGATCGCCGCCGTGCGCGCGGACCCGGACGCCGAGCAACCGTACCTCGACTACGCCAAGTTCCTCAGCGCGAAGAGGGACACCTACGGCGAGTACCTGCGGATGACCTGCGAAGTGGTCAAACTGCCGGAGGGCAGCCCACAGCGCGAGAAACTCGAAGAGAAGCGGTTCGAGTACGCCCAGAAGCACGGGGCGCGGTGGACCGTCGGCCTCACCGACCTCAACTTCTTCCCCGGATTCAGCTTCGCACAGCCGGAAAACGCCTTCTACGCGGAGAACTTCTTCAGCAAGAAGGGCGTGATCGAGGAGATCGACTTGCACTGTGAGGCCAACGTCTTCCCGCACAACACGGCGAGGTTCTTCCACGCCGCGCCGTTCCTGCGACGCCTCTCGATCAACAACCTCGACATCACGGTCGCGGACGTGGGCGCGGTGCCGCAAATGGCCCAGATCGAATCCCTCAACCTGATGATCGGTGGCGGCACCGCGGACGATTTCCGCCGGTTCGCGGCGTCCGAGAACCTCGGCGGCCTGCGGACACTCGCAATTAGTTACTCCCCGGCCGAGCCGGACGGGATCGCGCACCTCGCCGACGCGAAGTGGCTGTTGCAACTGAACTCGCTCACCCTCCCCTGCGGTTCCCTGAGCGACGACGGCATCGAAGCGTTCGCGGACAGCCCGAACATCGCGAACCTGCGCGTACTGATCGGCGCGATGCGGAACCTGACCGACCGCGGCGCGGGCGCGCTGTGCCGCACGCCGCACGCCGCGAGGCTCACCACCTATTACCTCGACCGCTGCCCGATCACCAGCGCGGCACTGAGCGCGCTCGCCACCGCCACCTTCGCGCCGCGCCTCGAACGGATCGGTTTGTCTTCGTGCCCGTTCGACGTCGCCGGCGCGCGCGCCCTTGCCGGGGGCGCGTTCCCCGCGCTCCAGAGCCTGTCGGTTTCAGGGGGCGAGTGGTACGACCAATACGGAGAAGTCCATCGCGTTCCGCCCTACGGCGACGAGGTGCTTGCCCCACTTCTCGCCGCACCGTGGTTCCCCGCGCTCACGCACTTAGACCTTTCGAGCACCGGTGCGACCGATGTCACAGCCCGCGCCCTCGCGGCGCGCGGGTGCTGCGCCGTGCGGGGGCTGTCGCTGCATGGGAACCAACTCACCGACGCCGGCGTTTCGGCACTGATGGGGTCGAAGTACGTCACCAAGCTCACGCAACTGTCGCTCGCGAGCAACCCGTTCGGCACGGCCGGGGCGAAGGCTGTCGCCGACGCACCGATGACCGACCTCGAAGACCTGAACCTGTCAGACGTGAAGATCGGCCCGGCCGGGGCGAAGGCGCTGGCCGCGTCCCCGCACCTGAAGAAGCTGAAAAAGCTCAGCGTCTCGGAGGAACACGTCGGCCTCGCCGGGCGCGAAGCGCTGATGAAGCGTTTCGGGAACGAAGTGGTCACGTGCTACTGACCCACAACGGAGGTTGACCGACCCGCGGGCGCGTGCGACGATTACCCCGCTGCGGCGGGCCGAGCACGGCGGGACGCGGGTTCGCTGAACCGGCCGAACGCCACTCCGGGGTTACCCCGGGGTGCGCCCAACACGTGACAGACGAGCGCGCGACGAACTGGGCGCTTCCACGCCCGCCCCGTCGCGCCGGCCGAGACTCGTCGGCCCGTTCGCGGCTCTTTTCCACACAAATCTTGATGGACCCACAACAGCGATTCGTGCGGAACATCGCGGCAGGAATGCTCGCGGGAGAATGGTCGCGCGCCGGGTTGCGCGACGCGATCCGCCGCGCGACCGGGCGCGAGTACCGCTGGGCGTCGCCCCTCGTCACGCGCCTCCTCGCGGCACACATTGAACCGCCGAGTTCTATCGCCCTGCTCGATGTGCTCGTGCGCGATACGACTTTCGCGGGCGTGTTGGCGCGGCTCGCAGGAGCGCGCACTGCCGGCGACCGCTACCCGCGTCGCACGTTGTTCGCCGTGCCGGGCGAGGCCATTCCCCCCGCGCCGACGTGGAACGCCGACCTGCCGCGCTGGGACACCGAACACGACTGCGCCGACGCGCTCGGCGTCGCGCTTCCCCAACTGCTTTGGCTCGCGGACCCGACCGGGCGAAACCCGTACCGGCGCGACGAGACCTTGCGCACGTACCGCGCGCGGTGGGTGCTGAAACCGCGCGGCGGCGCGCGGTTGCTCGAAGTGCCAAAGCCCCTGCTCCGCCGTACGCAGCGCCGACTCGTGGACCTGTTGTTGAATCGCGTCGCGCCGCACCCGGCCGCGCACGGCTTCCGCGCCGGGCGCTCGGCGGTCACGAACGCGGCCGAACACTGTGGGCGCGCCGCCGTACTGCGGTTCGACCTCACGGACTTCTTTTCCTCAATCGTCGCGGGCCGTACGTTCGGGCTGTTCCGCAACCTCGGCTACCCGGAACCCGTCGTGCGGTTACTCGGCGCGCTCTGCACGACGCGATTGCCGCGCGCCGTGTGGGACGTGCGCCCGCACCCCACGGCCGACGGCTCCGATTACCCGGCGTGGGTTCGAGTCAACACCCGGCACTTGCCGCAAGGCGCGCCGACCTCGCCGGCCCTCGCGAACCTGATCGCGTACCGCCTCGACCGCCGGCTCGCGCGCCTCGCCGCCGCGTGCGGCGCGACCTACACGCGATACGCGGACGACCTGACGTTTTCCGGCGGGCCGGGCCTGCTGCGCGCGGCCCGCGGATTGGCCCGGCGCGTCGCCTTGATTGCGGCCGAGGAAGGGTTCCGTGTGAACCGCGGCAAGTCGCGCGCGTACGGGCGCGGCACGCGCCAGACCGTGACCGGAATTGTCACGAACGTGCGTCCGAACGTCACGCGGGCCGAGTTCGACCTGCTGAAAGCGATCCTGACGAACTGCACGCGCCACGGCCCGGCGGGGCAGAACCGCGCGCAGGTACCGGACTTCCGCGCACACCTCGCGGGCCGCGTGGCTCACGTCGCCGGGGTGAACTCGGTTCGCGGGCGCAAGTTGTGGGAGCTCTTCGACCGCATCGTGTGGCCCGTCGACGAATCAAGTTCCATGATAGACCTGAAAGACTCCTAAGTCGTGGCGGTATGGCACTCCGTTCGGTGCGCGAGCCTGCCTCCGTCGCGCGTGCGCGGGGTTTCTGAGGTCCGCGATGCTCCCAGCCACGGCACTGCCGAACGACGCCCGGACCGAGCAGCGCGCGCGCCTTCGCGTGCTCGTCGATGCGATTCGCGCGAGCAACGACTTCTATCGGCGCAAGTTCGCCGCCGTTGCGGCGGACAATCTCGAATCGCTGCCGTTCACGACGAAAGCCGAGTTGGTCGCGGATCAGGCCGCGAACCCGCCTTACGGCACCAACCTCACGTTTCCACTCGAACGGTACTCGCGCCTGCACCAAACGTCGGGCACGAGCACGGGCACGCCGCTACGCTGGCTCGACACCGCGGACTCTTGGGAGTGGATTCTGGGGTGCTGGCGCGTGAACTTTGAGCTGATGGGCCTGAAGGCCGGCGACCGGCTGTTCTTCCCGTTCTCATTCGGGCCGTTTCTGGGGTTTTGGAGCGCGTTCGATTCCGCCACGCGCGCCGGGTTCCTCGGCATCTCCGGGGGCGGCATGACCAGCGTCGCGCGCCTGCGCTGTTTGCTCGAACACCGCTGCACGGTTCTGTTCGCCACACCGACGTACGCGCTGCATTTGAGCGAGGTGGCCGCGAAAGAGGGGCTAGACATCGCCGGTAGTCCCGTGCGGGCGGTTGTGGTCGCGGGCGAACCCGGCGGCACGATCCCGGCCACGCGCGCCCGCATCGAACAGCTTTGGGGCGCGCGCGTTTTCGACCACTACGGCATGACCGAAATCGGCCCGGTCGCGGTTGAGGCAGACGCGCGGCCCGGCCAGATGTACTTATTAGAGCGTGACTACCTCGCGGAGGTGATCGACCCCGCGACCGGGGCCGCGGTTCCGGACGGCACGGCCGGCGAGTTGGTGCTAACGAACTTGGGGCGAATCGGAAGCCCGCTGATCCGCTACCGCACCGGCGACTTGGTTAGGATCGCGACGGACCCCGACCCGACCGGGCGCGCGTGGCGGCGGCTTGACGGTGGCATTCTGGGCCGCGCGGATGATATGATTCACGTTCGGGGGAACAACGTGTACCCGAGCGCCATCGAGGCCATTGTGCGCCGGTTCGCCGAGGTCGCCGAGTACCGCGTCCACGTGAACCGGGCGAACCCGCTCGCCGACCTGCGGTTGGAGATCGAGCCCGCGACCGGCGACGGGCAAGCGCTCGCAGATTCCATCGGCCGCGCGGTGCGCGACGAGTTGCTCTTTCGCGTCGACGTGACCCCCTGCCCGCCCGGATCGCTGCCCCGGTTCGAGATGAAAGCCCGCCGAGTCATACACCAAAGCTAATTCACCGCGGAGAACGCGGAGAACGCCGAGACAAAACAACATCGAGATCAAATACGGAGCCTAAAATGCTGCGACCGTTCCTCCTCACTTTCTTATCTGTGTTCGCCACGGCCGCTGCGGTGAACGCGGCCGATTGGCTGCACTGGCGCGGGCCGAACCAGAACGGCTTCTCGCAGGAGAAGGGCTTGCCGGACAGCTTCGACCCGGCGCTGAAGGCGAAGGGCAACGTGGCGTGGTCGGCCCCCTACGGCGGGCGCGCCGCCCCGCTCATCATGGACGGCCGCGTGTACGTGCTCCAAGGGTTCGGCGAAGGTCTGGGCGAGTCCGAGCGCGTCGTCTGCCTCGACGAAAAGACCGGCAAGAAACTGTGGGAGTTCGAGCAGCGCATCTACCACTCGGACATCGTGTCCAGCCGGTTGGGGTGGACGTCACTCGCGGGCGACCCGAATGCCGGGTACGTGTACGCCCACACCACCGCCGGCAACCTGATCTGCCTCGACAAGGACGGCAAGCTCGTCTGGGAGCGGCAACTGACCGAAGAGTTCGGCCGCGTCAGCGGCTATGGCGGGCGTATCATCGCCCCGACCTTCGACAGCGGCCTCGTCATCGTCGGGATGCTCAACTCCAGTTGGGGCGACCAAGCCCGCGGCGCGAACCGGTTCTACGCCTTCGACGGCAAGACCGGCACCGTCGTCTGGATCGCGGAGACCGCGTTCCCGTTGAAGGTCACGTACCAATCGAACCCGACCGTGGCCGTAATCGGCGGGCAGCGGTTGCTCATCGCCGGCGGCAGCGACGGCGCGCTCCACGCCTTCAAGGTCCGCACCGGCGAGCGCGTGTGGAGCTACCTGTTCAGCAAAGGCTCGATCAACCCCAGCCCCGTCGTTGACGGGAACCTCGTGTACTGCGCGCACGGGGAAGAGAACCTCGACAGCAACCGCGTCGGCCGCGTCATCTGCGTCGACGCGAGCCAAGTCGATCCCGCCACCAAGAAGCCGAAGCTCGTGTGGGAGTATCAGCAGTCGCAGCGGTTCGGGCTATCGTCGCCGGCGCTCGCGGAAGGCATCCTGTACATGCCGGACGACAGCGGTGAGCTTCACGCTTTCGACGCGAAGGGTGGCAAGCGCCTCTGGAGCTACCGTTACGCCACTGAGGTGCGCGGCGCGCCGCTCATCGCCGACGGCAAGTGCTACATCTTCGACGTGAAGGGCCGGTTCTCAATCATCAAGCTGAACGACGACCGCAAGAAGAAGCCCGACGAGGACGATACATTCATTTACACATTCAAGGAGACCGTCAACGGCCGCCCGGTTCAAACCGAAACCAACGGTACGCCCGTCGCCGTGAACGGCCGCGTTTACTTCAACAGCCGCACCGACATGCTCTGCCTCGCGTCGCCGGACGCGAAGCCGCAGTCTGTGAAGTACAAGCCGGACCCGGCCGAAGCGCCTTACAACGCTGCCGCAGTTGCCGCCCTGCGGCTGTACCCGGCGGAAGTTACCGCGAAGCCCGGCGACAAGGTGACGTTCACCGTCGTGTACATCGACGCCAACGGCCGCGAGGTGAAAGCGCCCGTGGACGCGAAGGCCGAATGGAGCGTGATCTTGCCGGGCAAGACCCCGACCGGCGCGCAGCCGCCGAAGCTCGACGCGACCGTGACCGGCGACGCCGCGACCGGCACCGCGCAACTCGGTAAGCTCCCGCAATCGCAGGGCTACGTTGAGGTGACGGTCAACGGCCTCGTGGCCCGCGGGCGCGTCCGCACCGCGCCGCTGCTGCCCTACGCCGCCAACTTCGACAAGGCCCCGCCCGGTTCGTCCCCGATGGGCTTCGTGAACACCAACGGGAAGTACCTCATCAAGGCGTTCGGCGACGGCAACAACGTCCTTAGCAAGGTCAACGACAACGCCCGCCCGCCGCTCGCGAAGGCCATCTCCTATATGACCACCCCGAGCGCGGCCGATTACACGATCCAATCGGACGTCTACGGCACGCTGGTGCGCGACAAGCTCCCCGACTGCGGGCTGATCAACTCGCGCTACTCGCTCGTGCTCGACGGCAAGCCCGACACCACGCTGAACGCCCTCACGCTCCGCATCACCTCGTGGGAGGCGCGGCCGCGCATCAACCAGACGGTCGCGTTCGACTGGAAGCCGAACACGTGGTACACGATGAAGTTCGTCGTCGAGCAGAAGGACAAGAGCGCCGTGATTCGCGGCAAGGTGTGGCCGAAGGCCGACAAGGAGCCGGAGAAGTGGACCATCGAGTTCGAGGACCCGCACCCGAACCGCAACGGCGCGGCCGGGGTGTACGGGTACATTCCGAACATTCAGGAGAACGCCGGCGGTAAGATCGACCCCGGCTCGGAGCTATACTTCGACAACCTGAGCATCACGCCGAACAAGAAGTGACGTGTAGGACAGGCTTCCAGCCTGTCCCTGCCACAAGACAAAAACACCCTCAAGGGACGTTCATTATGACCTCTCGTTACGCGATTCTCGGGGCCGCGGTCCAGATCCTCGGCGGGGCCGGGTTGGTGGTCGCGCTCAGCGACTCGGCCCCGCCCGCGCCCGCGGCCCCCGCGCCGGAACAACCCCCGGTCGCGTCGCAGCCGCCGGCAAAGGCCGACGCCCCGGTCGCGGGGCCGACCGATCACACGATGTTCGGCGGCACCGTCGCCCGCAACATGGTGAACCTCAAGGACAAGGTCGAGAAGTACCCGAAGGAAGCGCCGAAGTGGGGCGACGATCCCGAAGCCGACAAGAAGTGGACCGCCGATTGGGTCCTCTGGAAGGCCGACCTCGGGTCGCGCTCCTACGGCGGGCCGATCGTTGCCAACGGCAAGATTTTCATCGGCACGAATAACCAGAAGGCCCGCAACCCGCGCGACACCAAAAAGAACGCCGACGGCGAGGTCGAACCGCTCGACAAGGGCGTGCTGATGTGCTTCGACGAGAAGACCGGCAAGTTCCTGTGGCAGGCCGTTCACGACAAACTGCCCGGCGGCAACGTGGTGGACTGGCCCGAAATCGGCCTCTGCTCCACGCCCACAGTCGAGGGCGACCGCGTGTACTACGTGACCAACCGCTGCACCGTCGTGTGCGCCGACATCAACGGCTTCGCCAACGGCAATCAGGGCTTCCAGAAGGAGCAGTACCAGACCGCGACCGACGTGGACATCCTGTGGGAATACGACATGTTGGGCAAGCTGAACGTGTTCCCCCACAACGCGGCGACAGGGTGCCCGCTCATCATCGGCGACGTTCTCTACACCGTGACCGCCAACGGCGTGGACGAGAGCCACATTAACTTGCCCAGCCCGAAGGCCCCCAGCTTCGTGGCGCTCGACAAGAAGACCGGCGAGCTGAAGTGGAAGAGCGACCTGCCGGGCAAGAACATCATGCACGGCCAGTGGTCGAACCCGGTGTACGCGGACATCGACGGCGTGAAGCAGGTCATCTTCCCCGGCGGCGACGGGTGGCTGTACTCGTTCGTCCCCGACTCCGGCGAGGTGATCTGGAAGTTCGACGCCAACCCGAAGGACACCGTGTACGAACTGGGCGGCACCGGCACCCGCAACGACTTCATCGGCACCCCGGTCATCTACGACAACAAGGTTTACATCGGCGTCGGCCAAGACCCGGAGCACAGCACCGGCGTCGCCAACTTCTACTGCATCGCGCCCAAGAAGGACAAGAAGGGCGACATCTCGAAGTTCCTCGAGAAGCGCGAGAAGGGCAAGGGCGAGGACGGCAAGGACAAGATCAGCGAAGTGCCGAACCCGAACTCGTGCGAGGCGTGGCGGTTCGGTTGGGACGAGAAGCGCAAGTGGGCCCCGCGCGACTTCAAGTTCGGCCGCACCATGTCCACCGCGGCCATCGTGGACGACATCGTGTACATCTCCGAACTGCACGGCTACATCCACTGCCTCGACGCCAAGACCGGCGAACCGTTCTGGCAGTACGACACGAAGTCCACGATCTGGGGCTCGCCGTACTACGTGGACGGCAAAGTGTTCCTCGCCACCGACGCCGGAGACGTGTGGGTGTTCAAGCACGACAAGAAGCCGAAGACCATCGACGGGGTGGCGAACGCGATGGGCGCGGCCGACATGAAGACCGCGCGCGCGATCCAGAAGTTGGCCCGGGGCGAGACCGAGAAGGAGTACCTGCTCGCCAAGATCGAGATGCCGGCCGCCGTCCGTTCGACGGTCGTGGTCGCCAACGGCGTGATGTACGTGATGACGGAAAACGCGCTGTACGCGCTCAAGACGAAGTAGTTCCGTCTGTTAGCCGCGAGCCGCAGGCGACCGCGGTCGACCGCGCTCGCCTGCGGCTCGCGGCTAACAGACCGTATAGACTGACAATAATCGACTGACCATCTTCTGGAGTTGCTGTGAAAGATACCCCCGGCAAGCCGGACCGAGTGACCGGCGCGACGCTCGACGAGAAGATCAAGAACGCCCGCGCGCAGCTCGACGCGCACGTCCGCGAGATCGTCCGCTGGCACTTCAGCCCGGACACCGGCACCCCGTTCTGGCTCGACAAGGCCAAGACGTTCAACTTCAACCCGCTCACCGACGTGAACGGGTGGGACGACGTCAAGAAGTTCCCCATCTTCGAGGACGACTGGCTCCGCGGCGGCCCGGTGCGCAAGTGGGTGCCGAAGGCCTACGCCGACCGCGGCGTGTACGTGTTCGAGACCGGCGGCACGACCGGCCTGCCCAAGTCGCGTATCGTTATCGACGACTTCAAGATCGACTATGAGATGATGTCGGACACGCTGCCGGACGCCTCGTTCCCGCGCGGCTCGAACTGGCTCATGCTGGGGCCGAGCGGCCCGCGCCGGCTGCGGCTCGCCATCGAGCACCTCGCCCAGTACCGCGGCGGCATCTGCTTCGCCATCGACCTCGACCCGCGCTACGTCGTCAAGTGCCTGAAGGAGCGGAAGATCGCCGAGGCGCAGGCCTACAAGGACCACTGCATCGATCAGGCGCTGACCGTGCTGGCCGGCGGGCACGACATCAAGTGCATGTTCACGACGCCCAAGTTGCTCGCGGCGCTAGACGAGGCGCTGCGCGCCGGCAAACTCGAAGACAAGTTCCGGTCGCTCGGCAAGCCGATCCCGTCCGGCGGGTTGCGGTCCATTAAGAGTACCGGCATCACCGGGATTTTCAGCGGCGGCACCGAGTTCACGCCGCAGTTCACGCGCGAGGCCTACGAGGAGATGCTGGACAACGGCGACGTGTACATGACGCCGACCTACGGCAACACGCTCATGGGCCTCGCGTGCAGCAAGCCCATCGGCCCCGGGGACGGGTTCAAGATCAGCTATTACGCGCCGCAGCCGCGCGCGGTGATCGAAGTGGTGAACCCGGACAATTATGACGAGGTCGTGCCCTATGGCGGCACCGGGCGCGTGCTGCTCAGCACCTTCACGCGCGAGTTCTTCGTGCCGCGGTTCCCGGAGCGCGACGAGGGCGAGCGCGAGAAGCCGTTCGACAAGTACCCGTGGGACGGGGTGAGCGGGGTGCGCCCGTTCGCGGCGCTCGCCGGCGGCACCGTCGTCGGCGTGTACTGAGCGCGGAGGGCACCGCAATGCCGTCGCCGTTCCCCGGAATGGACCCGTACCTCGAACACCCGGCCCACTGGTCGGGGTTCCACACGCGGTTCATTGTCGCCAGCTCCGCCGCGATCAGCCGCGTGCTCCCACGTGGCTACTATGCGGACGTCGAGCAACACGTCTGGCTCGAAGGCGACGACCCCGACGGGTGCGAGCCATTCGCCAAACCTGACGGGTACGTCGCGAAGACCGAAGGCGGCGGCAGTGCGGCCGCCATGCCTCCCGCGACGATACCCAGCACCGAGGTAACGCTTCCCAACCCGGAGAAGAAAGGGCACAAACTCGTCAAGATCGTGGACCAACCCGGCAACCGTGTCGTGACCGTGATAGAGGTGCTGAGTCCGTCGAACAAGGAACCGGGCAAGGATCGCGACGCCTACCTGTATAAGCGAAACGAGTACCTGCACACCGGCACCAACCTCGTCGAAATCGACCTGTGGTTTGACGGCGAGCGGGTGCCGATTGGTAAGCCGCGCCCGCCGCGGGCCGACTCCTACGCGCTCGTGTGCCGCGCGAACCGGTTCCCCAAGGCGTCAGTGTGGGCGTTCACCGTGCGCGACGTGCTGCCCAACCTGCCGGTCCCGCTCAAGCCGTCCGACGGCGAGATCGTACTCGCGCTGCGCCCGTGTTTGGACCGCGCCTACGAGGACGCCGGCTACCAGAACCGAATCGACTACGCGCACCGGCCCGCGGTCGCGCTTAGTACGGCCTACGCAAATTGGGCCGCCGAACTGTTGAAGGTCGCCACGAACTAACGGAACCTTACCACCCATGATCCAGATTCCCGCGCTTCGGTTCGGTAAGAGCTACACTAGCCTCGAGAAGGCTACGCTCGTTCACCACGTCACCGGCGAGCCGGTCGCGGAGGTGAGCCAAGTCACCGGGTCCATGATCGCCCGCGACCTCGGCAACATGGAGCGCGCGCACAAGCAACTCGCCGCGATCCCGGTGCGCGACATCCTCGCGATGTACAAGAAGGCGGCCGACTACTTCCTGAATGCCGCCCTGCCCTGCGGCGACACCGAACTGACCTTCGACCAGTACACGCGCAACCTGTCGGCCACCACCGGGAGCGCGCTGGTGTTCTGCGACCGCAACGCGCGCAAGGTTCAATACGTCCTCGCGAACATCGAAGAGGTAATTGCGGGCCTGACGCGCGGCCTGCCCGTCGAAGCGCTCGACACCGGGTACAGCACGGCCAACGGCCGGATGCAGGCGTTCTACCCCACGACCGACGTGTTCGGCGCGGTGCTGCCGTCGAACTCGCCCGGCGTTCACTCATTGTGGGTGCCGACGCTCGCGTTCAAGATTCCGTTGCTGCTGAAGCCGGGGCGCGAGGAGCCGTGGACCCCGTACCGCGTGCTTCAAGCGTTCATCAAGGCCGGGGTGCCGGAGAGCGTGCTGGGGTTCCTGCCGACCGACCACGCCGGCAGCGCCGACATCCTGCGCCTGTGCGGGCGCAGCATGGCCTTCGGCGACGACCGCAGCATGGCCCCGTACAAGAACGACCACCGCGTCGAGATTCACGGCACCGGCTACTCGAAGATCCTTTTCGGCGCGGACAAGGCCGACGAGTGGGAAAAGCACCTCGATCTGATGGTCGAAGCCGTGGCCGGCAACGGCGGGCGCGCGTGCGTGAACGCGAGCGCCATCTGGACGCCGAAGAACGCCGACGCTCTCGCGCTCGGCCTCGCGAAGCGGCTGGCCGGTGCGAAGGCCCGCCCGTGGGACGACCCCGCTTGCGAGGTGAGCGCGTTCGCCAAGCCGGAAGTGGCCGAGGCGATCAACAACATGGTCGAAGAGGGGCTGAAGACGCCCGGCGCGCGCGACGTGACCCAAGAAGTGCGCGGCAGCCCGCGGCTGGTGAAGGACGGGCGCATCGCGTGGCTGCTCCCCACGATCATCCGCTGCGACACCCCGGAACACCCGCTGGCGAACAAGGAGTTCCTGTTCCCCTACGCCAGCGTCATAGAATACCCCAACGCGGACGTGCTGAAGCGCATCGGCTACACGCTCGCGGCCACGGCGCTCACGGACTATCCGGGGTTCGTCGCCGAGTGCATGGCGTGCCCGAGCATCGAGCGGCTGAACATCGGCCCGCTGCCCACGAACCGACTGACTTGGGACCAGCCGCATGAGGGGAACCTCTTCACGCACCTCTACAAACAGCGCGCCCTCCAGCACGCCCCGCGAGCCGACCGTGCCCCAGCCACCGCTTGACGCGCCGCCGTTCGACTTCCAGCCCCTCGGGCGCGTGATCTTCGCGCCCGGGGCACTCGCGCGCCTCGGCGAAGCCGTGCGCGCGGTCGGGGGCACGCGCGCGCTCCTCGTCACCGACCCCGGTCTCGAACACGTCGGCCACCCGCAGCGCGCCGCACAGGTCATGCGCGACGACGGCCTCGACGTGTTCCTGTTCGACGGGGTGAAGGAGAACCCGACCGAGCGCGAGGTCGACGCGGGCGTCGTGTTCGCGCGCACGCACCACGTCGACTGCATCGTCGCGGTCGGCGGCGGCAGCTCGATGGACTGCGCCAAGGGGGTGAACTTCATCCTCACCAACGGCGGCCGGATGATCGACTACAAGGGTCACGGCAAGGCCACCAAGCCGATGCTCCCCTCGGTCGGCGTGCCCACCACCGCGGGCACCGGCAGCGAGGCCCAGAGTTACGCGCTCATCACCGACGAAAAGAGCCACCTGAAAATGGCCTGCGGCGACAAGAAGGCCGCGTTCCGCGTCTCGATCCTCGACCCGGAACTGACGCTCTCGCAGCCGAAGGGCGTGACCGCCGTGACCGGCATTGACGCGGTCGCGCACGCTATCGAGTCGTTCGTCTGTACGAAGCGCAACGCGATCTCCTCGATGTGCGCCAAGGCCGCGTACCGACACCTTGAACCGAACTTCGAGCGCGTTCTGCGCGCCCCGTCCGACCTGAAAGCCCGCTCCGAAATGCAGATCGGCTCGCACCTCGCGGGCATGGCGATCGAGAACGCGATGCTCGGCGTGTGCCACAGTTGCGCGAACCCGCTGACGGCGCACTACGGCATCACGCACGGCGTCGCCATCGGGCTTATGCTGCCGCACGTGATTCGCTTCAACGGCCCCGCGGTCGGCGCGCTGTACGCCGAACTGACCGGCGCACCCGCGGCGACCGCGACGGACGCGCTGGCCGCGCGGGTCGCGCAACTGACCGCCGCAGCCGGATTGCCACAATCGCTGAAAGAGTGCGGCGTCAGCGACACTATCCTCCACTTGCTTGCCGAAGAAGCGAACCAGCAGTGGACCGCCCGGTTCAACCCCCGCCCGGTCACGGAAGTCGAGATTCTGAGGCTGTATCAGGCCGCTTGGTAATCGTCGGGCCGCAAGCGGCCCGTCTGGAGGTACGCACCATGCCCCGCCTGCTCGTTGCCGCGCTCGTAGCGGTACTGATCATCCCCACACCGGGTTCTGCCGAGTGGCCGGTGTTCCGCGGCGACCCGCACATGACGGGGTCGGCCACCGCGAAGCTACCCGATCAACTCGAAGTGAAGTGGCAGTTCGCCGCCGGGAACCCCAAGACCGGGGGCGTCGAAGGCGCGCCCGCCATCGTCGGGGGCGTCGTGTACGTGGCCTCGCTCGACAAGCACCTGTACGCCATCGACCTCGCCACCGGCAAAGAAAAGTGGAAGGTGAAGCTCGGGGCGATGAAGGCGTCGCCCAGCGTCCGCGGGGACCGCATCTACGTAGGCGACCTCGACGGCAAGTTCTACTGCCGCAAGATCAGCGACGGCTCGAAGGTGTGGGAGTACGAGACCGGCGGCGAGATCATGGCCGGGTGCAACTTCCACGGCAAGAACGTCCTCATCGGCTCGCACGACTCCACGCTCTACTGCCTCGACGATGCGGGCAAGAAGGTCTGGGAAGTGAAGACCGACGGCCCGGTGAACGGCGCGCCCGCGGTCATCGGCGACGTCACGTTCGTCGCCGGCTGCGACAGCATCCTGCACATTCTCGATGCCAAGACCGGAAAGGAACTGGGCACGGTCGAACTGGAAGGCCAAGCGGCCGCGACCGCCGCGGTCGTGGGCGACTTCGCCTACGTCGGCACGATGGCGAACACGGTCGTCGCGGTCGATCTGAAACAGAAGAAGCGGGCGTGGGTGTTCACGCCGGCCGCGCGCCAGCAGCCGTTCTTCGCTTCGGCCGCGGCGGGCGAACTGGTCGTCGCCGGGAGCCGCGACAAGAAGGTGTACGGCCTCGACACCAAGACCGGCAAACGGGTGTGGAGCTTCGAGACGGAGGGCCAAGTGGACGCCTCGCCGGTCATCGTCGGAACTCGCGTGTACGTCGGGTGCCTCAACGACGACGGCAACTTCTACGTGCTCGACCTGAAGACCGGCAAGAAGATCCAAGAACTGGCGCTCAACTCGCCGGTCAGCGGCTCGGTCGCGGTCGGCCCGGATAGTCTGGTGGTGGGTACCGACAACGGCACGGTATACTGCTTGGGGAAGAAGTAATTGCCCGCCCTCGCGTGCTGTGAGTTCTGTCATGACCGTGAGCGCCGCCGAACAAGAGAAAACGGGTCTCGGCAACTACTTCATCGCCAACTACCCGCCGTTCTCGTTTTGGAAGAACTCGTACTTGCCGGAGGCCCGCGCCGCCCTTGACACCGCGCCGCGCGCCGGCACCCCTCTGGGCCTGTACCTGCACATTCCGTTCTGCCGGAAGCGGTGCAAGTTCTGCTACTTCCGCGTCTACACCGATAAGAACGCGAACGACATCTCGGTGTACCTCGACGCCATCACGAAGGAAGTCGAGCTGCTGAGCAAGACCGCGTGCGTCGGCGGGCGCGCGCTCGATTACGTCTACTTCGGCGGCGGTACGCCGTCGTACCTGAGCGCCGCGCAGCTCGACGGGCTGATGACGCGCCTGCGCGAGATCATGCCGTGGGACGCGGCCCGCGAGGTCACGTTCGAGTGCGAACCGGGCACGCTCCAGAAGCACAAGCTCGAAACGCTCCGCAAGCACGGGGTCACCCGCATCAGCCTCGGCGTTGAGAACTTTAAGCCCGAAATCTTGCAGTATAACGGGCGCGCCCACCTCGAAGACGAAATCTATCGCGCGTTCGGCTGGGCGCGCGAGTTAGACTTCCCACAAATCAACCTCGACCTCATCGCGGGCATGGTGGGCGAGGACTGGGACAATTGGAAGCGGTGCGTCGCGAAGACCATCGAACTCGGCCCGGACTGCGTGACCGTGTACCAGATGGAACTGCCGTACAACACGGTGTTCTCGAAGGAACTGAAGGTGCTGGGCAACGACGAGCCGGCGCTCGCGGTCGCGGATTGGCCCACCAAGCGCGCGTGGACCAAGTACGCTTTCGACGAGTTCGTACGCGCCGGTTACGACATCTCCAGCGCCACGACCGTCGTGAAGGACAAAGCGAAGACCAAGTTCGTGTACCGTGAAGCGCTGTGGCGCGGGGCGGACATGTTCGGCACCGGGGTCGCGTCGTTCGGCCACGTCAACGGCGTCCACGTCCAGAACGCCGACACGTGGGAAGCGTACATCGAGAAGCTGAACGCCGGCGAACTGCCGCTGGGCCGCGCGTTCCCCACCACCGCGCGCGACCGCCTGATCCGCGAAGTCGTGCTGCTGCTAAAAACCGGCCACCTCGACGTGGCCTACTTCCGCGCCAAGCACGGCGTCGATATACGCACCGAGTTTCGGGACGCGCTCGACAAACTCGCGGCCGAGGGCTGGCTGAGCGTAACCGGCGAGGGCATCGACTGCACCCCGGACGGCCTGATCCAGATCGACCGCCACCTGCCCGCGTTCTTCGATCCGGAGTACATTAGCTCGCGATACACCTGACCCCGACTTACCGGCGGGCTTACGCCGCGCCGCCCGCTGTAATGCCCGACCCACTCACGTTCATGATGGGCAACCACCCGGCCCCGGTGCCGGGCGAGTTGCGCTACTGCAAGAACCACATGTGGTGCCGGCCGGGGGCCGACGGCCTGCACACGTTCGGGTTCACCGCCTACGCCGTTCGGCTCATGCAGGACGTGTACTTCCTCGAATGGCGCATCGACCCCGGCCATGTCACCGCGAAGCAAGAGATCGGCTACATCGAGACGCAGAAGGCCACGAGTGGGCTGTACGCCCCGCTCGCCGGGCGCGTGGTTCGGTTCAACGCCGCGCTGCTGGAAGACCCCGGAACGATCAACGTGGACAGCTACGGCGCGGGGTGGCTATTCCTTTTCGAGGGCGACGTGTCCGAAACGCTGGACCCGCCCGCGTATTACCAGCATCTGGCCGCGGGTTGGGACGCGACGCAGCGGATGATCAAGGGACAGATCAACGCGGACGCCGAGTGACGTGTTGTTCGCGGCCCCGGCCGGTGGTACGATTGGCCCGTTCCCCCACAGCCGCCGGGGTGCCCATGAAACCGTCCGCCGTTCTGCTCATCGATCTCGAAAACTTCTTCCTCAGCCGCGTCCAGTATTTCAACCAAAAGGGGATCGCGCCGACCAACCGGCCCTCGTTCGCCGACGACTTCGAGCGCCTGATCACGTTCGCGCAGCGTATGGCCGGCGGGCCGTTCGCGGTGCGCCGGGCCTACGCCGACTACGCCACCCTCCGCGCCGGCCCCCGCGACCTGATGCGCCAAGGCGTCGAGCCGGTGCAGGTGTTCCGCCTCAGCGGGTCCAAGAACGCGGCCGACATGCGCATGGCGATGGACGCCGCCGCCCTGCTCAACGGGGCCGGGCAGATCGACCACTTCATCCTCGTCACCGGCGACGGCGACTTCATCCCGGTCATCCTCGAACTGAAGCGCCACGGCCACACGGTCTCGGTGATCGGCGTGACCGGGGCCACGAACGAACTGCTCCAGCGGTTCGTGGACAACTTCGAACTGTACGAAGACCTACTCGCGGCCGAAGAGGTCGAGGCCCGCACCGGGGCCGTCGAGCAGACCGCCGACAGCCTCGCGCACGTCGCCGCGTGCGTCCGCAAGCTGCTCGCGCAAAAAGGGTCGCTGCGGTTTGCGGCCGTCAAGCCGCTGCTGTCGAAGGAACTCGGCCACCCGTTCGACCCCGGCGCGTTCGGGTGCGACACGACCGGCGAGTTCCTCCAGAAGTACCAGACCGAACTGGGCGTCGTCATCCGGCAGACGCAGCACGACAAGGAACTCGACCTGCCGAGCGCCGCGGTCGCGCCGCCGACGAACGGCACGAACGGTTCAAAGGTCGGGCCCAAGCCGCCCGCGCGCATCGCGGAGAAGGTTGCGGACAAACCCGCACCGAAGCCGAGCGGGCCCGAACACCACACGCCGATCCACTACATGCAGTTGCTGACCGGGCGCGGGCAGGCCGCGAGCGCGGTCGGCACGGTCCGCGTGCCGGCGGTGTCGTGGGCCGCCATCGCGTGGGCCGCGGACACACTCGCCGTGCTGCTCGCTCCGCCGCGCGGCGAGCCGACCCACACCACGAAGCTGCTGCCGAAGTTGGTGACCGCCAGCGACAAGAGCAACATCCCGGACCTCGTGAAGCAGCTCCGCGCGATCTACCCGATCTTGCGCGCGGGCCTCGGCGCGCAGCCGCCGGACGGCGTGTACGCCCTGCCCGAAGGCGCGACCGGCGAATCCGTCCGGCGCGACATCTTCCAGTACATCGGCTACGTGCTGAAGTGCCGGCTGGCCGATACCGGCGTGACGGGCGAGGCGCGCCCCGACGTGCTGGCCGCGGTCTTCGACCCCGGCGCGGACCTCGAGCGCGCGACCGCGGAAATCGCCGCGGCGCTCGCCGAACCGCCGCCCGTCGAAGCCGTGCCGGAACCCGCGCCCGTTGCACCGCCGAAGCCGCGCCCGGTGCCCAGCGCGGACGACCACCACACCGCGGCCACCTACGCGAAACTGCTCAAAGCCGGCGGCGCGAAGGGGAGCGACACCGAGTTGTACAAGGTGCTGCCGGTGCCGTGGCCCTCGGTGGAGCGCGTCTGCACCGACCTCGTGCCGCTCATGGCCGCGCTCGAAGCCCCGCTCGGGCGCGACCAACTGACCGCGCGCGTCATCGAGGCCGGGCGCGAGGCGTACATCGAGCGCTACGACCAGCACGTGCGCCGCGCGCTGGGGATCTTCCGCACCGCGGGCGACCTGACCGAAGTCGAGGGCGTCTGCGCCCTGAACCCCGACGTGACGTCCGGGCCAGAACTGCGGAACCGCGCGCTCGCCTTCTTGCTCCAACTGCTCCAACTGCGGTTGGAAGAACTGTCCGTGTTCGACCCCATCCGCCCGCGCGAGTTCGCGTCGGCCATCGAAGCCGGGCTGCTGACCGACGCGCTGGTGACCGAGATCGAGCCGGCGATTGGGTGGCTGTACCGCCCCGCGGACGGCGCGCCCGCGGTAGGGGCAGACCCGGAACCAGTTGCCGCACCCGCGGACCCCGATTCGGGCGTGGTTTTGGTCGAAGCCGAAGTCGAAGAGCACGTCGTGCCCGCGCCTGCGCCGGACGAAGCGCCACTGGGAGCGGCACCGCAGGACGATGCCGACTACGAGTTCGACGGGGCGCTGCCTGGGGAGCCGGACCCAGTGCCGGGGCCGGAATCGGACGCCCTCCCTCCCGCCGCCGAGTCGCCGTCCGGCTCGATGGGCATCGTCAACGTCGCGCGCATCACCAGCGAGGCCGTCGCCGCGGCAGGCGAACCCGCGCCCGCGGTTCCGGTCCCGGTTCCCGATGCGGACCCGGCCCCCGCGCCCGACGACGAGTTCGCGCTCGCGGTCCCGGTCGGAGACTGGCTGACCGAGGGCGACCCGCTCGGCGCGGCGGTCGAAGCCCTGCCTGAGGAACCGGTCACGGCGGAGCGCCTCGTGGAGGCCGCGCCGCTGGCCGCGCGCGTCGGGCCGACGCCGCCCCCGTTGCCCGTTGCTAAGATAACGCCGCCGCCCCTTCCGCAGCCGCCGTCGGAGCCCGTATGAGCCGCTCGCGCGTCACCGTCGTTCTGTCGCAAGCACCCGGCAAGCACCCGGCCAAGCGCGCGCTCGAGGAGAGCATCGTTGCCGCGCTGCTGCTGGAACCGGACGTCGAAGTGTCCGTCGTCCCGAACCTGTACGACCTCGGCCCGGACCACACGGGCCGGCTGTTCCTCGGCGCGGTCAAGGGCGACATGGTCGTGCTGTCGTGGCTGTACCCGCGGGCCGCGTTCTGGTTGCTCGACCGCTGCGACATCAAGGGGCATTTCGGCGAGACGCAACTGAAGCCGCCGGCCGACGACGACGACGCGGACGGCGAGGCCGACACGCCCGTGGACAAGCCCGACGCCATCGGGCCGAGCGGGGCGATCCCGGACCGCCACATCTACGCGCTCGACCTGCGCGACTCGAACAAGTACGAAGCGTTCGTCGCCGAGATCAAACGCATCGCCGCGGAGTGCCGCGACCGGCGCGAGGCGAAGGCCCGCGAGAGGGCCGCGAACAGCCCCGCGATCATCCAACTCGGTCTGTCGTTCGCGAAGGTCGAAGACCTCCCCGCGGCGCAGCAGGCGTTCGCGCCCGAAGCGCTGTTGGCCCCGGCAGGGCGGCGCTGGTACCCGGTCATCGACTACAGCCGCTGCACGAACTGTCTGGAGTGCCTCGACTTCTGTCTGTTCGGGGTGTACGGCGTCGATTCCATCGAGCGTATCCTCGTCGAGAACCAAGACCAGTGCAAGAAGGGCTGCCCGGCGTGCAGCCGCGTGTGCCCGCAACAGGCGATCATCTTCCCAGAGTACAAGAGCGCGGCGATTGCCGGCGCGGACACGGGCGCGGTGGGCGGGCTGAAGATCGACCTGAGCCGCTTGTTCGGCGGCGACACCACCGACGCGCTGAGCGCCGCGGTTCAGGAGCGCGACCGCGAACTGGTGAACGACGGCCGCGCCGCAGTCGGCATGGCGGTGGGCATCCCGAAGCGCCAGAGCGACAAGCCCGCCGGCCCGAAGGACGACCTCGATAAGCTGGTAGACGACCTCGACAACTTGGGGCTATAAACCGTAGCCTCTTGCCGCTTCGCGAGCAGACCGGCTACGCCAGCTTCCGACCGCCCAAGCTTTCCAGCACATGCAGCGGGGCGGAACGTTGGTCCCGCAGCGCGCTCACATTGACCCAGAAGGTTTGCTCCAATTGGTGCGCGCCGCTGACCGCGGCGTGCGACACCTGATCGGTGAAGCACACCCACGTGCTCCGGCGGGGAACGCCTGTGTCGCACCGGCGAACCGCTCCTGATACTGCGGGTCCAGCTTCATCGCGTCGTGCAGCTTCAGCATGAACTGGTCGTAGCGGGTACGCACGCCCTTCGTGACGCGCACGGCCGCGAGCAGCCCGCGCTCGCTGGGCAGCGGGGCGCGAAGTTTGGGCCAGAACTGCCGGGCCACGCGCTCGAACGGCTCGCCCACCTTCCACACCCGCGCGCGGCCGTCGGGGTTCACATTGCTGAACACCCGTAGGATGCGCTTCCCGTTACTCGGCTGGCTGGGAAAGCTGTCGACGTGCAGCCGCGTGTCGTCCTTGCGCCACGACTGCACGCGCCCGGCGACCTCGACCGGGCGCAGGCTCGTCTTCGCTTGGTGCAGCCCGCCGGTGTAGCTCGGCAGTCGCGCCGTCAGTAGGGCGCGGCTTGAGAGCGCGAACCGGCCCATTAGCCTCGCAGTTCTTCAAGCCGAATCTCGGCGACGTTCGCGCCGCCGAGCTTGCCGTTCCGCGGGTCGAAGCTGACGTTCTTGGACTTGCCGACAATGGTGGGTGTGAGGAACGCCCGCTCCGCGTCGGACAATTCGAAGCGCAAGTTGGGCAGGAAGAGGACGTGCCCGCGTTCCAGCGCGTCGGTCGCGTTCTCTTGCTCGCTCGAGCCGACGCGTCCGCCCCACGTTGCCAACTCAACCGGGTTGATCATGGACATGGTCTTGGCCTCCCTGCGGGAGTCACACAGTCCCTACAATCGACGCAAGCGCCCTGCCCGCTTCAATGATACGGAGCCGATGTGATCCCCGCAGACCGCCTGCGCGCCGCGTACCTCGTCGCCCGCGACGCCCTCCTCGCCGAGCGCGTGCCCGAAGGCCACTGGGTGGGCGAACTGTCGACGTCCGCGCTCTCGACCGCGACCGCGATCATGGCGCTGCATCTGGTGAACCCGTTCGAGCACCGTGCGCGGATCGACGCCGGGGTGAAGTGGCTCGTGGACCACCAGAACGCCGACGGCGGTTGGGGCGACACGGTCAAGAGCTTCTCGAACATCTCCACGACGATGCTCTGCCGGGCCGCGTTCTACATGATCGGCGAGAAGCAGTTCCCGGACACGATCGCGCGCGTCGAAGAGTACCTGAGCCTGAACGCAGGGAAGCTGCCCGAGCGCCGGGCCGCAGCGATCCGCGCGCGCTACGGCAAGGATCACACGTTCTCGGTGCCGATCCTGATGACGTGCGCCCTGGCGGGCCTCGTGAAGTGGGACGAGGTGCCGCGCCTGCCCTTCGAGTTGGCCGTGCTGCCGCAGAGCTGGTACCGCTTCGCGAAGATGCCCGTGGTGAGCTACGCGCTACCGGCGCTCATCGCCATCGGGCAGTGCGTCCACCACCACAAACGGTCGCGCAACCCGATCCGCAACGCGGTGCGCCGGCTCGCGCGCGGGCGCACGTTGAATGTGCTGCGCCGCATCCAGCCCACCAGCGGCGGCTACCTCGAAGCAACCCCGCTTACCAGCTTCGTGACGATGGCGCTCGCCAGCATCCGCCGCAAGCGCTCGGCGTCGGAGCAGCAGGTGATCGACGAAGGCGTGCGGTTCATCGCCAACTCAATGCGCCCCGACGGAAGCTGGCCCATCGACAGCAATCTCTCAATCTGGGTGACAACGCTGAGTATCAACGCACTTTCGAACTCTCCAGATGAGGGATTCATCGGAGATGAGAAACTGTTCTTGGGTCGGTGGCTGCTGGAACAACAAACCAAAGAACGCCACCCGTACACAGGCGCTGCGCCGTGGGCGTGGGGTTGGTCGCACCTTCCCGGAAGCGTTCCCGATTGTGATGACACACCCGGTGCGATCATCGCGTGCGCTTCACTGGGTTATGGCTACTATCCGATTCGCGCGACGAACTGGCTTCTTTCCTTGCAGAATCGCGACGGCGGTTGGCCGACGTTCTGCCGCGGTTGGGGGCTGCTTCCGTTCGACCGCAGCGGCTCTGATCTGACAGCACACGCGATTCGCGCACTAGCGGAGTGGGCATCACGACAGCAGAGCATCCCCGAATGGAAGGAAGGGGAGACTCGCTGGGTTGGTAAGTTCGAAGAAGAGTTTGGCACCCTCCAGTGCCACGGAGGGCAGTTAGCTTGGACAACCTTTGACAAGGTTATGGCGCGCGGCCTCGCGTACCTCGCGAAGCAACAGCGCGCGGACGGGTCGTGGCTGCCGCTGTGGTTCGGGAACCAGCACGCGCCGGACGACATCAACCCCGTCTACGGCACCGCACGCGTGCTCGCCGCGTACCGTGACCTCGGCCTGAAAGATTCGCCGGAGTGTCAACGCGGTGTCGCTTACCTGCTGTCGGTGCAGAACGCCGATGGTGGTTGGGGCGGCGCGAAGGATTGCCCTTCGAGCGTCGAGGAAACGGCGCTCGCGGTGGAGGTGCTGCTCGATTTGACGAACGACGCACCCACACAACGAGGAATCGCGTGGCTCATCGAAGCGGTCGAGTCGGGCCGGTTTCGTGAGGCCAGCCCGATCGGGTTCTACTTCGCCAAGCTTTGGTACTTCGAGAAGCTATACCCGCTGATCTTCACTGTTGCTGCGCTGGGGCGCGCGTGTACGCTCGCGACACCGCAATCGGCTGCTTTGGCGGAAGGATCGGCTTGAACTCGCCCTTCCCCTTCTTGTCGAGGTTCTTGTTCAGGTCGGCGGGGTCGAACTTCACCGGCGCGCCGGCTCCGGGCACGTCCACCTTCGCGCACCAGAGGGTCGCGTTCACGACGGTGCGGCGGAAGTTCTCGTCGGCCCAGTTGCGGTGGAAGTGCCCACCGGTGAAGCCGAAGCTGCGACCCTTGTCCGGGCGCTCGAAGGCCCATGCCATCGTCTCGATCTCGCCCTTGCGGGTCTTGGTGTACGCGGTGCCGCGCGTGCCGTCCGGCGGGACCGCTTGCAGGATCGGCGTCACGTGCTTCATGTCGTCGATCCACCGCATCCCGTAGTACCACTCGTCGCGGAGCGTGAACGGCTTCACGCCGCGTGTGATCTCGTGCTTCGGCAGGCTGCGGATGTTCGCGTCCCAGTGCGGGTTGATCGAGTAGCCGGTTTCGTAGTAGCCGCCGAGCCAGCCCTTCACCGGGCCGGCGATGTCGCGGTCGCCCTGCTTCACGGGGTACTCCACGGCATAGTGCAGGTTCACCCACCCACACCCGCGGTCGATCTGCTTCTGAATGATCTTCATGCGGTCGGGCTTGATCGCCGGGTGGCCGCCGCCGCCGTCCATGTACATCACCACGCAGTCGGCCGTGTCGAACAGCTTCTCGTTCTTGGGCCAGCCGTCGCGGGCCATGATCGGGAACACGCCGTCGGTCTGCTTGAGCAGGTACATCAGGATCGCGCTGCCGGCGAAGAACTCGTGGTCGCCGGCGCTGTGGCTGCGGCTCCCGGCCACGATCAGTACGCGCTTGCCCTTGAAGTCGGCGGGCGGTTCCTTTTCCAGCTCGACCTTCGACTGGTCGTAGGGGTCCACCTTCGGCGGGTCGTCGGCCCGAACCGCGGCGACTGGGGTTAGTAGGAGCAGAGTGGTGAGGATTCGGCGCATGGTGTGAAAGGCTCCGGTTGGGGGGCGGTATGTGGCGGGTATCGGGCGCGTTCCACCAAACCGCGCCGCGGGCCGGAACGCAAGCGCCGTTTTTATTCAACGATCCGCGAGAGGGCTAGAAGGTAGCGTATTCTGTGTGTAAACTCTTGCGTGATCATCTTTTCGCTGGAGGCGGCTCAAACGTGGAGGTCGGCAGGATGCCTTACCACTGGCCCAAGGATACCGATTTCGCCCTCCTGGAACTCGACGTTCTCGATCGGGATTGCCCCTTCTGCGGGCGTCTGATGCACATCTGTGACCACCGATACCGGCACTT
>VGZJ01000034.1 GCA_016872595.1 Planctomycetota bacterium
GCGGAACCCGGGCGCGGTCGCGGCGCTCGTCGCGCACATCGACGCGGTCGGCGCGTGGGCCGACGCGCACGGCCGGTACGCCCACCCCCGGCGGAAGGACGCGCTGCTCGCCCGGTGCGCCGAGGCCCGCGCGAAACTGACCGCGGGCACGTAATGTCGCCGGTTCTCGTACCAACTTGCTAGAATCGGTCTATCGTCTCCGCACTCGCGCCCAGAGCTTGCCTATGCCCGACCCGACACCATCTCTCCCCCCCGCGGACCAACTCCGCCACGCGGAACTGCGCCTCGCCGCGCACGTCGATAACACGCCTCTGGCCGTGACCGAGTGGGACCACGAGTCGCGGCTTATGCGGTGGAACGATCAAGCCGAGCGGCTGTTCGGATGGACCGCGGCCGAGGTGCTGGGCCTGCACAGTAGCGAGGTGCCGTTCATACCCGAAGAGAACCGGACGCTCACGTTGCGGATGACCGCGGACGCGGCCAGCGGGCGGCTGCCGCGGAGCGTCGTCACCGTCGCGAACCTCACGAAATCCGGCGGGGTCGTGTGGTGCGAGTGGTATTCCTCGGTCCTGTACGACGCGAACGGGCGCATGGTGTCGGTACTGTCGCTGGCGCTGGACGTGACCGCGCGCCGGGCCGCGGCCGAGGCGCTCGAAGTGAGCGAGGCCCGCACCCGCGCCGCCCTCGACGGCGCGAAGATGCTGGCGTGGGACTTGGACCTGATCGCCAACAAGTGGCGCACCACGGTCGATATCCCGGACTTCTACGGGATCCCCGCGGGGCCGGACTACACGAACCCGGAACTGGCGCTGCACGCGGTCCACCCGGACGACGTGCCCGCGGTGCTGGCCGGGCGCGCGCGGGCCGTCGAGACCGGCGCGCCGATGCGGTACGAGTTCCGCGGTCGCGCCACGGCCGCGGACGGCGGGCCGCGCTGGTTCAGCACCCGCGGGCAGGTGCTCCGCGACGCCGCCGGCGCGCCGGTGCGCATCGTCGCCGTGACCACCGACGTCACCGAGCGCAAGCGCGCCGAAGAGGAGCGCGAGACGCTGAACCGGCAACTCCAAGACGCCCAGCGATGGGAGAGCCTCGGGGTGCTCGCGGGCGGCGTGGCCCACGACTTCAACAACATCCTCACCGTGGTGCTGGGGAGCGCCGGCCTCGCGCGGCGCGGGCTGCCCACCGGCTCTCCCGCCGCCGGGTACCTCGACCAGATCGAACAGGCGTGCCGCCGGGCCGCGGACGTGTCCCGCCAGATGCTCGCGTACAGCGGGCGCACCCTCGGGACCGGCACCCGCACCGACCTCGCCGCGCTCGTCCGCGAGGCCGCGCCGCTGCTCGAAATCCCCACGGCCCACGCCCCGCCCCGGTTCGACCTCGGCGCGAACCTGCCGGCGATTCAAGCGGACCCGGCGCAGGTGCGCCAAGTGCTGGTGAACCTCGTCACCAACGCGGCCGAAGCGATCCCGCCGACCGGCGGGCGGATCGTCGTGCGCACGCACGCCGACGAGATCAGCGAGGGGGCGTCGGACGGCGGGTTCCAGCTCGCGCCGCCCCCCGGCCGGTACGTCGTGCTCACTGTGACCGACACCGGCCCCGGCATGACCCCCGACGTACGCGCCCGCATGTTCGACCCGTTCTTCACCACGAAGTTCGCCGGGCGCGGGCTGGGGCTGGCCGCAGTCCTCGGCATCGTCCGCACGCACAAGGGCGGGTTGTACGTGGCCACCGCGCCGGGGCAGGGAACGAGCGTGTCCGTGTACTGGCCCGCCTGCGCGGACGCCGCGCCCGCCCCGGCACGCGGCCCGGTCCGCGCGCGCCCGGCAGTCGCGGCCCTCGTCATCGACGACGAAATGTTCGTGCGCGAGGTCACGGCCTCCGCGCTCCAAGAGATCGGGTTCGCCGCGGTGCTGGCCGCCGACGGGCCCACCGGCCTCGACCTGTTCCAGAAGCATCGCGACGCCATCAAGATCGCGGTGATCGACGTGATGATGCCCGGCATGACCGGCGATCAGGTGCTCGACGCGCTCCGCGTACTGGCCCCGACCCTGCCCGCGATCCTGATGAGCGGGTTCACCGACCGCCGCGTACTCAAGACCGGCCACGGCACGCGCACCGAGTTCTTGCAGAAGCCCTTCCACCCCGAAGACCTGATGGCCCTCGTCCAGCGCTTGTTGTGACGGCGAACCCGGAGTGTCAGCGACGGGGTACGCTGCGGTCTTGGGCGAGCGGGGGGCGTAAGCCCCCCGCTCGCCCAAATCGAGTTACTTCTTCAGCCCCGCGGCGGTGAAGGTGTCCGCAGGCACCGTGGGGTTGATTTCGAGGTCGCGGAAGTAGTACGCGCCGACGAGGACGCGCGTGCCGTCCGGTTCGGTGCGGTACAGCTCGCTCCCCAGTTGGAGCCAGCGCTCGGCGTCGATGAACAGCGTGACCTCGGTGAAGCCTTCCGCGGCCACGACCTTCGGCTCGGTGCTAGCGGTGCCGCCCAACTCGAAGGCGTCGATCTCCATGCGCGTGCAGACGCGCTTGATGACGTGGCACTCGCGCCCGCCGACCTTGTCGATGGGCTTCTTGCCGAGGTACTCGAACTTGAACTCGCCGGCCGATTGGCGGGCCTTCCACGCTTCATAAGTACGTAGCATGGAGCGGTACATGCCGGCGTCGCGGATACAGTACCGCGACTGAGCTTTGGCGAGCGCGATGTTGGGGTCGGTGGGCGAGCCGATGTCGCCGCCGAACGCGCCCGGGCGGTAAGCGATCACCTTTCCGTCCAACCCGCCGTCGGCCTTCGGGCGCTCGCTGAACAGTGAGCCTTTCAGTTCCGCGCCGAAGCCGAGCGGCTTCTTCGCCCCCTGCTTCCACTTCATAACCACCTCAATGGCGGTCTTCTTCGTCTCCGGGTCCGGCACGTCACCGCGCACCCACACGTCGATGACCTCGACGCCGGGCTCCGTCGGGTGACGCGGCTTGCCCTCCACGCGCTCTTGCTTTTCCAGCGTGAAATGCAGCGTCTGGATGCCGCTCTTGTGATACTTGGTGAGGCACTCCGAGAGCATTTCGACGGGGTTCGTGCGCGCCAGTTCGTCGAACCGCTCTTGAGAGGAGACTTCGGCTTTGGGCGTGTAGACGGGCGCGTCCGGGGGCGGCGCGCCGTGCGTCAGGTTCACGAACACGCCGTACCCGATCCCGGCGAGGAGGGCGATGATCCCGAGGCCGAATGCCGCGTTCCGCATGATCCCGCGCCTCTGCGTGGTGGGTCGATCCCCGGACAGTGTACCCGCGCGCGACGAACGGAACAACGCGCGCCGCAGGCGCGACAGGCCGAGGATCATGATGCGGACCCAAAGGTGTGGGGTGGAGAGAAAAGTGCGTACTTCCCGTGTTCGGCCCGCGCCCGGCGGGAACTCCAGTTGAAACCGCGGCGGGTCGATATTATCTGGCGGTGCGCGCCGATCCGTGCGCGCGGCGCTGCGGCCGAGAGTGCCTTCACAATGAACCGGCTTGTGAAACTGTTCCTCGCGACGGGGTTGGTCGGGCTGCTCGCCACGGCGGGCGCGGCCGGGGGCGGCGCGCGCCGGCCCGCGCCGATGCCATCTGCCCCGGCCGCACCCGCCGTCGTCGAGTACCGCACGTATTGCGAATCGTGGGTGGCGCGGGCCGCGCCGACCGCGCCCGACGCGCGCCCTGTGGTGTGGGTCGTGGACGGTGCGGGCGACCTCCGGGGCTGCTCGAACGCCCTCAACACCGCGAACCAGATGGCCGGGAACACCGCGGAGATTGTCGTCTTCCCGTGGTCGCACGGATACCGCCGGCTGCTCGCCGATCAGACCGATTGGCCGCACGCCAAGGCCCACGGCGAGAAACTGGCCGCGGCGATCCGCGACCGCAAGGCCCGCGAACCGGGGCGGCGCGTCGTGGTCGTGGCCCACAGCGCCGGGTGCGCCGTTGCGCTGGTCGCCAGCGAGTGCCTCCCGCCGGACGCCATCGACCGCACGATTCTCCTTGCACCGAGCGTTTCGACCGGCTACGACCTGCGGCCCGCGCTGTGGACCGCGAAGGAAGGCGTGGACGTGTTCTGTAGCCGCAAGGACTGGGTGGCGCTGGGGTTCGTGGTCCGCGTGGTCGGCACAACCGACACCGGCTCCGGCCCGGCGGCCGGGCGGATGGGGTTCCGCCCGCGCGGGACTGCGGCGACCGATCCCGTCGTGAGTGCGAAGTTGCGCCAGCACTTCTGGACCGCGGAGCAGAAGTGGACCGGGCACACCGGCGGGCACCACGGGATGCACAGCCCGGCGTTCCTACACGCCTACCTGTTCCCGCTAATCGGCGCGCCGGTGCGCTGACGATCGCGACAAGGAGACCTCGGATGCGAAGTCGCTGGGCGCTGGTGGTAGCGGTCGCGCTGGTCGGTACGCTCCGCGCCGCGGCGCAGCCGGTCCCGCCGCCCGCGCCGACACAGCTCCCGCCGATTCCGGCCGCGCCGCCCGTTGGTTTGCTCCCGCCGCTGTTGCCGGTGCCGGGCGCGACCCAGCCGCCGCTGGCCGAAGTCCCGCGGCCCGGCCCGGCCATCGAGTACGACCACGGCTACCAGTACCTGCCGGAGCGGCTGCCCGAGCGCCGCGGGGCCGATGTGTGCGGCCCGGACGGGCGCTGGTGGTTCGCGCCGTCGCTGGAACTGTCGTGGGTGCCGGCGCGGTTCGCGCCTTCGACCGTGCGCCTCGCCGTGCCGTCTCTGGCCGTGCCCGGCGGCGCGCTCCCCGGCCCGCTGGTGCCCGTGGGCGGGCGCTCGTCCGGGCGCTTCGACGCGGCCCTCAACCTGATGGGCGGCCACTGGTTCGGCGAGACCAATACGCACGGCGTCGAAGCGAGCCTGTTCATCCGCGACGCACGAAACACCTTCACCGGGTCGTCGCCGGGATCACTGGTGCTGTTCCCGCGCGGCCGCGCGCGCGGCGCGCAGGTGGTGGCGTTCGCGGACCCGGCGACGGTGGCCGTGGTTGGCGCGTTCCCGGCCACGCTCGGCACCTTCTTCGCGTCGTTCGACGTGAACTACCGGCACAAGCTGTTCTGCTCCGACGCCGCGCGCCTCGATTTCCTGATCGGCTACCGGCACGCCTACCTCGAAGACGAACTGTACCTCGGCGACCGGGCGACCGACCGCGACGAGGACGGCGACGACTACCGCCTGAACCGGGCCGGGGTGACGAACTCGTTTCACGGCGGGCAGATCGGCCTCGCCGGGGAAGTGCGCGCCAACGGCTGGTTCGTCGCGGGCGCGGTGAAGGTCGCGTTCGGCGGCGTCACGTCGGAGGTCGAAACGACCGGCACGTTCGTCGGCGCGGAGGCCCGCACGCTCGCCGGGTTCCGGCGCTTGGGCGCGCTCGGCCCGTTCGAGCAAACCGAGTTCGCCGTGGTGCCCGCGCTGAACGTGCAAGTCGGGCGGCAGATCGGTGAACACGCGCGGGTCTTCGCGGGGTACTCGTTCACGTACCTGAGCCGCGCCGCCCGCTTGGGCGACGTGCTGAACCCCGCGCTCACGTCCCCGATCCTCACCACGTTCTGGGCGCAGTCCGTCGGCTTCGGGGCCGAGTTCCGGTTCTGACACGCGCGCCCTCCGGCGCAAGTCGCACCGCGAGAGGCGTTCGGGGTTACGCCCGCGCCTATCATGATGGTGCCATGACCGACACCGTACTTATCGTGGACGACGAGGAATCCGTCCGCCGGACGTTCCACGAGTGGCTCGCCGCGGCGCTGCCGGGCGCGAACGTGTTCGCCGTTCCCGATGCGGAGTCGGCGCTCAAGGTCGCCAACGAGCACGCCGTCGATCTCGCCGTTCTCGACTGGAACCTCGGCTCCGGGTCCGACGGGCTGCGGCTCCTCGAAGACCTCGTCGAGTTCCGGCCCGACGTGGTCGCGATCCTCGTGACCGGGTTCGCGCATCAGGCCACCCCGCTCGACGCGCTCCGCATGGGCGTGCGCGACTACCTCGACAAGAACCAAGACCTGAACCGCGACACCTTCGTAACCGCGGTGCGCCGGCAACTCGACCGCATCCGCCCCGCGAAGCAGCAGCGCGAACTGAACAAGCGACTCGCGGCGTTCCGCGAGGCGGTCGAGAAGGTGCTGCCCATCGTGCGGACCTCGGCCGCGTTCAACGACCCCGTTCCGCTGCCGGCCGCGGTGAAGTCGATGCTGCGGTTCGTCACCCGCGCGGTGCGCGCCGCGGGCGGCGCGATGATCGTGCGCCACACCGCGCCCGACGGCACCGAATCGACGACCGCATACGGATCGGACGGCGAAGCGCTGCCACTGCCCGCGATGACCTTCGGCCGTTCGCTCGCGGCCAGCGTCATCAGCTTTCAAGAGCCGGTCGCGTTCAACGGCTTCGACCCCGCGACCGTCGGGCCACTAGAACTGTTGCCGTTCGAGACGGGCCGCGTCAACATTCTCGCGGCCCCGCTGCGCGTGAGCGCCGAAACGGTCGTCGTGGTCGAGTTGTTCGACAAACCCGCCCCCGGCTTTACCGACGACGACAAGCGGGTGATCGCGTCCGCGTCCGAGGTCGGCGCGGACCTGTTGCGGCAAGCGGTCGCGGAACGCCAGACGCACAAGCTCCTCTTCGACGCGGTGGAAGCGTCGCTGGAAGCGACGTCGCACCTGACCGACTTCGGGCCGGCGACCGCGGACAGCGCCCCGCCCGCGGGCGTGATGCAGCGCCTCAAGGACGGGCTGCGCGCGGACACGAACGCCGTCGCCGACCCCGATACCACACTGCGACTTGTCGAAGCCGTCCGCGCGCTCGCGTTAAGGCACGGCCCCGGCGCGGTAGACCACTGTGTGCGCGTCGTGAAGGACGTACGCAAACTGCTCGACGAGATCACAGGCACGGCATGACGCTCCCCCCGCCACCCGCGACCGCGCCGACGGTGTTCGATCAACTGTTCGCGCTGCTCACGCCCGACAGCATCTTCGGCGATGCGCGGGCGACCGGCGCGGGCGTGTCCGTCGCCGTGATCGACTCCGGGGTCGAGCGCGCGGTGTTGGAAGAGAAGTTCCGTGCCGTGCCGATTCTGCCCATCGAGGGCGCGCAGTTCCGCGCCAGCGGCCCGCCGCTCCCCTACACCGGGCACCAGTCGTCGCCGCACGGCACCACGGTCGCCGACATCATCCTGACGCTCGCGCCACTGGTGAAGCTGTACAGTGCCGACGTGTTCGGCCCGACCGGGGCGTGCGAGGTGGAAACGGTCATCGCCGCGCTGCGCCACGCCATCGACGTATGGAAGGTGAAGGTGGTGAACCTGTCGCTCGGCGTACCGGAACACAAGCTCCAACAGCTCCCGCGGCGGCAGCAGTTGCAGCGCGCGATTGAAGAGGCGTACTTCCGCGACGTGCTCGTGTTCGCCGCGGCGCACAACGAGCACCCGCTGACGCGGAGCTACCCGGCCGCGTTCGCCCCGCCGCTCATTTCGGTCGATAAGGGCCTGTTCGCCGACCCAATGGGGTTCGCCTACAAGCTGAGCGAACAGGTCGAGTTTCAGGCGCACGGCAAGGGTTACCTGGGGCCGCTGGCGCGCGAACCGGCCACGAGTTGGGCGACCCCGCACCTCGCCGGCATCGCCGCCCGTATCCTGTCGCTGAAGCCCGACCTGAAGCCGTTCGAGATCAAGACGATTCTGTACTGGCTGTTCCGCAGCGCGAACGGCGCGCTCGCTACTCCGCCATCTTCACCCAGTTCACCTGCGTGACGAGTTGGTTCAGTGCGGCGAATGAGATGTGGGCGTTGGTCGCGAAGCGGGGCGTGCTGTTCGCCGGGAACGTCGCCAGCGTCGCGTCGCCCACGAGGAACACGTTGAAGTCCTTCGACAGGTTCTCGTAGCCAGCCGTCGTCTTGCAGAAGCACATGTCCGTGGCGTAGCCGGTCAGCAGCACGTGCCGCACGCCGTTCTTCTTGAGGAAGTCGCGGAGCGGGCCGTAGCCCTCGGCGTCGTAGATCACAACATCGGCCGGATCGACCGTGACCGCGGTGCTGACCGGGATCGGCAGTTTCCAGAACCCGTCGCCGTTGTAGCGCGGCCCGGCGTCGAGACCGGGGAACTGCCGGAAGTAGTCGCTCACCGGCTTATCCGCGCTCAGGGTCAGTTTCGCGGGTAGCGGTTGGCCCTTGTAGCTGTACGCGGCCAGCGCCTTGCGCAGCTCTTGCGTGCCCGCGGCGCGCTCGTCGGCCGTCGGGGTCTTGGCGAACGAGCGGTACACCTTCGTGCGGATCGCGTCGGCCGGACCGGGCAGACTGTACATCACGAACGCGGCCTTCCCGCGCAGCCGCTTCAGGAACGGGTCAATCACTTCCTTGGTTTGCTGCGCCGCGAGTGCGTTCTTCTCGGGCGTGCAGAAGTCCACGACCCCGGCCGGCTCCGGCGTCTTCCAGCCCCACTCGTCGTCCACCGCCCACGGGTGAACCATGATGACTGCCGTGTCCCTCGCGCGCAGGCGGTTGGGCATCTCGACGATGCCGCGGGCGTTGTACGACCAGCGCCACGCGCGCACGTCGAGATCGCCGTTGGCGTCGTCCACGAGCCGCGCCGCCTCGAACCGCTTCGACTCGATCACCGGCTCGACGAACTGCGGGAAGTCTGCGAGCAGCGGCTTCGGATTCTGGATCGGCGTGAGCGTGTTGTCGTAGGTGCGCGGTTCCGCCTTCGCGGGGGGCGGCGCGTCGGGCGCGGCGCTGACCGCGTGCGGCGCGGGTGCAATTGCGAACACCGCGCCGAGCGCGACGAGTGCGCCGAGCGCGAACCCGACGAGGTGCGAGCGGTTCATGGGAAGCTCCGCGCGGCGTCAGGTGCAAATCTCTTTGATGACGCTGCCGTGGTCGATGTCGAGGCGCTTGCGGCCGGGCACGACCAACTTGCGCCCGTCGAGGCCGAGGCGGTCGAGTACGGTGGCGTGCATGTCGGTGACGTAGTGCGGCGATTCGACCGCGTGGAACCCGAGTTCGTCCGTTGCCCCGTGGATCACCCCGCGCTTGATCCCGGCCCCGTAGAACCAGACCGTGAACCCGTGCGGGTGGTGGTCGCGGCCGGTCGGCATCTTGTAGGCGTCGCGGGTTTCGAGGCCCGGCGTGCGGCCGAACTCGGTGCAGCACACGACCAGCACGTCCTTGTCGAGGCCGGTGCGCTTGAGGTCGCGCACCAACCCCGCGAGCGGCTTATCGACGCGCGCGGCGCTGCGGGCGTGAAGGTTCTTCAGGTCGTTGTGCGAGTCCCACTCGCCGTAGTCGCTGAGGTACACCAGTGAGAACCGGACGCCGCACTCGGCCAGACGGCGGGCCGCGAGGAGCCGCCGGCCGTAGACCGCGGTGGCCGGGTTGTCGATCCCGTACAGCGCCTTCACCTTCTCCGGCTCGCGCGACAGGTCGAGCACGTCGGGCACGGCCTTCTGCATCCCGTAGGCCAGCTCGTAGCTCTTGACGCGGGCCTTCGTCTGCTCGTCGTCCGGGTACTCGACCGCCGCGAGCCGGTTCAGTTCGTTGGCGAACTCGAACACGCCCTGCTGTTCCTTCTCCAGTACGCCCTTCGCGCGGGTGCCGAACGGAAGCGGGTTCGCCGCGTCGAGCGCCAGTTCGACGCCGGCGTGCCGCGCGCCGAGGTAGTCCGGGGCGAAGTTCTTCTTCACCCGCACGTCGCTGTACTTGCCGAGGAACACGAAGCTGGGCAGGTTCTCGTTCAGCGAGCCGAGGCCGTAGCTGGCCCACGAGCCGATGGCCGGCTGCTGCTCGTCGAGCGTGTGCCGCCCGGTGTGCATCTGGAACTCGGCCCCGTGGTCGTTGTCCGTGGTGTACATCGACCGCACGAAGGCCAGCTCGTCCGCGACGCCCGCGACGTTCGGGAACCAGTCCGCGATGTCGATCCCCAACTGGCCGTGGCGCTTGAACCCGACCTGCATCGGGAAGATTTTGGGATACGGCCGCGTGCCGCCGACCACGTCGCGCGAGTGCTTGGCGAACAGCGGCGACTTGAGCGGGTCCGGGTACGGCGTGTCCGCGAACGTCTTCCCGCCGTACTTGGTCAGCGCCGGCTTCGGGTCGAAGCTCTCCATCTGACTGACGCCGCCGGAGAGGAACACCCAGATTACGGACTTGGCTTTCGGCGCGTGGTGCGGCTTGCCGTCGGGCGGCGTCCACTTCTCTTCGGCGCGCGCGTCGCGGTGCAGCATCGCGCCGAGCGCGAGGCCGGTGAACCCCAACCCGACATCGGAAAGGAACGCACGGCGGTTCATACGAAGCACCCGGAAAGTAGAAGCTCAGTCAAAGCGAAGGCGGAAGAGTTTTGACAGGATCACAAGATGATACAGGATGGAAATCAGACAAGCGGCGCGCTCGGGTCACTCCTCTTCATCTCTGTTTATCCTGTGATCCTGTCAAAACTCTTCTGCCTTCTCTTCTTCGCGCCTTTGCGTGAAACACTCGCCTCACCGCACGGTCACAAAGTCCGTGTGGCTGAACAGCGCGAGCACGAGGTTCGCGCGGGCGCGGGGCGTCGGGTCGGTGCCTTTCGCCTCGGTCGCGAGCAACTCGCGCTGGCGCGCAAGGAACTTCGCGCTCGCGGTCGCCTCCGCTTCGCGCGGGGCGCGGCTCAACACCGTCTCGAACGCGGCCCGCACGAAGTCGGCGTCGTCTTTCGCGGCGGTGCTCAGCTTGAGCGCGAGCGCGCGACTGAGACGCTGGGCGAGGTCGCTGTTGGCGAGCGCGAGCGCCTGTTGTGGTAGCACGGAGGTTGTGCGCCGGTAGGCGTCGCACGGGTTGGCCGCGTCGAAGATGTCGAGGAACTCGGCGCGGGCCTCGCCGTGGTGCGCGAGGTACAGGCTGCGGCGGCGCGAGGTCTGCGCCTCCGCCTGCGGCACCTCCGGCCCGCCGCGCGCGGGGTCGAGTTCGCCGCTGACCGCGAGCAGGCCGTCGCGCACCGCTTCCGCTTCGAGCCGGTTGGTGGGGAACCGCCACAGGTACACGTTGTCAGCGTCCGCCTTCAGGTTGGGTGAGTCCGCGCCCTTCGAGGTCATGCGGTACGCGCGGCTGGTGACGACCATCCGGTGCAGCGGCTTCGTCTTCCAACCCTGCGAAACCAACTCGCTCGCCAGCCAGTCGAGCAGTTCGGGGTGCGTGGGCGTCTTCCCGCTGCGGCCGAAGTTGCTCGTCGTCTCGACGAGCGGGCGGCCGAAGTGCCCGGCCCAGATGTGGTTGACCGCGACGCGGGCCGTCAGCGGGTTGTCCTTCGACGCGATCCAGTTCGCCAGCGCCGCGCGCCGCCCGCTGCTCGTCTTCGGGTACTGCGGCGACAGTGGTGTGTAGGTAGTGGAAGGCACGTCGAGCGCCTTCCGCGCGGCTTCAACGGCCTTGATGAGGTCCGCGACCGGCGGCAACTTCGCTGCGGGCGCGCCCTTCGGCGGGAACTGCGCGCGCGTCAGATTGAGTTGCGCTTGCGCCAGCACGACGGCGCGCTCGGCGCGGCTCGCGGTTTCGGCCGTAGTCTTAGGGTCGCCCGGCGCGCCGAGGAATCTCACGTCGTCGACCGCGATGCGGGCCTTGAGTGCGGCGAGCTTCGCGAGATCGACGGTCAGCGCCGCTTCCGCGACGCGCACGGCGCTCACTTCGCCCGCGCGCATGGCCCCTTCTAGCGCGGCGTATTGCGCCTTGACGTGCGCTTCGTGTTTGTCGGTCTCTTCCTTCCGCACGAAGGCTTTCAGGCCCGGGTACCACGACTCCGGCGGGAGGTCGATCGTGCGGACGGCGAACGTGCCGCCGAGCGCGGCGGGCACGCCGGGCGGGACCGGGCCGCGGTCCTTCTGGACGTTGCGCTCGTCGCCCCCGGTGTAGAAGAACGTCCTCGCGTCCGGCTTCTCGTCCATCACGCGCACGAGGCCCGTCGTGATCGGCTTGTACGACGCGGTGTAGTTGTACTTCGGGTACACGCCGGGATCGGCCTCGCCCGGCCAGCGGTCGTGGCGAATCTCGATCGGCTCGAACACCGCGCGGAGCTTGAAGTACTCCTCCTGCGTGATCGGGTCGTACTTGTGGTCGTGGCAGTGGCAGCAGTTGAACGTGAGGCCGAGGAACGCCTTCGCGGTGTGCTCGACGTTGTCGCGCATCCAGTTGTTGTAATTCCACCGGAAGAAGTTGCGGACCACGAACCCCGTCGCCACAAGGTCTTCGTCCTTCGTCGGCGCGAGTTCGTCGGCCGCGAGCATGAGGCGAATCATCTCGTCGTAGGCGCGGTCGTCGTTGAGCGACTTCACGATCCAGTCGCGCCAGCGCCACACCTGCCCGTAGCTGTTGAGCACGTCGGGCACGGAGCGGCGGCCGTACCAGTCGGAGTACCGCCACACGTCCATCCACCGCCGGCCCCAGCGCTCGCCGTACTGCGGACTCGCGAGCAACTTGTCGACGGCCTTCTCGTAAGCGTCCGGCGCGTCGTCTTTGAGGAACGCGAGCAACTCGTCGCGCGTGGGCGGCACGCCGACGAGGTCGAGGTACACGCGGCGGAGCAGGGTGGCCTTGTCGGTTTCGCCGACCGGCTTCAGCCCGCGTTGCTCCCACCGTGCTGAAAGAAACCTGTCGATGGGGTTCGCGCTCGCCTGCGGCTCGCGGCCAACGGGGACTGGTGGGCGAATTACTGGCTGAAACGCCCAGTGCTTCGACGGGTCGAGTTCCGGTGCCTCGTCAGTTGGTGCTTTCGCGCCTTGCTCGATCCACGCCTTCAACAGCTTGATCTGTTCGGGCGAAAGCGGCTTACCTTCGGGCGGCATCCGCGTGCGGTCGTCCGTGTCGCACACGCGCTCCAGCAGCAGGCTCCCGGGCTTGCCGGGCGTGATCGCCGGGCCGGTGCGCCCGCCGGTCGTCGCCAGCGCCGCCGTGTCGAGGCGCAATTTCCCCTTCTGCTTCAGCGCGCCGTGGCAGGCGTAGCACCGCTCTTTCAGGACGGGCTTGATGTCGCGCAGGTAATCGACCGGCGCGGCGGCACGCGCCGCGGGCGTGGCGAAGCAAGCGGCGGCGAGCGCGAGGAACCAGCGGGACATTGCGAGTGGCTCGGTGGGAGAGTCGGTGAGCAACCGCCATTAGACCCGCGCGCGCGGCGCGGGGCAACGGCGCGCGGGGGGATTTCGGCTCGCGGCCGGCGCGGGCGCGGGTAGAATCGGGCGTGCTTTCTTTATTGCCGGGACACGTCATGAACCGCCGCTTCGGTTGCGTGCGCTCCGACCACCCGGACATCGGCCGGCGCGACCTGCTGCACGTCTGCGGGCTGAGCCTGTTCGGGCTGTCGCAGGCGCGGCTCGACGCCGCCGCGCCCGTGCGCGCGGGCAAGGCCAAATCGGTCGTCTTCATTTTCCAGTCGGGAGGGCCGAGCCAGCACGAAACCTTTGACCCCAAGCCCGACGCGCCGGCCGAGATTCGCGGCGAGTACGGGACCACACAAACGCGAAGCCCCGGCGTGCGGTTCTGCGAGTACCTGCCGCAACTCGCGGCGCGCTCGGACAAGTTCGCCGTGGTGCGGACGATGCACCACCAGGCGGGCCGCGAGTTCCGCAACGAGCACAACAGCGCAACGTACCTTCTGCAAACCGGCCGCGCGGAGATGCCCTTAGGCGACACGAACGCCAGCATCGTCGGTCCGCGGAAGGGGCGGTTCGAGTGGCCGTCGCTGGCCTCAATGGTTGCCTACGCGAACCCGCCCGCGGCCGGCGTCGCGCTTCCGGTAGCCGTCGAGCTACCGCGCACGAGCCTGATGCGCTACCCCGGTCGCGGGGCCGGCGTGCTGGGGCCGAACTACGAGCCGTGGGGCGTCGATCTCGCGCCGCTGTGCCGCGCGCCGGACGCCGCCGGGTCGTGCCCGAACTGCTTCAGCCACGACGACCCGAACGACCCGGCCCGTGCCGCCGGCAAGGGGCCGAAGGCGTGGTGGGACAACAGCAGTTGCCGCGACGCCTCGTTCAAGTTGCCCGACCTCGGTGGGGTGGGCGTCTCCGCGGCCGAACTGGAAAACCGCTCGTCGCTGCTCGGTCGGCTCGACGCGATGCGCCGCACCGCCGACGCCCCGGCCGCGATCTCGCACGCGACCAACCGCAAGCGCGCGATCGAACTGATGGCCGCGCTCAAGCCCGGCCGTGCGAACCCGTTCGATCTGTCGCGCGAAGCGCCGAGCGTGCGCGACCGCTATGGCCGCGAGGAGTGGGGGCAGGGGTTCCTCGTCGCGCGCCGCTTGGTCGAAGCCGGCGTGCGGTTCGTGCAGATCAACCTGCGCGGCTGGGACACGCACCAGAACGCCTTCCGCGACCTGAAGGGCAAGCTGTTACCGTCCATCGACCGCGGCCTGAGCGGGTTCCTCGACGACCTCGACCAGCGCGGCCTCATGGACGACGTACTCGTGGTGATGTGCGGCGAGATGGGCCGCACGCCGAAGATTTCGCCGATCACCGCGGGCGGGAAGAACGCATCGGGCGAGGTGTTCACGAACGGCCGGCACCACTGGGGCGACGTGTTCCCGTGCTTCTTCGCGGGCGCGGGGGTGCGCGGCGGTCAGGTGATCGGCCAGACGGACAAACACGGCGGCGTGCCCGTCACCGAGGGTTACACGCCGGCCGATCTGATGGCGACGATCCTCCACCTGCTGGGCGTTTCCAGCGACGCGCACTTCCGCGACCCCGAAGGCCGCCCCTACCGTGTAACCGAAGGCGCGCCCATCCGCGCGCTGGTGGGGTAAGAGTGCTCGCGCCGGTCTCTCTTCGTCCCTGATCCGTCATCTTGGAGCCACACCCACGGCAGCCACCATGAGCGACCCCGACGGCACCCAGAACCAGCGACCACCGGACCTCGATCGCATCGCACGCGGTCCGGGGCAAACCATCGGTCGGTTTGAAATCAGGCGGGTACTCGGTGAAGGAGCGTTCGGCCGGGTGTACTTGGCGTTCGACGCACCACTGAACCGAGACGTGGCGATCAAGGTGCCGCACAGCGTTGGATTAACGGCCGACTTCCGCGAACGGTTCCTGCGCGAGGCTCGCGCGACGGCGAAAATCCACCACACGAATGTGTGCCCGGTGTACGACGTTGGTGCCGACGGTGACTTGCCGTACATCGTCATGCGATTTGTTGCCGGTGGCAGCCTAGCGGACCTGCTCAAGCGCGGCCTGCTACTGGTCTCGACCGCTATTGGAATTGCCAAGAAACTGGCGACGGGCTTGGCGTGCGCCCACCGCCACGGAGTCGTTCACCGCGACCTGAAACCGGCGAATGTCCTCTACGACGACGTCGAGGATGAGATGTTGGTTGCCGATTTTGGACTCGCCCGTCTGGTCGATCAACCCGGCGCGTCGAGCGGCGGAATCAAGGGGACGCCCAAGTACATGGCACCAGAGCAGTGGGGCGACGGGGCCACTCCGGGCGCAGTCGGCCCGCTGTCCGACGTGTACAGTCTCGGCGTTATTCTCTATGAGTTGTTGGCCGGGGAACCGCCGTTCACCGGTAATACGCTAGCGCTAATGTTGGATCACGTTCACACGATACCGCGGCCTCCATCAGCGGTGTGCCCCGGTCTCGACCCGCAGTTGGACGCGCTCTGCTTGAAGGCGCTGGCAAAGAACCCGGCCGACCGCTACCAATCCGCGAATGCC
This sequence comes from Planctomycetota bacterium, assembly GCA_016872595.1. Taxonomy (GTDB): domain Bacteria; phylum Planctomycetota; class Planctomycetia; order Gemmatales; family Gemmataceae; genus Gemmata. The sequence goes on from VGZJ01000034.1 coordinate 15,661, forward strand.
TTCGCGACCGTACTTGCCGACTACCTGCAAAGTGACGAGCGGGCCGGCGCAAAGCACACGGCCCCGGTTGCGAACGGTCTGAAGCCGATAATACCCAAGCCACCCAATGCTGTTCCCGCGACCCCGAGGCTCAAGACGATCAATCTGACTGTGCCAGGGGAGTGGTACTCGCGACCGGCCGGTACGTCCAAATCAGAGTGGCAAAAAGTTACTGACACACCGGCCGAGGTCACCATCGAATCAGGGCAGGTGTATCACTTCCAAGTGAATCGCGAGTGCACGCACGAAGCGTCCGGGCTTGTCGCGTTGAAAGGGCTCACCGCGCTCCAAGAACTCAACTTGAGGGGCTTTCCAAGCATCGGGTACGCGCTCGGCTTTGTGCAGGGGCTAACCAGCCTGCAATACCTTGACCTTAGCCACTGCCGATCGCTCCATGATGCAGATTTCACTCACCTGATCGAGCTCAGCTCACTCCAACGGCTTGATCTGAAGTGGTGCGAGCAGGTAGATGGCACCGGCTTCATCCACCTGAAAGGACTGGCCTCGCTCCAGCACCTCGACTTGGGCCACTGCGGACACGTCTACGACGAAGGCTTGAAGTATCTGAAGGGGCTTGCAGCGATTCAACACCTCGACCTCACGTGGTGCACCGGGCTGACCGGCGTGGGAGTAATGTACTTGAGGAATCTGACCGCACTCCAATTCCTCGATCTGAGCCACTGCGACCGCGTCTCAGCCACCGTTGTGGCTTCGCTTCAGAAAGCATTGCCGAAGTGCAAGATCAAGCGGTAGCACCACACCGCCGCGCTCCTACACAGACTGAACGTTCGAGTACCACGAACGCGATCCTCAGCAACACCACCGTCGTGACTTCATCCCATTAGTCTCGTTTCGGGATCGTTGTAGCGGGCGCGTGTACCCAGTACCGAGTACCCAGTGCCGAGTACTGTGTACTCGGTACTCGCGCCCGCTACAACGATCCCGAAACGAGACTAGTCCCTGGCGCGCCGCCAATCTCCCCTTCCCTTCTTCGCGCCTCGGCCGGTACACTCCGTCGCCCACGGAAGGGAGCCACGTCATGTGCGGGATCGTCGGGTTCACGGGGCGGCGCGAGGCGTCGCCGGTTCTGCTCGAAGGGCTGCGCCGGCTCGAGTACCGCGGCTATGATAGCGCGGGGCTTGTCACCAGCACGGGCAACGAACTTCACCTGCGGAAGAAGGCCGGGCGGCTCGCGGAGCTGCGCAAGCACGTCGCGGCGCACCCCGCGCCGGGGTGCCACGGCATCAGCCACACGCGCTGGGCCACCCACGGCGGCGCGACCGACCGCAACGCCCACCCGCACACCAGCACCGCCGGCGACATCGCCCTCGTCCACAACGGCGTCATCGAGAACTACGCCGCGCTCAAGCAGCAGCTTCAAGCCGCCGGCACGCAGTTCCGCTCGGACACCGATACCGAAGTGCTGTGCCACCTCGTCGCCCATTACTATCAGGGCGACCTGATCGGCGCGGTACAGAAGGCGCTCGCGCTGGTGAAGGGCACCTACGGCATCGCGGTCATGGCGAAGGGCGAACCGGGTCTCATCGTCGGCGCGCGCCTCGGCAGCCCGCTCGTCGTCGGCATCGGCACCGACGGGACGTACCTCGCCTCCGACGCGAACGCGCTCGCCGGGTTCGCCGATAAGGTCGTGTACCTCAGCGACCGGCAAATCTGCGCGCTGACCGAAACCGAGTGGGAGGTACGCGACCACGACCTCGCGCCGGCGTCGGTCTCGGTGCAGGACATTGGCGCGTTCCTCGGCGACGGGGACAGTGACAAGGGCGACTTCCCGCACTACATGTTGAAGGAGATTTACGAGCAGCCCGACGCGCTCGCGAACGCCATGCGCGGCCGGCTCGACTCGGCCGACAGTACGGCCCACTTCGGCGGGCTGAACCTCGGCGCGCAACAGCTCCGCCAGATCGACCGCGTCATCATGACCGCGTGCGGCACCAGCTACCACGCGGCGCTCGTGGGCGAGTACCTGTTCGAAGAGCTGGCGCGCGTGCCGGTGGAAGTGGAGTACGCCAGCGAGTTCCGCTACCGCAACCCGCCCATCGACCGCAACACGGTGGTGCTCGCGCTCACCCAGAGCGGCGAGACCGCCGACACGCTCGCGGCCCTGCGCGAGAGCAAGCGCATGGGCCACACCACGTTGGCGATTTGCAACGCGGTCGGCAGCAGCATCGCGCGCGAGGCCGACGGGGGCGTGTACCTGCACGCCGGCCCCGAAATCGGGGTCGCCAGCACGAAGGCGTTCACGTCGCAGGTGTGCGTGCTCACGATGCTCGCGCTGTATCTGGGCCGCACGCGGCACCTGTCCAGCATTCAGGGCCAGCACGTCATCGACGACCTGCGCGCGCTGCCGGACGCCGTGCGCAAGGCGCTGGAGTGCCACGACCGCGTGAAGGAAGTGGCCGCGAGGTACGCCGGCGCAACCAACGTCCTCTATCTGGGCCGGCAGTACCTGTACCCGCTCGCGCTCGAGGGCGCGCTGAAGCTGAAGGAGATCAGCTACATTCACGCCGAGGGCTACCCGGCCGCGGAGATGAAGCACGGGCCGATCGCGCTCGTGGACGAGAACACGCCGAGCGTGTTCCTCGTGCCGCGCGGCAACGTGTTCGACAAGGTGATGAGCAACATGCAGGAGATCAAGGCCCGCGGCGGCCCGGTCATTGCCGTCGCCAGCGCCGGCGACCGCGACGTGGTATCGGTGGCCGACGACGTGATCGCGGTGCCCGACGTGCCGGAGTACCTGCAGCCGGTCGTCGCCGCGGTGCCGCTGCAACTGCTCGCCTACGAGATCGCCCTGTCGCGCGGGTGCGACGTGGACAAGCCCCGCAACCTCGCCAAAAGCGTGACGGTGGAGTGACCGCGCGCTACGGGTGCGTTCCCTCCTTCGGTTTCATCGTCGATCGCACCGCGACCATGCGGTTCAACAGGTCGAACCAGAACGGCGCGCCCATGCTGACCGCGATGGCGGTCAGCGCCCAGCCCAGCAACTTGAGCAGCCACGCGCCGACCGCGCGCCAGAACGCGGCCACATCGTCGCCGACCTTGTCGTCGATCCGCGGGATCGTCCGCGGGTCGCTCCGGTCCCAGCCCAGCGGCCACCCGAACGCCTTCGCCTCGTTCACCCGCTTCGCCACCTCGCGGATGCGCTCCTTCGCGCTCTCGTCCTGCTCCTTCGGGTTCGGGTTCGCCGGGGCGTTCTTCACGTAGCTCTCGGCGGCGGCGGCCACCGACGTGCGCAGCGTCTGGTCGCGCGCGAGGCTGTCGGCGATGGCGAACGTGTCCGCGTTCAGGCACACCACGAGCACGGTGCCGACCGCGACGCTGATCCGCACGAGGTGCCGCCGGTACCACCCGGCCACGCGGTCCATCGTGCCCTCGTACCACTTCTCGATGTTGTCGCGGATCCGCTCGAGGTCGTCGCCGGAGGCGTCGATGAGCGCGAGCAGCGCGGCCTTCACGTTCGCGGTCAGCGGCCCGGGCGCGGCGACCGCGTCGCGCAGCGCCTTCACGTGGCGCGAGGCGGAAATGAAGTCGGTGCGGCTTCCGGCCACGGCGAGCGCGGCCCCGGACTTCTGCGTCGCGCTCGCCGGCAGCACGAGGTCGAGTAGCGCGAGCGCGAACTGCCGCGACGGGACGTAGGACGGCAGCCGCGCGTTCGAGCCGAACGTCCCGCTGTACAGCGACGCCACGAACGGGTGACCGTACACCTGCGCCAACAGCCCTTGCGCGGTCGGCCCGCCGAGCAGTTCCTGTACGCCCTTCATCAGGTACGTGCCGCGCCTGCGGATGATCGCCTCGATCAACTCGTTGAGCGCGGTGCAAATCAGACTCAGCAGCAGGTACAGAAACGCGAGGCCTATGGCGACGTCGAGGGCGGACGAACCGAACATGGGCGGGCCTTTCGCGGAGTGAGTAAGCCCGCACGGTACCACATTCTGCGCGCGGAGCAAGCGCCCGCGTACCGCCGGCCCAAATCCCCCAACTTACTAACTGCACGAACCGGGCGAAGCGCCGTCGTCAGGCGGAGCGCTGTCGGGTAAAGTGCGTAGCTCGTACTCGTACACAGCCCCGGACGGCCGGGACACTCTTACCCCGGTTCCCCGTGATGCAGACCGCTCCCGCCGCGCCGTTGACGCCCGCACGCCCGACTTGGTATCGCGCGACCCGCGTCGCACTCTCCCTCTCGCCGCTGATTCTCGTTCACCTGTCGCTGGCCGCGATCCCGTTCGTCGAGTTCACCGTTTGGTCGGTTGTGGCGATCTTGGTCGGCACGCGCATTTACGGGCTGGGCATTACCGCCGGGATGCACCGGTACTTCTCGCACCGCTCGTTCAAGACCTCGCGCTGGTTCCAGTTCCTGCTCGCCGCGGCCGGGTGCGCCGCGCTCCAGAAAGGGCCGCTCTGGTGGGTCGTTCACCACCGGCTGCACCACAAGCACTCCGACACCCCGAGCGATCCGCACTCGCCGGTCGTGGGCGGGTTCCTGCACGGGCATATGGGCTGGCTGTTCACACAAGACCTGATGCACCCCGACGAGCGCGGCGTTCACGACCTCGCCAAGTTTCGCGAGTTGGTGTGGCTCGATCGGCTGTGGATGATCCCCGGGCTGCTGATGGCCGCCGCGTGGTACGCGGTCATGGGCCTGAACGGACTGCTCTACGGCTACTGCCTGAGCGTGGTGCTGGTGTTTCAGGTGACGTTCGCGGTCAACTCTATCGGCCACTTGTTCGGCAAGCAGCGGTTCGACACCGGCGAGGGGAGCCGCAACAACGCGGTGCTGGGCTACCTCGCGATGGGCGACGGGTGGCACAACAACCACCACCGCGCCCCGTACTCCGCGCGGCACGGGTTCGCGTGGTACGAACTCGACATGACCTACCAGTTCATCAAGCTGCTCGCGCTGTTCCGTCTCGCGTGGGACATCAAGGAGCCGCCGGCGGAACTCCGCGCCGGGCGCGTCGCGCACGCGCCGGAGCCGGACGCGATCCCGGAACCCCCGCTTACGGTAGCCGGCCTCAGTGAGGCCGGCGCTGAACCGCGCGGGTAGCTCCGGCCTCACTACAGTAGCGGTCGCTGCGCTACACAGTTGGCCCGTCTGTCACTTCTCTGTTTCGCCGCGCGCGACGCGCGGCTACACTCGTTCGGGCACTCGGATCCCACCCGCCGCCCCTCTCCTCCCGGAGGCCCGCCCGTGCGCTCGCTTCTCTCCGCGCTCGTCGTGTTGCTCGCCGCGCCCGCGCTTTCCGCGGCCGAACCCGACGCCAAGCGCCAGCCGAAGGTGTTCGCCATCGTCTACAACCACGGCTACGCCGGCGACAACCTGCCCACAGATAAAGAGCAGTTCGAGGCGCTCGTGAAGAGCGCGAAGGCCGCGCACTTCAACGTGATCTTGTGCCAGTACGAACCGTGGCGCGCGGAGATTTGCAAGAAGCACGGCATGTTGATCTTCGTCGATCTGCTGGTCGGCCCGCACCACGTCTACAAGAACCCGGACGCGGCGAAGAAGCTGTGCGAGAGCCTGAAGGACAGCGACACCATCTACGGCTATCACCTGTGGAGCGACAACATCACCGACGTCACCGTTGCGGGGCGCACGCGCGACGTGAAGAACGTCCACGAGTGGGACCCGAACCACATGGCCTACATCGGCACCACCTACATGAACCGCGTCAACCGCGTCGAGGGCATGGACACGTTCGGGTACTACGACTTCCACTGGAAGCGCGGCGGGCACTGGGGCCACCTCGATAAAGCGCTGGGTACAGCGCAGGCCAAGAAGATCGGGTTCCTCCGCTACGACGACGCCACCAGCGGCATCGTGGGGAAGGGGAACCCCAACCGCGTCGGCTACACCTACGCGACCAGCGTCCCCTTCGGGCTGAAGGGCATCTTCTACCACTTCGCCGCGGACATCACCGACAAGAAGACGTTCGCGCTGACCCCACTCGGCGAAGACCTCAAGAAAGTGAACGGGCGGTTCGCGGCGGTGGGCGACGAGCTGATGAAGATCGGCGTTCCGAGCGCGGTGTACTCGACCGCGATCACCAAGAGCGCGAAGAACGACCCGGTCGCGCCGGCCGCGGTGCCCGCGGGCCTCAAGCCGACCCCGAAGGACCACTGGTTCCAGATCGCGAGCGGCGAGGTGCTGGTCGGCCAGTTCGCGGACGCGGACAAGCGCGACGTGCTCGTGTTCGCCAACCACAACCCCTACGAATCGCAGGACGTGAAGCTCGCGTTCGGCGCGGCCCCTAAGAGCGTCGAGTACTTCGACCGCGCCGCAAAGAAGTGGACCGCGCTCAAACTGGACGGCAAGACCGCAGCGTTCAAGGTGGAAGACCACGGCGTCGAACTCGTGCGGGTGACACGGTGAGCGCGATTCCTTCCCTCCTCGGCAGCGGCGCGTTCGCCTTCGCGCAGTCCGCGGAACTGCGCCGCGGGCCGTACCTGCAGGTGCAGCGGCCCGACGGCATCACCGTGCGCTGGCGCACGGATGCCAGCGTGCGCTACTCGTGCGTGCTGCGGTACGGCACCGACCCGGACGCGCTCGACCGGGCCGTGAGCGCGACCGAGGCCAACGGACACTTCCCGTACTGCCGCGACTGGCAGGCGACCGTCGACTTCCTGAAACCGGACACGACGTACTACTACGCCATCGAAGCGGATCGCGTGGTGGTGTGCGGCGCGGACGAGCGCCACCGGTTCCGCACGTCGCCCGTGCCGGGCACCGCCCGCAAGATGCGGTTCTGGCTGCTCGGCGACAGCGGCAGCAACCGCCCGCGCACGGACGACCCGAAGCAGGCGCTGGCCGCCACCGACGTGACCGACCCGATCAAGGTCCGCAACGGGTTCCGCAAGTTCAACGCCGGCAAGCCGCTCGACGGCCTAATACTGCTCGGCGACAACGCTTACCCGATGGGCACCGACGACCAGTACCAAACGGCCTTCTTCGGCGTGTACGCGGACGAACTCGCTTCAACACCGCTGTGGCCCTGCACCGGCAACCACGACATCGACAGCGCGTACAAGTACCTGTTCACGACGAACACCCGCGGCGCGGCCGGCGGCGTGCCGTCGCGGAACCAACTCTACTACTCCGCCGACATCGGCAACCTGCACCTCGTCGTGATGGACCCGTGGAAGGCGTGGCTGGAGGAAACCGAGGATGAGGCGCACATCCCGTGGAAGCGGCAACTCGATTGGCTGGAGCGCGACCTGCGCAGCACCGCGCGGCAGTGGGTCTGGGTGGTGCAGCACTTCCCGCTGTACTGCGACGGCAACTACAACAGCGACACCAACGGCCCTCTGGTGAAGCTGCGCGAGCGCCTCGTTCCGCTGTTCGACGAGTACGGCGTCGATCTGTCGCTGACGGGCCACGACCACACCTACCAGCGCTCGTACCTGCTCCGCGGGCACAGCGGCGCGCGGCACACCTTCGACCGCGCGAAGCACGTCGTCGTTGAGGACGACGGGCGCACGGCCGCGCTGAAGAAGGTCGCGGGGCCGGGCAGCGGCACGATGCACCTCGTCGCCGGGTGCGGCGGCGGCACGCGCCCCGCCGGGCGGTTCACGCACCCGGCCCTTGTGCCGATGCCCGCGAACAAGGGCAAGCGCGGCTTCGCGATTCCCAGCAGCCTCGTTCTCGAACTCGACGGCCTCACCGTTCGCGGTTGGCAAGTGGACGTGAAGGGCGAAGTGCTCGACCAGTTCACCGTGACGCACACCAACGCGCGCCCCGCGCCGCTGGCCCCGATGCCGCGGCCGAAGTAATCCCGGGACCGCGGGCGTCCCGCCCGCTGCTGACCCCTCGATTCCGTTCAGCGGACACTCAAAACGCCACTGGGCGCGCTTGGTGGGCGGGACGCCCGCGTTCCCGGGATCGGTTACACCAACACGTCCTTCACCACGCGCGCCTGTTCGACGCCCGTGAGCCGCATGTCCAGCCCCTGATACTTCACCGACAGCTTCTGGTGATCGAGACCGAGCAGGTGCAGGATGGTGGCATGCAGATCGCGGACGTGGACGACGTTGTCCACCGAGGCGTAGCCCAACTCGTCGGTCCCGCCGTAGCCGATCCCGCCCTTCACGCCGCCGCCGGCCAGCCACATGCTGAAGCCCTTGATGTGGTGGTCGCGGCCCGGCCCGCCCTTGCCCTGAAACATCGGGGTGCGGCCGAACTCGCCGCCCCAAACGATGAGCGTGTCCTTCAGCATGTCGCGGCGCTTCAGGTCGGTGAGGATCGCCCACGTCGCGCGGTCGGTCGCGCCACAACAAACGCCCATGTACTTCACCAAGTCGCCGTGGTGGTCCCAGTCGCGGTGGTAGAGTTGGATGAACCGGACGCCACGCTCGGCCAGCCGGCGCGCGGTCAGGCAGTTCGACGCGAACGAGCCGTCGCCCGGCTTCGCCCCGTACAGGTCGAGCACGTCCTTCGGTTCCTTCGAAATGTCCATCAGGTCCGGCACGCTGGCCTGCATCTTGAAGGCCATCTCGTACTGTTGCACGCGCGTCTCGACTTCCGGGTTCTTCACGGTGGCGTTGCGGTGCCGGTCCAGTTCGCCCACGGCATCGACGAGGGCCCGCTGTTGCGCGCCGGACACGCCCGCGGGGTTGCGCAGGTAGTACACCGGGTCGCCGGTGCTGTTGAACTCGACGCCCTGAAACCGCCCCGGCAGGAACCCGTTGCCCCACATGCGCTGTGAGATCGGCTGCGGGTTGCGCCCGGCGAAGCTCGTCATAACGACGAACCCCGGCAGGTCTTCGCACTCGCTCCCGAGGCCGTAGGTGATCCAACTGCCCATGCTCGGCCGCCCGCTGATCGCGGTGCCGGTGTTCATCATCGTGTGTGCCGGGTCGTGGTTGATCTGGTCCGTGACCATCGACCGCACGATGGCGATGTCGTCCGCGAACTTGGCGTGATACGGCAGGAAGTCGCTGATCCACTGCCCGCTCTTGCCATGCTGCTTGAACTTCGTGAGGTGCCCTTGCACCTTCAGCTTCGCGCCCTGAAGCTGCGCGATCGGTTGGCCCTTAGTGAACGACTCCGGCATCGGTTGGCCGTCGAGCTTGTCGAGCTTCGGCTTGTAGTCGAACGTTTCGAGGTGGCTCGGCCCGCCGCTCATGTAGAGGTAGATGACGCGCTTGGCCTTCGGCGCGTGGTGGTGCTTGGGCGCGCCGCCCGAATCGCGCGCGAGCAGCGCGTTCAGCGCGACGGTGGAGAGAAACGCCCGGCGCGACAGCGGAGAGAAGGGGGACATTTGCGTTACTCCCTCGTAATCGTTTCGCTCAAGTTGAGCAGCGCGCGGCATACGGCCGTCCATGCCGCCAGTTCTGGGGCGCTTACGTCTTTCGGCAACGGCGATTGCCCGATCTTCAGCAGGGCGGTCGCGGCGGTGGCGTCGGCCGTGTACGCCGCGCGCCCTTTCTCCATCAGTTTGAGCAGCACCTGCGATTCGGTTGCGTCCGGGGCGCGCGAGGTGACGTGCTGGAACGCGAACGCCAAGCGCTCGGCGTCGGTCTTGCCACCGTCGGCGAGCGCGCGTTGCGCGAGCACGCGGGCGGCTTCCACGAAGGTCGGGTCGTTGAGCAGCACGAGCGCCGCGAGCGGCGTGTTGGATCGCGCCCGTTGCGCGGCGCACTCCTCGCGGGTGCTGGCGTCGAACGCTTTCAGCATCGGGTGCAGGTACTGGCGCTGCCAGTGGACGTACACACCGCGCCGCCACTGCTTCGCGTCCGCGTCGCTCACGTACTCGCGCTTGGGGAAGTTCAGGTGCTTGTAGAAGCCTACGGGTTGGTACGGCTTCGCGCTCGGCCCCCCCACGTCGAGCACCAACAGCCCGCTGACGAAGAGGGCGTTGTCGCGGACGCTCTCGGCCGGCAGCCGCCAGCGGCCCTGCCGCGCGAACAGCGTGTTTTCGGGGTCGCGCTCGCGCAGCGCCGCCGGTTCCGCGGAGCTTTGCCGATACGCGCGGCTCATCACGATCAGCTTGACGACGCGCTTCACGTCCCATTTCTCAGCGAACTCCAGCGCGAGAGCGTCGAGCAGTTCGGGGTGGTTGGGCGCTTGGCCCTGCGCGCCGAAGTCTTCGAGCGACTTCGACAGGCCGGTGCCGAAGTACAAGTACCAGAGTCGGTTCACGAACACGCGGGCCGTGAGGCCGCCCGCGCCCTTCGCGTCGGTGAGCCAGTTGGCGAGGTCGAGGCGCGTCGCGCGACCCTTCACAGAAAGCTTGCCCATGAACGCCGGCACCGCGGGTTCGACGACCGGGCCGGTGTCGTCCAGCCAGTTGCCGCGCGGCAGCACGCGCACCGTGCGCGGCTCCTTCAGGGCCTGTGTCACCATCACGAGGCGCTGGGCCTTCTTGAGCGCGTCGCGCTCCTTGGTGAGTACCGCGAGCCGCTTCGCGGCGTCGCCCGAATCGAGCTTCGCGAGTTGCGCGATTTCCTTTTCGAGCGCGTCGAGGCGCTCGCGCTCGCGTCGGGTGTGAACCGGAACCTCCGGGGCGCGCACCGTGGGAACCCGGTCCGCTCCGCCGCCGCGCAGGTGCTTCTCCTCGTCCACGTCCGCGAAGAACGCGGCCAGCGCGTAGAAGTCCTTCGCGGTGTACGGGTCGAACTTGTGGTCGTGGCACTGCGCGCACCCGACGGTCGCGCCCATCCACACCGCGGACACGTTCCGCACGCGGTCGGCCGCGTAGATGGCGAGGTACTCTTTCGCCTGCACGCCGCCCTCGTGCGACGTTTGCAGCAACCGGTTGTAACACGTCGCGATGAGCTGATCGGTCGTCGGCTTCGGCAGCAGGTCGCCGGCCAGTTGCTCGCGGGTGAAGCGGTCGAACGGCACGTTCAGGTTGAAGGCGTCGATGACGTAGTCGCGGTAGGGCGTGGCGTGGTGGTCTTGGTCGCCGTGGTAGCCGACCGTGTCCGCGTAGCGCACGAGGTCGAGCCAGTACGTTGCCATGCGCTCGCCGTAGTGCTCGCTCGCGAGCAACTGATCGACGAGTTTCTCGTAAGCGTCGGGCGACTTGTCGCTGACGAACGCCTCCACCGCGGCCGGGGTCGGCGGCAGGCCGGTGAGGTCGAAGTGGAGCCGGCGCGCGAGCGCGCGCCGGTCCGCTTCCGGTGCGAACGTCAGCTTCTCGCGTTCGAGGCGCGCGAGCAGGAAGTTGTCGATGAAGTTGGTCGCGCCGGTCGCCTTCGGTACGTCGTGCTTCTGCGGGGGGACGTAGGCCCAGTGCGGGGCGTACTTCGCGCCCTCGCTCACCCATCGTTTCAGCGTGTTGATCTCGGCCGCGGTCAGCGACTTGCCGGATTTCTTCGGTGGCATCCGCTCGCCTTCGTCCGCGAGGAGGCGCTGAATGATCGCGCTATCGGCGGGCTTGCCGGGCGCGATCGCGCCGGAGGCGTGCGCGGCCTTGCCGTCGTCGAGGCGCAGCTTCGCCTTGCGGTGCTTCTCGTCCGGGCCGTGGCAAGCGAAGCACTTGTCCGACAGGATGGGCCGCACGTCGCGGTTGAAGTCCACGGGATCGGCCGCGCGCGCCGGCACTGCGACGGCAACGAGTGCGAGGGAGAGGAGCGAACGAGTCATGCGGCCCCCGGAAAGCGATTGAGGCTGGAGCCGATCATACCCGCGAGGCGCGCCGTTGTCTTCACCTTCCCACCTTGCGGGGCTTGGTGGCCGACACAGTCGTGAAGTCGAGGCAACCCGTCGCGGCCGTTGACGGGGGTCGCGCCGCTCGTAACCTTCGGGGTGAATCGTCACGGAGCCGCGAACATGCGCCAGCGCCTCATTCCGGTTGTGCTTCTGATGTGCGCGAGTACCGCCGGCGCGCAGCCGCCGAAGGCGGAACCGAAGGTCGAGCGCGTGACGTACCGCGTCACCGGCCTGTTCTCGCGCGACCGCGAAAAGGCCCTGCGCACCGGGTTCGAGACCCTCGCGCCGGACTTCAAGCTGGTCGCGGTCAACTTCGACGAGGCCGAGGTTACCGTCGAGTTCGCGCCCGCGAAGCACTGGCCCGGCCAGAAGCCGGAGCGCGTGGCCGAGTTGGTGAACGACAAGGTGCGCGGCGCGACGAGCCACACGTTCGGCATCAAGCCGCGCCGCGACATCGCCCGCGACAAACTCCAACAGGTGACGATCCCCGCGCGCGGGTGCGAGTGCTTGGGGTGCAACCTCGCGGCCTACGAAGCGGTCGCGGCCGTGGACGGCGTGTACTGGGCAACGGCCAGCTTCAAGGAGGGGAAGGTGGTCGTGCTGTTCGACCCGGCGAAAGCCGACCGCGCGAAGCTCGAAGACACGCTCCGCAAGAAGGGCGTCGATCTGGGTAAGGAGAAGAAATAGCGCACGAAAGTGTACTACGGCCCTTGATTGCGTGTGGCGCTCTGTATAGTATGTAGTGGTGTCCAGACGCGGAACGGTGCGCGGATCGTGCGCGCGGCGGGTCGGACGGCGCGGGTACGGGGGTGTTGTGCAACCTTTTCAACAAACGCCACTTCGCGGCGCAGAGCGAACCGGCGACATTCTAATAAGCGCCAGTTGTACCAGAGTCTTTCGTTTTGCAACTTCGGCCCATCGTAGTCCTCACGCTCCGCGTGAGGACCGCGGTGAGGGGCGCGGGCGTTGTGCAACCGATTTTGAAAAGTGCCCGCTTTGCGCGCGCTCATTCCCCCGCGTCCGCCGGTTCGGGGTAGAGCGCACTCAGGCGCGGGAAGCGGCGCGCGAGTTCGGCCCGGTCCTCGTGGTCCCAGTCCGGGGTCGCGAGTAGCGCCGCCGTGAGCGGGCGGTCGAGGCGCGCGTAGAAGTCGCTGCCGCCGGTGCGCGATTCGTACGCGCGCAGGGCCGCGGTGTCGAGGCCGAACCCGTCCACCGGGTCGCCGGTCAGCTCGTCGGCGAGCGAATCGGGGTCGCGCCGCGCGCGCTCGTAGGTGTCGCGCCCCCGCGCGACGAGCCACACGCGGAAGTCGCGGAACGCGCCGGCGTCCGCGCTGCCGTTAATGAGGTGCGCCGCGGCGCGCAGGTCGCCCACGTTCGCGGCACTCACGAGTTCGTCGAACCGCACTTGGAACGCGACGATCTCCGGCCACGGCAGTTCGCGCAAGCCTTCGACGAGCGCGTCGGCGTGCGCGAGCGGGTCCGCGCGGCGCGCCGCGGCGACGATCTGCCAGAAGGTGATGGGGTCCATTTGGGCCTCGACGCGGGCGCGGCCATTATTCGCGCCGCGCGCGCCCGGAGTAAAGGCCGGCGCTACACAAGTTCGCGCATCGGCTTCATCTCGGCGTCGACGAGGTAGTGCGGTCGGCCGCCGTGGTCCTTGACGGTCGCGGCGGCGAGGTCGATGCCGAGGTTGTGGTACAGTGTGGCGAACACTTCTTGGAAGTGAACCGGGCGGTCCTTCGCGGCCCCGGCGTCGCGGGTCGTACTGCCGATCACCTGCCCGGTTTTCATGCCGCCGCCGGCGAGCATCGCGCACCCGACCGCGGGCCAGTGGTCGCGGCCGGCGTCCTTGTTGATCTTCGGGGTGCGCCCGAACTCGCCCCACACCACGACGGACACGTCGTCGCTCATCCCGCGGTCGTGCAAATCTTCGATCAGCGCCGACAGGCCAATATCGAGGGCCGGGATGTGGTGCCGGGCGTTCTCGAACGTGGTGCCGTGCGGCTTGCCGTGCCAGTCCCAGCGCCCGTAGGCGAGGGTGACGACGCGCGCGCCGGCTTCGACGAGGCGGCGCGCGGTGAGAAAGTAATCATTGAGGAGCGGGCCAGCGTCACCGTACCCGGCGGGCTTGGGGTCGCCCCGGCCGTAGCGGTCGCGCAGCCGCGGGTCTTCCTTCGACAGGTCGAGCGCGTCGGCGATCTTGGTCGAGGTGAGGATGTTCAGCGCGCGCCGCGTCGACTCCTCCGCGCCCTCCATCGCGCCGGTCGCGTCGAGGTCTTTGCGGACCGTGTCGAACCGCTTCATCAGTTCCTTGCGCTCGGCGAACTGCTCGACGGTGAGGCCGCGCAGGGCCATGTTCGCCATGCCGTCGGCGTTCGGGGTGATCGGCGCGAACGCGCGGCCGAGGAACCCCGGCTGGCCGGGGTTGGCCCACGTCGAAGTGGTCATCTTGGGCGACAGGCCGACGAACGGCGGCACCGACTCCGTGACCTCGCCTTGGAGCTTCGCGACGCACGACCCGAACGACGGCCACCCGCCGCCGGGCTGGTTCTGCTGCGTGCGCCCGGTCACGCACTGGAACGCGGAGTGGTGCCCCTCGGACCCGACCAGCGACCGCACGACCGCGAACTTGTCCATCATCTTGGCGAGCCGCGGCATGTGCTCGCACACGTCGAGGCCGGGCAGGTTCGTTCGGATGGGTTTGAACTCGCCGCGGATGTCGTCCGGGGCGTCCGTCTTGAGATCGACCATGTCTTGGTGCGGCGGCCCGCCGGACAGGAAGACCATGATGACGGACTTGTGCCCGGTGCGGGTGCCGGACTGTTCTTCGGCGCGGAGCAGTTGCGGCAGCGCGAGGCCGCCCAGCGCGAGGCTACCGACTTGGAGGAACGAGCGCCGCGACACACCGGGACACTGGCGAGCGGGCATGACGGCCTCGGCGGGAGAGTGGTGGCGGGAGACATGCAGGCTACCCGACCGCCCGGCGCGCGGGCAAGCGAAAAGCGGTTTGCTCGCCCGCGCGCCGGCGCACTCATTTCACGAACCAACCCGCGGCCGGGCGCGCCGTCTCCGCGTGCTGCACGAGGTGCGGCGTCACGATCAACAGCGTGACGGGGCCGGCGCAGTTGGCCCCTTGGCGCAGCCTCCCGATGAACGACGACGCGGGGCCGCGGAGCTCCGCGACCAGCGTTTCCCCGAACTTCAGGTTCGTGCTGGCGCGCAGCGACTCGGTGCGGCACGCCGGCATCTCGGTGAACGAGGTCAGCGGGTACGGCAGGCCGGGGTGGTGGATCGTGACCGGCACCTTCACCGTGCCGGGCAGCAGCTCGGTCAGCTGCGCTTCGGTCGCGAGCGTGAGGTTCTTGCCGTCCGGGGACACGTGCGGCGTGAAGCGCGTCGTCAGCCCGACCGGAACCTGATGAACCGCGCGCTCCGGCACCACGACCCAGCCCACGGTCTTGATGTCCGCGCCCGCGGCGACCGGCACCTGCTGGCCGACCTGCACGAACCCGGTCTGCCCGTCGCACAGTTGAATCTGGGGCCGCGAGAGGATGTCACACCGGCCCTTCTCCTTCGCCTCGCGCAGCAGGCCGTTGAACATGACGACTTCGCGCGCCGAAAGGGTCCATGTGGTCGCGTCGGCCGCGCCGCCCGCGTTCAGGCCACTCGTCGCGATGAAGGAGCGCGGCACCTGAATCACCGTGACCTGCATCAGTACTTGCGCCGGGGTGCGGTCGAGTTCGCTCACGAGGCGCGCGAACTGCGCGTGAACCGCGCCCGTTGCGGCGATGATGACGTTGTTGTTGGCCGCGTCGCAGTCGATGCGCGCGGCCCAACCCTTGCCCTGCGAGTACACGGCGAAGGCGTGGGCCACGTCCGCGGCGGCGGCGTTCCGCAGCTTGTAGGCGATGACGCGATCACCGAGCGGTATGAGCGCGTAGGTGAGGCCGTAGGCCTGCGCGCCCGGCACGAACGGCAGCAGCGGCGGCGCAAGCCCGGCCGCGAACGCGCCCGGCGCGACCGGCTTCGCGGTCTGCGCCAGCGCCCCGGTGTCGCGCAGCAGGTCGAGCGCCGGGCGGTACGTCGGGTCGGCCTTCAGCGCGAGCCGGAGTTGGGCGTCGCGCGCGTCGTGCTTGCCCTGCGTGAGCAGCACGCCGGCGACGTGGAGCCGCGCTTGCGGTTCTGGCATGATCTGGCACAGCACGGCGCACCCGTCTTCGCAGCGCCCCCCGAACGCGAGGCACAGGCCGAGTGTCAGCTTGACGTCGCGCGCTTCGGGGTCGATCTTCAGCGCGAACTCGCACCACGCCGTGGCCTGCGCCCAGTCCTTCCAGTTGGCGTGCGCGATCGCGACCTCGTGCACGACGGCCGCGTCCTTCGGGTAGTGCGCGAGGTAGCCCTTGTACGCCGCCACCGCGTCTTCCTTCTGGCCGGTGCGGGCGTACAGTCGCGCGAGGCCGAGAAGCGCCCCTTGGTTCTTGGCGTCGGCGCGCAGCGCGCTCTCGTACCCGGCGCGGGCCTTCTCGATCAGGCCGGGCCGATCTTCGGGCTTGGTGCGCTCGTCGAAGGCCGCGTCGAGGCGCGCGTCGGAGATCATGACGAGCGTGTCGGGGTGCCCGCCGAGGCGCTGATCGGACGCCAGCACCGGCAGCGCGCACAGCACACACACAATCGCCAACAGGGTACGCACACGCATGGGAATCCTCCGCGCGAGCGGGACGCAAGGCGCGCGGAGGATAGCGAGGTAAACGGGCGAAGCAAGGCGAAAAGATCGTAGTCCTCACGCTCCGCGTGAGGACTACATTGTGGGGCTACGGCTTCTTCCCGAACGGCAGCGGGAACGGGAACCCGCCCTTCGGTGCGGGCATGCCGGGGAACAGCTTGTTCAATAGACTCGTTGCGCAATAGGTGTTGGTTCAGTCGCACTTCGGCCAGACGATCCTGTGTGGTCGTTACCCGTACATCCGGTTGTGGAGTCCGGCGACGTTCTTCATCATCACCGTGTG